>JAEEKE010000015.1 GCA_016282255.1 Bacillota bacterium
GGAGATGACGCCTGCGTACTGACCCTCTACAAAGGCCCAGCCGTCGGTGAGCACGGTCCAGCCGGCGAGGTTGCCGGCCTCAAAGCCGCCGTTGGCGACGGAATTGCGGTCCGCCATCGCCACCACGGTGAACGAGGTCTCGGCGGTCTTGCCGTCGTGCTCGGCACCGTAGAATACTTTATAGTAACCGGGAGCGCTCATATCGAAGGCGTCGAAGCCGTCCGATACGGTATTGCCCTCGAACTCAACGCGGCTGATCGCCACGGGCACGTTCTCGGAACCGAAGGCCGCTGCGGCGTCCGCCACAAAGGCGTTGAGGTCGACCGTGCCGCAGTCAACGACCTGATTTTCCGCATAGGCGGTGATGGTCAGGGACTGAAGCGGTACGGGGTACGGATAGTTTGCGTAGTAGTTGCGAAGGTTGGTGAGGTCGTCGTAGGAGGGAGAGTTATAGGTCTCGTTCTGGATCTTCTCCATCTGCTCCACCTCGAGCGCAGCGACCTCGTCGCGGGTCATGCTGACGCGGAAGTCATCCACATTGATGAACGCGAAGCCGCCGCTCGAGCCGTCGTTTGCGTCAACGACCTTGATATAGCACACCCTGCCGATGTACTCGCTCGCATCCATGTAGAAGCGGAGCAGCGTGAGCGCGAGGGCGGGGTCGGAGAAGTAGGTGTTCTCCTGCTTGATCAGCTCCTCATCGGTATTGCCGTCGCAGAGGGCCACATAGGAGCCGCCGTTGCCTGCGCCGATCATAAAGGTGATGAAGCCGTCGCCGCCGAGGGTGAACTTGGTGGAGCGGATGCTGCCGGTCAGGTTCTCCTGGATCGCGCCGTTGTTGGAGCCGTCCAGATAGTATTCGCCTTCGCCGTAGACCATGCGGTCGTTCCAGTACATCTGGGTGGTGGGCACGATCGCGGCGCGGGTGAGGGCGGTGCCGTCCAGCAGCAGCCAGCCGGTCAGATCGCCGGTCTCGAAGCCGCCGTTCACTATGGTATTGCTGGTCTCATCCTCCTCGAAGGGCTTTTCGCCGTAGGTCTCGATCTGCTTGTCGTGCTCGGCCTTCGCCGCGTCGACCTCAGCCTGGTCCTTACATACCTTGAAAGCGTCGAGATTCAGCCAGGAAACGTCGTTGCCGGCGTCGTTATCGGTCGCCACGATGTAGATGGTCTTGCCGATGTGCGCGGAGAGGTCCACGATCTTGGTGATCAGGTGGTCGGTGATGAACACGCCGTCGCAGTCGTCGTTCGAGACCCTTGCAAGCGCCGTGTCGTTGCCCTGCTCGAAGAACTCGACATAGACCTTGTCCTTGTTCTTACCGCCGCCCATCTTGAAGGTGATGAAGCCGTTGCCGCCGAGCTTGAAGGGATCGCTCGTGAGCGTGCCGCGCATCGGCGGGTTGCCGCCCACGGTGCCGGCGAAGTAGTACTGACCGCTCTTCTCCATGGGTGCGCCGTTCACCTTTTCGGCGTCCGTCACTCCGCGGAAGTTGAAGGCGGCGTCCTTGCGGGTCCATCCGACCCACTGTCCGCTTGAGACATCCTCAAAATCGCCGTTCACTATATCGTCGGCGACCTTCGCATCGTTTCCGCCGCCGTTGCCGCTGCATGCGGCGAGTGTGAACGCCATCATCACGGAAAGCGCGAGCGCGAGGATGCGGGTTAGATTCTTCTTCATAATACCGTCCTTTCAATGACCAATAGTCGGTGTGCCCGCAAACAGCGCCGAATGGGCGGAGCAAGCGGAGCGGGGTGTGGTTGGTGTAACGTTTCACGATTACGCGGCTTAAGTATAGCAAATCACTTGGGTCATGTCAATATACTTTTTGATATAATGTGAGTAAATAAACAAAATAAATACCGTCGCTTTGTCTTCAGCGGCGGTATTAATGTTCATGTAACGTTATTATAATCTTCTATTGCTTTGTATATATCCGATTCGGTGCCGACCGTAAAGCCGTTTTTCGCCGCCATGATCGCCTTGCTGCCGCTCGTGAGCAGGATCAGCATGCGCTCGGACGAGAGGATCTTCACGATGCTGCCGTACTCAAACTCCAGCTCGCGGCCGGAAGCGTTCACCCTGAGCGCGTTCTCGTAAAACACGGCGGTGCGCTCCAGATCCTCTCCGTACTGTTCGGTCAGCTTGTTATACGCCCTTCTGCGCTTATGCCAGGGCATATACACCGCGAGCCAAAGGCAGACGAGCCCGAGCACGACGGCCTCGAAAGCGATGTAGAGCGGGCTTTGCCGAAGCAGCAGCGTCACGAACGCCATCACCGCCCACGCGGCGGCGATCCACAGCATCGCCTTTTTTGCAAACGGGGCGTAGTTCTCCTTTGAAACACGCTTTGCGCCTTCGTAAAACAGCTCCTTTGTGAGCGTAAAGCGATTTTCCGCAACGATCCTGCTCACGGTATGTACTCCTCCTCCGGCAGCGTGCCCGGGAATACTTCGCGGATCTGCTCCTCGATCCTGAAATCCCTGTCGAGCGCACGGTAGATCATGGAGAGCGAAAGGAACAGGATGTACCATATTCCGAGGAAGGGCAATACAAAGCCGGTCCACGGCAGGAAGAGGAACAGGATCAGCCACCATGCCGTCTGAAGCGCCGCCATGCCGAGCATCCGTCCGAAATGGAAGATGGTGAAAAACAGGCTGTTTTTCAGGCGGATAAGCGTTTTTTGAGAGAACAGCACGAGCTGCGCAAACCATACCGTCATCAGCATGGTCAGAAGGAGCGAGCCGGAGAGCATCAGCGCCAGCGTGCCGAGCGAAGGACTGGAAGCTCCCCAGAGCATCAGCGCGCCGGCAAAGATGATCATCCCCGCGAATACGCACTGCACTATCCCCGGCAGGATCGCCGAGCGCCAGTTCTGCCGGAACGCCTTTTTCCAGCAGAACCACCAGTCGGAAAGGTCGTTTCGCATGCGCCTCAGAATGAGATCGTACATGCAGGCAAGGCCGGGTCCGGCTATCGCGCCGCCGATCACGCCCGCGGCCAGTGCGATCACAAGGCTTTTGGAAAGGACGGCATACACCATTCCCCCCGCAAACGGGATAAAGAACACAAGCGTATAGAAGCCCACTATCATAAATGCCTTCCAGTTCGCTTCAAGCAGCTCGCGGTAGCGCGCAAAGCCGATCTTCCTTATTCCGGCGAAGTGCTCCTCTTCATCTCTTGAAAAAATACCCATCGTTCAGCTCCCGTTCAATAGTGCAGACCCTCGAGAAAGCGCAGCATGATCGCCTCCGCGTCGCCTACATAGCCTTCGGCGCAGAGGATCTCGACCGTTATCGCGTTCGCGCCGCGCAGCGCAAAAGCGGAAACGCCGTGGTGATAGGGGTTTTCGTTCCTCGGTGCGGTCAAAGGCAGAAGGACGTATTCCTGACCGTTGACGGTCACGGTCCTCTCCTCCCCCGTCTCATAGCTCGCTTTCTCCCGCTTCATCCAATCCGCGATATCCGCCTTTGAACCGCCCTCGGTCCTGCCTTCCTTTAATAAAAGATAGATCTGCGCGTCGTAGACCGTGGCCTCGCGCCCCTGCGGATTGGTGATATCCCTGCCCTCGCCGTCGGTCCATGTGGCGTAATACAGGCCGGAGATCGAAAGCACGTCGTTCGATTCGCCGAATTCAAAGCCCTGCGGCTGCTCGGCGGCAAGCACGTCGCCCATCCGCAGCCACGCGCCGTCCCACTCCGGGTGCGCGTCCTCCTCGGGCGGCTTTGCGCAGCCCGTGAGCAGGACCGAAAACAGTATGATCACGGCAAACAACCTTTTCATCGCTTCGCTCCTTCGGTGATTCTTTCCCAGAACGCCTCGTCCCCGGGGTGTTTTTCCGCATCCGTGCCCGCAAAATAACGCCTGCCGAGATACAGCTTTGAGAACACGCCCTCATCCAGCCCGAGCGCTTCGAGCACGGGGCAAAAAGACCAGGGAAAGACCTTGTCTTCGGCAAAATAATCGTCCTCATCCGGGGCGGAGCCGTCCGGCTTTGCCAGTATCTGATATGCCCTCTGCACGGCGTCCGGGTCCTCAGTCAAAAAGAAATAGCTGTCGCCCTTGGTGATGTCGGCCACAACGAGCGTGTCGGCGGCATAGCCGTAATAGAGCGAGCTCTCCGCGTCCGCGCTGCGGTTCGACGGATACTGATTGAGCTTTACCACGACCTTTCCGTCGCCGTTCACATCGTCTCCAAGCAGGGCAAGCCGCTCTTCGAACGCCTCCGCCTGCTCCTGAGGGATCTCGAACCGCCCGATATAGGCAAAGGTGTAGTCCGGCTCGATCCTGCCGATGCCGAGCAGGTTTCTCATGATGCTCCAGGCGACCGAAAGCAGCACCGCTCCGATCACGAGCCAGTACCAGTTGTAGTGGAGCCAGTTTTTGAGCTTTTCCTTCCGCGTCATCGGAGGGGGCGGCTCATCCGGCCTTTCGTTTCTCGCAAGATATTTGAAGTATTCGCTCGCCATTAAAAGCCTTCTCCGCTCGTGTCATTTAAGCGTCGTGCCGCCGAAGCCGTATTTGACGGGCAGGCAGACAAGCGACGGCAGCTGCGACTTATCCTCGCTCAAAAGCAGGTTGACGCAGGTCTCCGCGATCGCCTCAACGGGCTGGATGATCGTGGAACAGGTAAGCTCCATATCGCCGAAGCTGCGGATGCCGTCGAAGCCTATCACCTGAACGTCGCCCGGCACTGAGAGACCCATCTCGCCGAGCGTGCCGATGATCTGGTGGGCGACCGAGTCCGTAACGCAGAAAATGCCGTCAAAATCGAGCTTTCCGTTATTATAATGCCCGTGCAGGAAATCGATGAATTCCTGGTACGGCGCTCCGTCGTCCAGTATCTTCTGGTCGCATTCAAGCCCCAAAGCCTCGCACGCCATCACAAAGCCGTCGCGCCGCTTGGAGGGTTCGTGGGGAAGGCGGGAGCCGATACGCAGCATCGCAACGCGCCGGCAGCCGTTTTCCTTGAGCTTTTCCGCCGCGAGCCAGCCGCCGCCGTAGTTGTCGCTTGCCACGCAGGGGATCTTGGCCCCGAAATAGCGGTCGATGGACACAAGGGGCGTTTCATCGGATACAACGAGCCTCGGGTTATAGCTCAGGCAGATTATGCCGTCCACCTTCTGCTGTTCGGCCATGCGAACGTATTCCTGTTCCTGAGTCGGGTCGTAATCGGTGCCGAAATAGACAAGATGGTACTTCTTCGCGCTGAGCACGCGGCTGATCGCGTTCACGAGCGACGCAAAATACGGGCTCACAAGGTTCGGCATAAGCACGGCCACCGCCATCGTGCGGCCGCTCTTGAGACCCCTTGCATAGCTGTTAAGCTGATAGCCCAGCTTTTTGATGGCCTTTTCGACTTTTATACGGTATTCCTCGCCCACGGGGATGCCGTTTACCACCTTTGAGACCGTGCCAAGAGCCACGCCGGCCTCACGGGCCACGTCCTTCATGGTCGGATTGTTTTTCGGTTCTGCCATATCATTCACTCCGTTTCGTGAAATTATGTGAAATCTTATGGTTAATATACACTATAATTTCATGAATGTAAAGAGCAATTTCATGGAAAAAGAAAAAAAGACACAAAAATGTCAAAATAATGAAAATAAGCATTGACACAGCCAAATATTATATGATATTATGAGTATAACGTTTCACGAAGCCCGTGCTCCCCGTTCAGGTTGGTGACCCGGCGGCGGGGGCGGGCAGCCCAACACCTTATGTCAAGCAAGGAGGGATTCCCTGTGAGCACACTTACAAAAGGCGGAGGGAAAGCGAAGAGCATCGTCCGGCCCGGCAAACCGCTCGGCCGCCGGATACTCGAGAACTGGCAGCTTTACCTCATGCTTTTGATCCCCATTGCGATCACGATCGTGTATAAATACATACCGATGTACGGCATACAGATCGCTTTCCGCAATTACAAGCCCGCGCAGGGCTTCTTCGGAAGTCAATGGGTCGGGCTTAAGTGGTTCGAGCGCTTCTTCACCGCTCCGACCTTCGGACGAATGATCAAAAACACCGTTCTTCTGAGCGTGTTGAGTTTGGTCTTCAGTTTCCCCGTTCCCATCCTGCTCGCGCTTGCGATCAACCAGCTTCGCTTCAAGCGTTATAAGAGAGTGGTCCAGACCGTTCTCTACGCGCCTCACTTCATCTCCATCATGGTCGTTTGCGGTATGATCCGCATCTTCCTCAGCCCCTACGGCGGTCTTATCAACCTGCTCACGGGCAATCAGATCGACTACATGACGCTGCCCCAGGCGTTCCGCCCGATCTACATCATATCGGGCATATGGCAGGACGCCGGCTGGGGCACCATCATCTACCTTGCCACGCTCTCCGCGGTCGACCCCGGCCTGTATGAAGCGGCCAAGATCGACGGCGCGTCCATGTTCCAGCGCATCAGGGTCATCGATATCCCCGAGCTCGTGCCCATGGTCATCATCCAGCTGATCATGGCCGTATCCGGCATCATGAGCGTCGGCTTTGAAAAGGTCTTCCTGCTCCAGACGCAGCTGAACAAAGCCACGAGCGACGTCATAGCCGTTTACGTTTACGAGCAGGGCATCGTGGACCACGCCTACAGCTACTCAACGGCCATCGGCCTCTTCAACACGGTCATCAACATCATACTGCTGATCATCGTGAACAAGATCGCCAAGAAGGCCGCGGACGTCAGCTTTGTGTAAGGGGGTGCCGTTATGAAGAGAAAGCAGGGCATGCACACCATGTCGGACAAAACGAGCGATATCGTGCTCGTGATCCTCACCGCGCTTATCATGCTGATAATCGCCTATCCCCTCTATTATGTAATCGTGGCGTCCGTGTCGGATCCCTACGAGGTCTATGCCGGCAAGACCTTCCTCTTCCCCAGCAAGTTCACGCTCGAGGGCTATGAGAGGGTCTTCCAGAACTCCAGCCTGCTGAACGGCTTTTTGAACTCCATCAAATACACCGTGATCGGTACGCTCTACTCCGTTGCGATGGTCTACCTGACGGCATATCCGCTGAGCAAGAAAAAGCTGCCGGGCAGAAAGCTGATCTCCATCTTCTTCATCATCACGATGTACTTCGGCGGCGGTCTTATCCCCACCTACCTGGTCGTCCGCGATACGGGCCTTCTCAACAACATGTGGGCGCTGTTCCTGCCGGGCGGCGTGGCGATGGGCAACGTCATCATCGTGCGCAACTTCTTTGAAAACAACATCCCCAAGGAGCTGATGGAGGCGGCGGAGATAGACGGCGCGAACGACTTTAAGACGTTCTTCAGGATCGTCGTTCCGCTGAGCCGCTCCATAATGGCCGTTGTCGTGGTGTTCTCCATGGTCGCCTACTGGAACGACTGGTTCACCTCCCTCATCTACCTGCAGAAGGATCAGTATCCCTTCCCGCTGGTTTTGAGGGGCATCCTGATCACGACGGAGGCATTGAGTCAGATGACGCCCGGCCTCAGCTACGCGGAAACGAACCGCATCTCCGAGCTGGTCAAGTTCGCCTCCATGATCGTGGCGGCGGCGCCGATGCTCATCATCTACCCCTTCGTTCAGAAGTACTTCGAGCAGGGCTTTATGTCCGGCGCGGTAAAAGGCTAATTCAATAAAGGAGAAACGAACATGAAAAAAGCATTATCCGTTCTTTTGGCAGTATTCTTCGTGCTGACCCTCACCGCCTGCGGCAAGGGCGGCGGCACGAGCAAGGACGAGAACCAATCCGATTTCCTGATCGTGGGCGGCATGAGCGTGCTTTCGAGCGGCAACGACTCGAACCCCGTGCTCACCAAGCTTGCGGAGGACGCGGGCGTTGAGATCGAGTGGGATCTTATGAGCGATTCCCTCGGTGAAAAGGTCGGCGTGCTCATCGGCGGCAACCAGCTCCCCGATGCGTTCATCGCGGTCGGCTTCAGCCAGAACGACATCAACGAATACGGTTCGGACGGCACTTTCATAGACCTCACCCCGTATATCACCCCCGAGATCATGCCCAAGCTCTCCGCCATCCTCGAGAAGCATCCCGACATCAAGGCGGGCATCACCCAGGCGGACGGCAAGATCTACGGCCTGCCCTCCGGCGAGATCATGGGCACCGCGGCCATCGGCGCAACGGACGACCTCTCCATCTACGCCATCCCCGAGTTCTCCATGATCAACAAGACCTGGCTCGATGAGCTCGGCCTTGCCGTGCCCACCAACCTGACCGAGCTGCACGATGCGCTCGTGGCCTTCCGCGATAACGATATGGCCACGAGGAACGGCAACGGCGCGGGCTCCACCATCCCGATGTCCACCGGCTACGACCAGTGGTGCTGGGGCCAGGAGATCTTCTACGCGGGCTTCGGCTTCACCAACTTCACCTCCGACATCTGCTTTGACCTGATGGCCAAGCCCGACGGCACGGTGGAATTCGTCTGCGCCACGCAGCCCTACCGCGACGCTGTCACCTACTTCCACGACTGGTACGCCGAGGGTCTGATGGACCTCGAGATGTTCTCCCAGTCCACCAGCCAGCTGATCGCGAAGGTCAGCCAGGGCCGCGTGGGCGTCACCACCTGGTGGGAGATCAACGAGATCGCCGGCGAGCACGCCGATGACTTCGTCTTCCTGCCCCCGATGTACGGCCCCGAAGGCACTGAGTACGCCAACACCCGCAACCTCACCATCCGCTCCGGCCCGGGCGTCACCTCCGGCAACCTGAACGTCACCGCCGCCTGCGGCAACCCCGAGCTGCTGCTCAAGTACTTCGACCAGTGGTACGATCCCGAGACCGTCATGCAGCTGCAGTACGGCCCCATCGGCATCTACTTCACCGAGAAGGA
>JAEEKE010000116.1 GCA_016282255.1 Bacillota bacterium
CGAGACCGGTCAGCCCTGCCAGAACTGGCTGCAGTACCGCCTGATCAAGAAGTACCTCGAGGAGCTTACCGAGGACACCACGCTGGTGGTCGAATCCGGCCATCCGCTCGGCCTGTTCCCGTCCAAGCCCACCGCGCCGCGCGTCATCCTGACGAACGCGCTGATGGTCGGCATGTTCGACAACCTCAAGGACTGGGAGATCGCCGAGGAGCTCGGCGTCGCCAACTACGGCCAGATGACCGCGGGCGGCTGGATGTACATCGGGCCCCAGGGCATCGTGCACGGCACGTTCAACACGATCCTCGGCGCGGGCCGCAAGGAGCTGGGCGTTCCCGTTGACGGCGACCTTGCGGGGAAGCTCTTCGTTTCCTCCGGTCTCGGCGGCATGAGCGGCGCGCAGCCCAAGGCGGCGAACATCGCGCACGCGGTCGGCGTCTTCGCCGAAGTCGACCTTTCCAGGATCAAGACCCGCTTCGATCAGGGCTGGGTCAACACGATCTCCGACGACCTCGACGAGATCTTCGCCTCGGTCAAGGAGCATCTCGCCAACAAGACCTCCGTTTCCATCGCTTACCACGGCAACATCGTCGACCTGCTCGAATACGCCGTGAAGCACGATATCCATATCGACCTGCTCTCCGACCAGACGAGCTGCCACAACGTCTATAACGGCGGCTACTGCCCCGTAGGCCTCACTTTCGAGGAGCGCACGAAGATGCTCCACGAGGACCGCGAGGAGTTCGAGCGCAGGGTCAACGCCTCGCTCCGCCGTCATTTCGACGCGATCGTTGCGCTAACGAAGAAGGGGACCTATTTCTTCGACTACGGCAACAGCTTCATGAAGGCCGTTTACGACAGCGGCGTTCAGGAGATCAGCAGGAACGGCGTCGACGAGAAGGACGGCTTCATCTTCCCGAGCTACGTCGAGGATATCATGGGCCCCGTACTGTTCGACTACGGCTACGGTCCCTTCCGCTGGGTCTGCCTCTCCGGCAAGCCCGAGGATCTCGACAAGACCGACGCGGCGGCTATGAGCTGCATCGATCCTACCCGCTGCCCGCAGGACCGCGACAACTACATCTGGATCCGCGACGCGAAGGCCAACAAGCTGGTGGTCGGCACGCAGGCGCGCATCCTCTATCAGGACGCCGAGGGCCGCACACGCATCGCGCTGAAGTTCAACGAGATGGTGCGCAGCGGCGAGATCGGCCCGGTCATGATCGGCCGCGACCATCACGACGTCTCCGGCACCGACTCCCCGTTCCGCGAGACCGCGAACATCAAGGACGGCTCGAACGTCATGGCGGATATGGCCGTGCAGTGCTTCGCCGGCAACGCCGCGCGCGGCATGAGCCTCTGCGCGCTGCATAACGGCGGCGGCGTGGGCATCGGCAAGTCCATCAACGGCGGCTTCGGCCTCGTGCTCGACGGCAGCGAGCGCGTCGATGCGATCATCAGGAGCGCCATGATGTGGGACGTCATGGGCGGCGTCGCAAGGCGCAACTGGGCAAGGAACGAGCATTCCGTTGAGACCAGCATCAAGTACAACGAAAAATGGGCGGGCAAGGCCCATATCACCATCCCCTATTTCGCGGATGACGAGCTTATCGAAAAAACCGTTTCTGAAAGGATGAAATAAAAATGGCAAAGATCATTGAATGCGTGCCCAATATCAGCGAGGGCAGGAATCACGAAGTCATCGAAGCATGCGTCGACCAGGTCAGGAACACCCCTGGCGTCACGCTGCTGGACTATTCGAGCGACGCTTCCCATAACCGCAGCGTCATCACCTTCATGGGCAATCCCGAGGGCGTTATGAACGCCGCCGTGGCGCTCGCGAAGAAGGCCGTCGAGCTCATCGACCTCAACCACCATCAGGGCGAGCACCCGAGGATGGGCGCGGTGGACGTCTGCCCCCTCATCCCCCTCAAGGACTGCACCAAGGAGGAGACCGTTGAATACTCCAAGCAGCTCGGCGAGCGCATCTGGACCGAGGCCGGCGTGCCCGTGTTCCTCTATGAGGACTCCGCTTCCGCGCCGCACCGCGTGAACCTTGCGGACATCCGCAGGGGCCAGTTCGAGGGCATGGCCGAGAAGGTCAAGGATCCGA
Source organism: Bacillota bacterium (assembly GCA_016282255.1). Lineage (GTDB taxonomy): Bacteria > Bacillota > Clostridia > Christensenellales > CAG-138 > PeH17. The sequence goes on from JAEEKE010000116.1 coordinate 2,111, forward strand.
TGTGGACCCCCGATTTCGGCGGCGCTCAGATCCATCCCACCGCCGGCTGCACCGCCGTCGGCTGCCGCATGCCGCTCGTTGCGTTCAACATCAACCTTTCCACCGACAACGTCGAGATCGCGAAGGCCATCGCGAAGATCATCCGCCGCAAGAACGGCGGCTTCGACTGCGTCAAGTCCAACGGCTTCCTGATCGAGATCGACGCCGACGAAGAGAAGGGCATACCCGCGCAGAAGTACGCGCAGGTCTCCATCAACATGACCGACTTCAACCGCACCCCGCTTTACAGGGTGGTCGAGGTCACGAAGGCCGAGGCGAGGCGCTGGGGCGTTTGGGTCACCGGCACCGAGATCATCGGCCTGACTCCGATGCGCGCGCTGATCGATTCGGCGGAGTACTACCTCCAGCTCAACGATTTCGATCCCGACAAGCAGATCATCGAGAACTATCTGCTGTAATATAAAATTATGCTTCTTATAAAGAATATCGGCCTGCTCGCAACGCCGCTCGGTAGCACAGTCCGCTGCGGCGCGGCGCAGGGCGAGATAAAGGAATACCGGTCTGCCGCGGTGCTCGTCGACGACGAGGGCATGATCGCAGGCGTCTATGAAAACGGCGAGCTGCCCGAGGTCGAGTGCGAAACGCTCGACGCGGGCGGCAGGCTCGTCACCCCCGGCCTTGTGGACGCGCATACCCACCTCGTTTTCGGCGGCTGGCGCGCGCACGAGGTCCCGCTCAAGATCGCAGGCGCGAGCTATCTCGACATACTGAACGCGGGCGGCGGCATCCTTAACACGCTCGTCAACACGCGCAAAGCCACCGAGGACGAGCTCTTCGAGCGCAGCCTCGGCTTCCTCGACGAGGAGTTCGGCTTCGGCGTTACGACGGTCGAGGTCAAATCCGGCTACGGTCTGAACAAGGAGACCGAGCTGAAGCAGCTTCGCGTTATCCGCAGGCTGAACGAAGAAGCGAAGCAGGACGTGGTCTCCACTTTCCTCGGCGCTCACGCCGTCCCCGCAGAGTTCAAGGGCGATCCCGACGGCTATATCGACTATCTGATCCGGGAGGTCCTCCCCGTCGTCGCCGAGGAAAAGCTCGCCGACTTCTGCGACGTGTTCACCGAAAGCTCGGTGTTCAACGTGGAGCAGTCGAAAAAGCTGCTGCTCGCGGCGCAGAAGCTGGGCCTGCCCTCCAAGATCCACGCGGACGAGATCGATCCCCTCGGCGGCAGCGAGCTCGCGGGGGAGATCGGCGCTGTTTCGGCGGAGCACCTGATCGCAACGAAGGATTCCGGCATCGCGGCCATGGCGAAATCGAAGACCGTCGCCTGCCTGCTGCCGCAGACCTCGCTCTACCTCGGCAAACCCTTTGCAAGAGCCAGGGACATGATCAGCGCAGGCGTGCCCGTAGCGATCGCGACCGACTTCAACCCGGGCTCCTGCCCCTCCCTCAACCTGCAGCTCTCCATGAACCTGGGCTATCTGCGCTATCGGATGTATCCCGGCGAAGTGCTGACAGCTGTCACCCTCAACGCCGCCTGCGCTATCGGAATGGGCGAAAAAGTCGGTTCCGCCGAAAAGGGCAAGCAGGCCGACCTCGTTATCTGGAATGCGGACGAGCTGCCGATGCTGCTCTACCGCATGGGCTCCAACCAAGTAAAAACCGTTATTAAGAAAGGGAAGATCTATGAAACTCATTGACATGCAGGTAACCGGATATCTCGACGTTCTCGCCAGCGATGCCCCCGCCCCCGGCGGCGGAAGCGCGGCGGCGCTCTGCGGCGCGCAGGGCGCGGGCCTTGTGACGATGGTCGCGGGCCAAACCACGAGCAAGAAGCGCTATGAGGCCGAATGGCCGATCGCGCAGAAGGTCATCGACGAGGGCATGCCGATCTATAAGGCGCTGACCCTCCAGGTCGATAAGGACACGGACGCCTACAACCTCGTCGCCGCGGCTTTCAAGATGCCGAAGGAGACCGACGAGGAGAAGGCGCTCCGCCGCAGGGCGATCGCCGACGCGACGCTCGTTGCGACCGAAGTCCCGTTCGAGACCCTTCGCCTCGCCGCGCAGGCGCTCGAGCTTGCCAACACCCTGCCCGGGCACTACAACACCAACTGCGCAAGCGACCTCGGCGTCGGCATCCACAACCTGCACACCGCCGTGCACGGCGCATGGATGAACGTTCAGATCAATCTGGGCGGCGTCAAGGACGAGGAGAAGGCCGCGTTCTTCGCCGAGGAAGGCCAAAAGCTGGTCGCCCGCGCGAACGAGATCACCGAGGCCGTGCTCGATACCGTCTGGAAGGATATCCGCGGCTGATAGAGAAGCATTGGACACATTACGAAAGCGGACCGCGCTGCGGTCCGCTTTTTGCTGTGTTGTATCAGCTTTTAATTATCTGCCCACGGCCTGCAGCAGCTCAGCCATGCTTTCGAGCAGGCTTTGAAGTTCCTCGCGGGAACCGGAATTACCGTCGATGATGTAATTCGCCGTCGTCATGATCACGTAGCCGTCCAGCGATACGGCGCCGCCGATCCAGTATTCGGAGCCGTCCTTTTCGAGCACGCTTCTTGAAAAATCCTCCGTGGAGAACTCGCCCGCCGGCACGACGCGTTCGATCGCGGTCCATTGGACGGAATCGAAATACTCCTGCGTCATAACGTTAAATCCGAACCACTTGCCGCTGTTTACCGCTTTGAACAGGACGTTGAGCCGCGAGATGCCGCCCGGCATCCGGTTTTCATCGGGAATGAACTCGGGCGAGATCGATATGATCTCAAAGCCCGAGGGGATTAGGTCCGGGACCACGCTTCCCGCGCCGGGCAGGCTTCTGCAGACGGCGAACTGGCTGTTAAGATCGCGCTCGGGCAGCACCGTTGGCTCGCCCGTGTCGGCCAGTATCAGCGCGGTGAGCTCCTTGAGGGCTTCCGGATCGACCCTGAGCTGCGCCGGACTGGTCCCTTCCGGGAAATAGACCTTGCCGTTATCCAATACGGTCAGCTCGATGCGCATGCCGTCCGCAAGGAAGAAATGCAGGTAACAAACGGTTTTGACGTCCGCGTTGCCGTAGGTATTCGCCTCCCATTCCGCCTGATAGACCGCGTCGAGGAAGCGGCCGATCGCATCGCCGTATGCGACCGTATCAAGGCTGCGGGGCATGTTCGAGCCCGCGAGGCCTCGCCCGCCGTATTCGCAGACGAGCTCCGCCATGCGCTCGCGCAGGTGGAAGCGGCTCTCAAGGATATCCGCGCCGGTCACCGCGCCGGAGCCGGTGAAATAGAGCTGCAGCTCTCCCCCGCCGGCCGGACGGCAGAGCACGTACTCGGGATCGTAGCCCCTGAGCTCGTAGACCGGGCCGTCGAAGGTGCCGGTAAGCTCCTGCAGGATCTCGTACGCGGTATAATGCCTGCCTTCGACCGTCAGGCCGTCTTCACCCACCATCATGCCGCCTTCGGGATATTCGGGGATCAGCGGGTTTCTGGCGATATCCGCCGCCTTCGGTCCGATCAATTCGAACATATTCTCCGGATAGATCCGATTGAAGTGCATGTAGTATCGGTAGACCTTTCCCCGATACACGAAGAAGTTTTCGCCGAGCAGATCCTCGTTGAATCCAACGGTATTATCGGAATACTCATACGCGGACATATCGAGGAAGGGATCGGGATCGTTCCTGAGCGGCGCGGGCCGACTGTCGGGCGTTTCGACCGGCGCACGGGTCACCGGTACATCCGTCGCGGGAGGGACGGCGGCATGCTGCTCGCCGTTCGGGGCCTTGCCGAGCAGCTTCGGGATCATGACCGCGGCGGCAAGCACCAGCGCGAAGCCCGCCGCTATCGGCAGCAGATATTTTACGGGCGAAGAGCGTTTCTTCGTCTCCGCGCAGGAGGCGACGAGCTCCTCGCCGACTCCGTTCAAAAGCTCAAGTCCTGAAAGACCGTTCATTGTTTCTCCTTTCGGCGGGACCTGCCCGCTCACACGTGATAGCCCTCTTTTTCAAGATAGGCCCTCAGTTTTTCGCGCGTCCTGAAGAGCATGGTCTTGACCCTGCTCTCGCGGCAGCCGAAGCGCTCGGCTATATCGGAGACGGAGTCGAAATACCAGTATCTTCTAAGGAAAACGGCGCGCTTCTCCTCGGGGAGCGCTGTAAGGAACGCGTTTATAAGGCGCATCAGCTCGCGCGCCTCCGCCTCGTTCGCGGTATCAGTGCCGAGGGGCAGGCACTCCTCCATCTCCGAGGTCAGCTCCGTTACGGCGGCGCTGCGCTTGAGCGCGGAGTCGGACCGGAGCCGGCTTATGGAGAGCTGACGCACGAGCCTTGCAAGATAGGCGAAGAGGTATTGCCGAGGCTCGTTCGGGGGGATGCTGTTCCACGCGCGAAGGTACGCGTCGTTGACGCATTCCTCGGCCGCCTGAGCGTCGCCGAGTATGCGCCCGGCGAGGCGCAGGAGCTTCTTTCCGTAGCTTTCGGATACAGCCCGGAGCGCGGCTTCATCGCGCTCAAGGAACAGCTCGACTACTTTCGCGTCGTCCATCCGGCGTTCCTCCCTTCTTCTTTAAAAGGCCTTTCACCCCTATAAACGCATTCTGCGGCCGAAAGGTTACACTTCTTTAAACAAAAAGCTTCCGGCCGGGTGAAGGAAGGGCCGGAAGCAATGCTAGATAACAGGTCATTCGATATTGAGGTAGTCGGTGTCCTCGGTCTCGGTGGGCACGAACTCCTGCTTCTCGATGAGGCCCTTCTTGAACTGGGTCTCGTAGAGCTCGGTATAGACGCCGCCGCGGCGGACCAGCTCGGCATGCTCGCCGCGCTCGACGATCTCGCCGTCCTTGACAACGAGGATCTCGTCCGCCGCAAGGATGGTGGAGAGGCGGTGCGCGATAAGGATGCTCGTGCGCTCGGCGATGATCGGATCGATCGCCTCCTGGATCTTCTGCTCGGAGATCGAGTCAAGCGCGGAGGTCGCCTCGTCGAAGATCAGCAGCGCGGGATCCTTCAGCAGCACGCGGGCGATCGAGATGCGCTGCTTCTCGCCGCCCGAGAGCTTGAGGCCGCGGTTGCCGACCATGGAGTCGAAGCCCTGCTCCTGCTTGAGCACGAAATCATAGATATTCGCCTTCTTGCAGGCCTCGATCAGCTCCTCCTCGGTGGCGTCGGGCTTGGCGTAGAGCAGGTTGTCGCGGATGGTGCCGTTGAAGAGGTAGGTCTCCTGGCTGACGATGCCAATGCTGTCCCTCAGGAAGCCGAGGTCGAGGCTGCGGACGTCCACGCCGTCGAAGAGCACCTCGCCGCCCTGCACGTCGTAGAGCCTGGGGATGAGGTTGATCATAGTGCTCTTGCCGGAGCCGGAAGGACCGACGATGGCGACGCTGCGGCCGCTTTCAAGCGTGAAGCTGACGTTCTTGAGGATCTGACGCTCGGAATCGTAGGAGAAATCGACGTTTTTGAACTCCACCGTGCCGCCGTAGTTCGCGGGCGGGAGCGGGTTTTCGGGCTCCTCGATCTCGATGGGCATATCGTAGTACTCGAAGATCCTGGTGAACATCGCCATGGAGCGGATCCACTCGACCTGGATATTGAGCAGGGAGTTCACCGGGCCGTACATCCTGCCAAGCAGAGCCACCATGACCGTGATATCGCCGACGGTGAGGTCGGAATCGTATTTCATCATCAGGATGCCGCCCACGAGGTAGAGCAGCATCGGTCCGATCGACGAGAAGGTCTGGATGATGACCATGAACCAGCGGCCCGCCATGCTCTCGCGGATGTTCAGGCGGATCATCTTTTGGTTGACGCCCTTGTATTTCTCGTACTCGACGTCCTCCTTATGGAAGAGCTTGACGAGGAGCTGGCCGCTGACGGAGAGGGTCTCGTTGAGGATGCCGTTCATCTCGTCGCTGCATTCCTGGGATTCCCTGGTCAGCTTCCAGCGTGTCTTGCCCGCAAGGCGGGTCGGGATCACGAAGAGCGGGATTATCAGCATGCCGACGACCGCGAGGATAGGGTTCTTGCGGAACATGATCACGATCGCGGCGATCAGGGTGATGGAGTTGGAAAGGATGGAGGTAAAAG
>JAEEKE010000117.1 GCA_016282255.1 Bacillota bacterium
AATTTAGCTCGCCGCTCGCGGCGAATTTAGCTGCGGTGTACTTCCTTACGAAGTACACCGCAATGCGGGCCTTTTCATTTGTGCTTTTATGTGCTATAATTATTATGGAATAATATGCGGGGAGGTATAGGCATGCATCAGCTTATAACGGGCGTTAAAAAGGCAAGCCCCGCCGCGCGCGCCGGGATAAGGCCGGGCGAACGGCTCGAGAGCATCAACGGCTCCCCCGTGTTCGACGTTATAGATTACGAACAGCTCACGGCCGAAAGCCGCCTCGAGCTGGTGCTGACCGCGGAGGACGGCTCTCAGAGACGCGTGAAGCTCCGCAAGGACGAATACGAGCCCCTCGGCCTCGATTTCGAGAGCAGCCTGATGAGCCCGGTCAAGACCTGCGCGAACCGCTGCATCTTCTGCTTCATCGACCAGATGCCCCACGGCAGCCGCAAGACGCTCTATTTCAAGGACGACGACTGGCGGCTCTCGCTGATCATGGGCAATTACGTGACGCTGACGAACGTCTCCGAGCGCGAATTCTCTCGCATCATCGCCCGCCGCGCCGCGCCGCTCTATATAACGGTGCACGCGACCGACCCCGAGGTGCGCGTCAGAATGCTGCGCAACAAGAACGCCGGGGAGCTCTACGAAAGGCTTTTGCGCCTGCGCGAAGCGGGGCTTTCGTTCCACTGCCAGATCGTCTGCTGTCCCGGCATAAACGACGGCGAGGTGCTTAAAAAAACGCTCTCGGACCTCTATGAGCTCCGCCCCCAATGCCTTTCGGTCGCGGTAGTGCCGCTCGGCCTTACCAAGCACCGCGAGGGGCTGTATCCGCTCGAGCCGATGACGCGTGAGCACGCGCGGGACACCGTCGCCCTTATTGAAGCCTTTAAGCGGGAACGCGGGCTCGACGGCTTTGCGTATGCCTCGGACGAGATGTATCTGACCGCGGAGCTGCCGCTGCCCCCCTATGAGAGCTACGGCGAATTCGAGCAGATCGAGAACGGCGTGGGCCTCTACCGCCTGTTCGAGAGCGATTTTCTGCTCGCGCTCGACGAGCTCGAGGGCGTTTGGACCGAAGAAACGCCGCTGGAGCTCGATTCGGTCAGCGGCGTTTCGATAGCGCCGCTGATGCAGGCGCTGTTCGATAAGCTGCTCCCCTACGGCATAAGGATCAGCGTGCACGCGGTCGAGAACGATTTCTTCGGCCATTCGGTCACGGTCACCGGCCTCGTCACCGCGGGGGACATCCTCGCCCAGTGCCGCGGAAAGCTCAGGGGAAGGGCGCTGCTGCTCCCCCACACGATGCTGCGCGAGAACGACACCGTGTTTCTCGACGGGCTGAGCACTCTCGACGTTTCAAGGGAGCTCGGCGTGCCCGTTTACAGGGTCAGCGCGTCGTTCGGCGCGGACTTCATCTATGAGCTGACCGGGATCGCCGGCCGGTTCGCCAAATAAATAAGGAACAAAACCGATAATCGGATAAATATAAAGGAATACAAAAGCAATGATGAAACCTTTGGTAGCAATAGTGGGCCGCCCGAACGTGGGCAAATCGACCCTTTTCAACAAGCTCTGCGGCAAGCGCATCGCCATCGTGGAGGACAGCCCGGGCGTCACACGCGACCGCATCTATGCCGACGCGGAGTGGCTCGATTACCGCTTCACCGTCATCGACACCGGCGGCATCGAGCCCGAGAGCGAGGATATCATCGCGAAGCAGATGCGCCGCCAGGCCGAGCTCGCGATCGAGACCGCGCACGTCATCATCTTTATAGTCGACGGCCGCGCGGGCCTTACCGCCGCGGACGAGGAGGTCGCGGAGCTGCTGCGCCGCTCGAAGAAGCCCGTGGTGCTCGCGGTCAACAAGGTGGATCATCCCAAGTACGAGGAGACCGCCTATGATTTCTATTCCCTCGGCATCGGCGCGCTCTACACGATCTCCGCCGAGCAGGCCCTGGGCCTCGGCGACCTGCTGGACGAGGTGGTCTCCTACTTCCCGAAGATCGAGGAGGAGGCCGCGAAGGAGAACCCGTCGATAGCGATCGTCGGCCGCCCGAACGTCGGCAAATCGAGCCTGCTCAACGCCCTGCTCGGGCATGAGAGGAGCATCGTTTCGAACGTGCCCGGCACCACGCGCGACGCGATCGACACGCCCTTTACCTGGAACGGCACCGACTACACGCTTATCGACACCGCCGGCATCCGCCGCAAGCGCTCCGTCGAGGACGAGACCGTTGAAAGATACAGCGTTATCCGCTCGCTCGCGGCGATCAGGCGCTGCGACGTGGCGCTGATCGTCATCGACGCCGAACGCGGCCTTTCCGAGCAGGACGTCCGCATCGCGGGCTACGTGCATGAGGAGGGCAAGGCGAGCGTCGTGGTCGTCAACAAATGGGACCTTATCGAGAAGGACACCTACACCGCCGACAAGTTCAAGAAGGACATGCTGACCGACCTCGCGTTCATGAGCTACGTGCCGATACTGTTCATCAGCGCCAAGACCGGCCAGCGCGTGCAGCGCGTGATGGAGCAGGCGGAATACGCCCTTGCCCAGAACAGCATGCGCATACCCACCGGCAAGCTCAACACCGTCGTCAACGAGGCGATCACGATGAACGATCCCCCGCTCTCCGGCGGCAGGAGGCTGAGGATCTACTACGTCACCCAGGTCAGCACCAGGCCGCCGACCTTCGTGCTGTTCGTCAACGAACCCGACCTGATGCACTTCTCCTACAAGCGCTATCTTGAGAACTATATCCGCAAATCCTTCGAGCTGACCGCCACGCCGATCCGCATGCTGATCCGCAAGAGGGAGAACGAGGCCAAGAAATAACGGCCGGAGAACCAGCAGTAAAACTATGAGAAAGAGTATCCTTTTAGGCGCTGCCGCGGCCCTTATCGCGGCGCTCGCGGTCATACCCGTTTCTTTGATCGCGGCCCTTAATGAAAGCCTGCGCGGGGAGGAAAAACGATGAAAGCTCTCCTAAAGCGCATGCTCGGTTTTGTTCTTGCGCTCGCAGCCGCGGCTGCGCTCGTTTCCTGCGCCAAAAAGCCCGCTCCCGCGGACGTCAGCCCGGCGCCGACCGAAGCGCTCACCGAAGCGCCCACCGAAGCGCTCACCGAAGCGCCCACCGAAGCGCTCACCGAGGCGCCGACCGAGGCGCCCACCGGCGAACCTACCGAAGCCCCGACCGAAGTCCCCACCGAGGCTCCCACCGAAGCGCCTACCGAGGCGCCGACCGAAAAGCCGACCGAGAAACCGACCGAAAAGCCGACCGAGAAACCCACTGCGGCGCCGACGCCGCGGCCTACTCAGAACCCCGGCACGCCCGATTTCTCCGTGTTCGACAACTGCTGCTTCGTGGGCAATTCGATCTTCGAGGGGCTGCACCTCTACCACATCATCGACAACGGCACCTGGTTCACGCGCGTCAGCCTCAATATCAACACGGTCTACACCACCCCGGTGGAGGGCGGCAGCGTGCCGATCATCGACGAGCTCAACCACGGCAGCTACGAGGCCGTGCTGCTGATGTTCGGTCAGAACGAATGCGGCTGGCCGGATCTCGACGCGTTCATAAACAAATACGAGCGCCTGCTCAACGACGTTCACAGCCGCCAGCCCGGCGCGGTGCTGTTCATCACTGGCATCCCGCCCGTGACCAAGGCGCATTCGGACGAGGGGCATTACGGCGTCACGAACCCGCATATCACCTATATCAACAACGGGCTCTCCGCGCTTGCCGACAGGATGGACGGCGTGTATTTCATCACCGTGCCGAGTGAGCTTATCGGGCCCGACGGCGCCCTGCCGCCCGAGGCCTCGAGCGACGGCGTGCATCTCAATGCGGCCTATCTGCGCATCTGGGCCGCGCATATGGCAAGGTTCTGCGAGTCGGTGCTGCGGTAAACGCAAGCCGGCATGCCTTCCCCTATTGAGTGGCAGCGAGCAAGCTCGCTCGGTGGCTGAGTGAGGCGCATAGCCGAACGAAGACGGATGAGGTGGAGAAGAAACGCTTTCCTCCTAACTGCAATTAACCGCCGCTTTTCCACCTCATCAGTCACTTCGTGACAGCTTCCCCTCATAGGGGAAGCCATGCGAAGGCGTTCGCTTTGCCATCGTATTTGTTCCGCCTGTAACCGGCGGGTAATTTCTGCTCCGTAGGAGTGCGTCTCCTTCGGAGCTTTGTTTATTCGGCATCGCGCTGAAGAGCATATTCCGTCCCCGCCCGCCATATCCTTTCATGAACAACGGCTTTCGGGCAAAAAGGAGCAAGCGATGGCAAGTATTTCCGGCGCGGAGCTTTACCGCGACATCATCCTGCGCACGGGCGGGGATATCTATTTCGGCGTAGTGGGCCCGGTCAGGACGGGCAAATCGACCTTCATCAAGCGCTTTATGGAGCTGATGGTCATTCCGAACATCGAAAACGGGTTCGAGCGCGCCCGCGTTATCGACGAGCTGCCGCAGTGCGGCTCGGGCAGGACCGTCATGACGACGCAGCCCAAGTTCGTGCCGAACGAGGCGCGCGAGGTAACGCTCGGCGAAGGGCTCAGCCTGCGCGTGCGCATGGTGGACTGCATGGGCTTTATGGCCGAGGGCGCGCTCGGCGGCGAGGAAGACGAGCTGCCGCGCATGGTCATGACCCCCTGGTTCGATCACGAGATCCCCTTTAACGAGGCCGCGGAGCTCGGCACGCGCAGGGTCATCACCGAGCACAGCACGGTCGGCGTCGCGGTCCTGACCGACGGCAGCTTCACCGGCATCCCGCGCGCGAGCTACGAGAAGGCCGAGGCGAGCGTTATGGAAGCGCTTCAAGGGGCGAAGAAGCCCTTCACTGTGCTGCTCAACTCTACCCATCCCTTCGACCCGGCGACGCAGGCGCTCGCAAAGGAGCTCTCCGCCCGCTTCGGCGTGCCCGTCAAGGCGCTGAACGTGCTTGAGATGGACGAAGGGGATATCTCCTCCATCCTCGAGAGCATACTGCTGGAGTTCCCGCTCCGCACGGCGGCCTTCGCCCTGCCCCGCTGGCTCACGGCGCTCGGCACCGAACACCCGCTCATGAAGGAGCTTATCGAAAGGGCGCGCGGCGCTGCACAGGGGCTTTCCCTGATGCGGGACGCCGGGAACGCCGAGGCGGCGTTCGCTGAAAGCGCTGACTTTCGGCCCCTCGCGCGCACCGGCACGGACCTCGGCAGGGGCAGCGTGTTCTTCCGCCTCGACGCGGAGGACGGCGTGTTCTTCCGCGTGCTCAGCGAGGAATCGGGCTGTGAGATCGCCGACGAAGCAGCGCTGATCGCTTCGCTCAAGGGCTTTGCCGACGCCAAGCGCGCCTATGACCGCGTCTCCTCCGCGCTTTCCTCCGCAGACCGCACCGGCTACGGCCTCGTGCCGCCCGATATGGATGCGCTCGAGCTCGACGAGCCCGAGATAGTGCAGCAGGGCGGGCGCTTCGGCGTGCGCCTGAGGGCCAGGGCGAGCGGGCTGCATATCATCCGCGTGGATATCGAGAGCGAGGTCAGCCCCCTCGTGGGCACGGCCGAGCAGAGCGAGCAGCTTATAAGCGACCTGACGGAGCGGTTCCGGCAGAACCCCGAGGATATCTGGTCCACGAACATCTTCGGCAAATCCCTCTGCGACCTCGTGCGCGAGGGCATGGAGGGCAAGGCCGACCGCCTCGGCGAGGACGTGCGCATGAAGCTGCGCGGCGCGGTCAACCGCATGGTCAACGAGGGCTGCAGGGGGCTGGTGTGCATAATGCTGTGAAGGTTATAGCATCGTAGGGTCGTTTGTCGGCGGGCAACAACAAAAAAGCGGCGAAAGCCGCTTTTTCACGTATTCATTTATATTTCAATCGGTTATCCTCAATCGTAATCCTCGCCGTAGCCGTCGTCGGGAGCCTCCTCGCCGTAGTCGCCGTAATCGCCGCCGTCCTCATTCTCGTCATCCTCGACGGGATAGGGCAGGTCGGGCCCCTCGTCGCCCCAGTTGAAGCGATATGCTCCCCTAAAGCCGTCGGCGGCGATGATTATCTTATAGAGCCCCGTCCGCGGGAGGGTGATGCCGAAGGTGCTGGAATAGTTGATCGGCGCTTCGAAGCAGACGCCGCCCGAGGGGTCGGTCACGATGACCTCGAGCGTGCCCTCCTCGAGCTCCACCTCGGCGAGCATCGCGTTCTGGCCCTCGCGCACGCGCACCGTGTAGGTGACGCCGCCGTCGAAGCGGTCGACGCTGAGGCTGAGGTCCGAATCGTTGATGGTCGAGATGCTCATGATGCGCTGGCCCGACCATGACGCGCCGACGCAGGCCGTCAGCAGACAGCATACGAGCAGCAGCGCCGCAGCAGAGAGTATAGCCGCTTTGGGTTTTTTAAACATAGTGTATCCTCCGTTGTTATTCTCCGGCTCCGGAAGGCTGCGCCTCGGCCGCGTCCTGATAGAGATCGATCAGCTTATAGAGCTCCAGATACCTTTCGGGCTGCATCGAGACCTCGTTTGACAGCTCCAGCACCAGCTCCGGCGCGTCGTTGAAGCGTTCCCAGACGGGCAGGCCCTCGCCGTTCGGGTCGCCGGTGCGGATGAAATTGAGCCAATAGCTCACCATCGTTTCCGAGAGCGCAAGGTCGCTCCCGTCATAATTCTTCGAGCGCCCGTCGAGATTGCCGTAGGCGTAGGCTATCTCGCCCGAATGGATCGAGCCGATGCCGCCGTTGTCCTTATTGAAGAAATAGAGATAGGCGCTCCTGCCCTCGTCCGCAAGCAGGCGGGACCAGCAGTAATGGCTGTAATCGAACCATGCGGCGGAGTAGACCTCGTTGAAGCTGCCCTTGGCGTCGCCCCCGGCGTCGAAGAAGAAGGAATAGCGCTTATCGCGTTCGCGCGGGGGGAAGAGGCGCGCCGCCTGCTTGGCGTACTTGCCGAGCACCGGCATGAGCGCCTGCTCGTAATCCTCGGCCTTGACCTTCCTCGCCAGGGCGAAGACGTCCGCCTCGTGCATGTTATAGCCCGAGAGCAGCGCCTGCTCGTTGTTCGCGCCGCGCGCGTAGGTAAGGTACGGCTGCTCGGTGATCGCCCAGCCGTCCACCGTCATCGCGCTGTTCTGATGCCGGGTGTTCACGAGCTTTTCCGCGGGCACGGCGCGCAGGTCATCTATTGAAGAGGCCGAGAACTCCTGCATTATCTCATTGCCCGTTTCAAGGGCCGAGGTATAGGAGCGGAAGGTGTGGTAGGGCTTTTTCGCGGTGATGCCGCTCGATTCCGCGATCGCATAGCGGAACAGGCCCTTGGCGAGCGGGGATACGCACAGGGCGCCCACGCAGCTCGCACCGGCGCTCTCGCCCGCGATCGTTACTTTTTCGGGGTCGCCGCCGAAAGCGGCGATGTTTTCATGCACCCATTCGAGCGCGCGCAGCAGGTCGAGCAGGCCGTAGTTGCCGGTTGTGCCGTTGGGATCCTCATCGGCGAGCAGGGAGTTGGCATAGAAGCCGAACACGTTCAGGCGGTAGGCGGCCGACACGAACACCACGCCGCGGCGGGCGTATTCCTCGCCGCTGTGATCGTGAAACGAGGTCTGCCCCGTGGTCAGCGAGCCGCCGTGGATGTAGAACAGCACCGGCGCGCCCGAGATATCGCCCGCGGGCTTCCAGATATTGAGATAGAGCGAATCCTCGCTCATCGCTTCGACGTAATTATCGGCAAGGCTCGGCTTATAATCCCTGTAGACGAAGATATGCGAGAGCGTATCCACGAGCCGGCTGCCGCGCTGCTGCATGCTCATCGGCGCGAACCGGTCGCAGACGCGCACGCCCTCCCATTTTTCGGGCGCCTCGGGGGCTTTCCAGCGGAGCTCGCCGACCGGGGGCTTGGCATAGGGGACGCCCGCATAGACCTCCACGGCCCCGTCCTCGGTATAGACGCCGGTGAGCAGGCCCTCCGAGACTGTGACGGCGCCCGTCGTTTCCGAAGCTCCGGCGCTGACGGCCGGGAGCCGCCTTTCGGGCGGGGGCGAAAGCTTGATCAGCGCGAACATGCCGCCGAGGAACAGGAGCCATGAGACAAGGCGGATCAGGATATGCTTATCGTGCACCACCGTGCCGTGGAGGATCAGGAAGACGACCGCGAGCGCGAGCGCCGCGCCCATGCCCCAGACCGCGTTCTTCGAGAACTCCATCATGGTGAGGATGAGCAGCACAAACAGCGCCAGTATGATGATAAAACCCTTGTTGAACTCCATTTCGTTCCTCTTTCGCGGCCTATGCCGGTTTTCAAAAAGGGAGCGCCGCCGTCGCCGCGGGCCCCGCCGCGCTCCGTTCGCTCCCCGTTTTCGTTTTGATAGGTGCTTATTCCTCCACGCGCTCGATATCCGCGCCGAGCGCGCGCAGCTTTTCATCGAGCTTTTCGTAGCCGCGGTCGATATGGATTATCGAGCGGATTATGCTGGTGCCGTCGGCCATCAGCGCCGCAACGATCATCGCCGCGCCGGCGCGCAGGTCGGTGGCCTCTATCTCGGTGCCGTAGAGCTTTTCGACGCCCGAAACGATCGCCATGCGCCCGTCCAGCCGGATATTCGCGCCCATGCGGTTGAGCTGCCGCGTGTGCATAAAGCGGTTTTCGAACAGGTTCTCGACGATAACGCTCGAGCCGATCGCTACCGAGAGCAGCGCCGTCATCGGCTGCTGAAGGTCGGTCGCGAAGCCCGGATAGGGCAGGGTCCTGATATTGCACGCGCGGGGGCGTTCCTTGGCGCGCACGCGGAGGAAGAACTCCCTGCCGGTATCGCCCTCGGTGACCTCCACGCCGCATTCCATGAGCTTGGCGGAGATCGCCTCGAGATGGGCGGGGATGACGTTTTTGATGATGACGTCGCCCTTGGTGGCGGCGGCCGCGATCATGTAGGTGCCGGTCTCGATCTGATCGGGGATGATCGCATAGGTGCAGCCGTGCAGCTTCTTGGTGCCCGTGATGCGGATGACGTCGGTACCGGCGCCGCGGATCGTGGCGCCGCAGGCGCTGAGGAAGTTCGCCACGTCGACGACGTGGGGCTCGCGCGCGGCGTTGTTGATGATCGTTCTGCCCTCGGCACGGACGGCGGCGAACATGATGTTGATCGTCGCGCCGACGCTGGGCATATCGAGGAAGATCTCGCCGCCGTGCAGCTCCTTTCCGCTGGCGATGACGAAGCCGGAGCGCTGCTCCTCGCTGCTGACCTCGCTGCCGGGCTCGAGCAGCTCCAGGGCGTACTGCACCTGCTGGGGCGTGGATTCACTGTCCACATCGCGCACGTCCGCGCCGAGCAGGCGCATGCCGTTGATATGAAAGTTGATCGGGCGTTCGCCGATGGGGCAGCCGCCGGGCAGCGCGATATGCGCGTAGCCGTAGCGCCCGAGCAGGGCGCCGAGCATATAGTACGAGGCGCGCAGCTTGGAGGCCATCGCCATGGAGACGCGCAGCTTGTTGATCGTGGTCGGGTCGATGATCGCCACGTCGGTCGACGGGCGCTCTACCGTGGCGCCGAGATCCTCGAGGATCATCAGGATGGAGTGCACGTCCTCGATATCCGGCAGGTTCTCGATCCTGCATTTTTCGCCGGTCAGGACCGTTGCGCAGATGATCGGCAGCGCCGCGTTCTTTGCACCGCTGACAGAGATGGTGCCGTGGAGCGGTTTGCCGCCCGTTATTCTGTAATATGCCATATGATTCTCCGTTCGGAAAACTTAATTTACTGTTCAGTTCCCCGTCTCCCGCGTAAGATACGCGAAGGGGTTGCGCGGGAGGCCGCCGACGATGATCTCGAAATGCAGGCCGTCCTGCCCCGCGGCGCCGATGATCTGCCCCGCCTGCACCTGTGCGCCGGGGACAACGTCGGCCCTTGAGAGCTTCGCGCAGCGCGTCACGACCTTGTCGGCATGCTCGATCTCGACCATGATGCCGAGCGCGCCGCGTTCGATGACGGCTGTGACCGTGCCCGATGCGGGGGCGGCGCAGTTCTGCCCCTCCGCCGCGGCGTAGTCGACGCCCCTGTGGAGCACGCCGTCGTAGAAGCCGAAGAAGCGGTCTATCGAAGCGTTGACCGGGGGCAAGATGCGCATTGCGAGCCTCGGCGCTTCGTTTATCATGAAATCGGGACCGCTCACGTCCTCCGTCGGCAGCGGGCGGGTGCCGATAAGCACGCTCTCGTCGATCGACGGAATGATGATCTGCTCCTCGCGGACGCCCGAATCGACGAGGGCGCCGTTTACGTAAGTGTATTCGTAAACGAGCAGCTTCTTGCCGTTCCGGCCGTAGGAGAGGGTCATCCGCGTACCCTCGAAGAGCTCGCCCGAGCCCTCGCTCACGCGCTCATAGGGAATGGAGACGTATTCGGTCGCCGCATAGTACGATTTGACGACGAGGGGCGTATCCTCGGCGATCAGCCGCTGATAGGCTTCGTCGAAGCTCGTCAGCGCCGCCCCCTCGGGCGCGGGCTCGTAGCCGATGCGGCTGTTGAGCTCGGTCGTCGCCCCCGCTGCGGGGCACATAAGCTCGAAATGGCGCACGGCGGAGCTTATCAGCTCCTCGGCGGCCTGGCGGCTGATGAGGCAGGCGAAGGGCGTATCGTCGATGACGATCAGGGTGCGTTCGAATTCGCCGACCGGGGGCTCGGTCGGTTCGGGCGCGGGCGTATCGCCCGTCGGCACGGGGGTGGGCGCCGGGGTGTTGTCGGGATGCGCTGCGTCCGTCGGCATCGGCGCCTCGGTGACGGGCTCCGGCGTGGCCGAAGAGGCCGAGCGCTGATACCCCGTCAGCCCGAAATGACAGAGCAGCACGATGGCCGCAGTTATCAGAAGCGCCGCGAGGGCCAGCCCGATCGCCGCATGCTTTTTGAAATCAAAGCCCCTTTCGGCGCTGTTATTCGATTGCACAGTCTTTGACATATATCTATTATAAACCCAATTTGTCAATTCGGCAACAGGATTCGGCCCGATATTGAATATTTCGCGGGAGCGCGGCCGATTTTTCCGTGTTTTTTTGCTCCTTCCCCCTTTACAATTTGCGCTTTTACCGTTATAATCCTTCTGCCAAACGCCGGGAGGAAAGGAGAAGCCGGAGAAATGGACAAACGGGATCTCAGGATAAAGAAAGCGGAGTTCGTGACGAGCTGCGGCAAGGGCAGCCGCTACCCCGAGCACGAGGGGCAGGAGATCGCGATCGTCGGCAAATCCAACGTCGGCAAATCGTCGCTGATCAATGCGCTCTGCGGCTCGAACAAGCTCGCCAAGACCTCCCAGCGCCCGGGCAAGACGAGGCTCATCAATTTCTTCCGCTGCCTCTACGGCGAAAAGGGAGCCTTCACACTCGTGGACCTTCCGGGCTACGGCTTTGCGCTCGCCTCCAAACAGGAGCAGGCGGACTGGGGCGCGCTGATAGAGAGCTATCTCGCCTCGGGCAGGGTGTCGCATATCTTCATGCTGATAGACATCCGCCACGACCCCACGGCCGACGATATCCAGATGTTCAAATACGTGCTCTACTACGCGCTGCCCTACACGCTGGTGGCCACCAAGGCCGATAAGCTGGCAAAGTCCAAGCGCCGTCAGGCCGCGAACCGCGCCGCAAAGCTTTTGGGCGCCCCGCCCTATGCGATCGCGTTCTCGGCCGAGACCGGCGAAGGAAGGGCCGAGCTGCTCGAGAGGATCGCAGGCATAGTGCTCCCGCCCGAGGACGACCCCGAAGGCGAAGAGGGCGAAGAGTAAAAAACGGGCCGAAAAAATATTTTCAAAACCTATTGACATCAAGGCCCGGTATTCGCATAATAAGACAGGCGCCGGGGAGGGCCGCCTCCGCCGTGCGCTTTGATCGCTTCAAATCTCATTTGATGAAAGGAACATAAAATGGGTTATAAGAAATGTCCCAAATGTGAGCTCAATTACATTCGCGACGATCAGAAGCTCTGCGATATCTGCTCGCGCAAATACAAGGGCTTCGACGAGGATGAGCTCGCCGAGGTGGTAATGTGCTCCGAATGCGGCGAGCATCCCGCCATGAAGGGCAAGGACCTCTGCGCCGCCTGCTATAAGGAGAGCCTGAGGCAGGAGCGCTACGCCGCCCAGCCCAAGCCCCCCGTTGTGACCTCCATCGGCATGGAGGATACCGATCTTGACGTCGTCGACGTCCCGCTCGACGATTCCGAGATCCCCGAGGACGAGCTTCCCGAGGTCGAGGGCGGTTTCGGCGATGACGACGCCGTGCTCGACGATGAGGACGACGACGAGGATGAGGACGGCGAGGACGACTACGGTGACGACTGACGCCGCACCGTCGGTGACGACTGAGGACTCTTTCTGACCGGGCAAAGGGAAAAGCATGAAGCTGTACGCCATCGGGGATCTGCACCTTGACGGAAAACAGAATAAGCCGATGGACGTCTTCGGTCCCCTGTGGCAGGATCACCGCGAGCGCATCTTCACGGCCTGGCACGAGCGCGTCACGGGAAGCGACGCCGTGCTGCTGCCCGGCGATTTCTGCTGGGCGATGCAGTTTCGCGACGCGATGGACGACCTTATCGCCGTCTCGGAGCTGCCAGGGCTCAAGCTGCTGATCCGCGGCAATCACGACTACTGGTGGGCTTCGCCGACGAAGATGCGCGAGGCGCTGCCGCCGGGGGTCCGGATCATTCAGAACGACGCCTCGGATATCGGCCCCGCCGTCATAGCCGGCACGCGCGGCTGGCTGCTGCGCACCTCGCCCGAATTCGGCGAGAAGGACGATAAGATCTTCCGCCGCGAGCTGATCCGCCTTGAGATGAGCCTTGAAGCGGCCCTGCGCCTTTCAAGGAAGGACGGCGCCGCGAAGCCGATCGTGCTGATGCTGCACTACCCGCCCCTTGCCGAGAACGGCGCCGAAACGGAGTTCACCGCGCTGATCCGGCGCTACCCGGTCCAAAGGGTCGTCTACGGGCATCTGCACGGGCCGAGCTGCCGCATGGCGTTCGAGGGCGAAAGGGACGGCATACGCTATGAGCTCGTCTCCGCCGACCGCCTCGGGTTCGCGCCCAAGCTTATAGAGGACTTCCCCGACCCGGAGACCGAAAACTAATAAGCGAATAAAAGCATGAAAAAAGGATCCGCAAGGATCCTTTTTTCGTTGACTGAAGAATGAACAATAAAGAATCAAGGTGAAAAGACGCAGAGATATCGTAGGGGCGGCAACCTGCCGCCCGCTTTGTGACGGTAAGTGATCGCGTCGGAGAACCGCAATGCTCCGGACCGCGAAGCATGCCTTCCCCTATTGAGTGGCAGCGGCCAAGCCGGCATGCCTTCTCCTATGAGGGGCAGCGGCTAATCCGGCATGCTTTCCCCCATGAGGAGAAGGTGGGCCCGCAGGGCTCGGATGAGGTGGAAAAGAAACACTTTTCTCCCAGCAACAACTAGCCGCCGCTTTTCCACCTCATCAGTCCTCACCTTCGCTCCGCGCTCGGTTCGGCCAGCTCCCCCCCAGGGGGAAGCCATGCGACATGGCGCGCTTTTCATCGTTATTTGTTCCGCCTGCAACCCGCTGGCGGCAGGTTGCCGCCCCTACGGTTTGTGCTGCCGTTCATGGTTTTTTCCCCATTGGTACAGATATCACAGCCACGGCCGATAGATCTTATCGAAGGTATCGTCGCCGCATTTCGGGAGTTCGGAGAAGCCGCTGAGCGCCGCTGTCAAGCCGCGGGCAAAGCAAAACGGACGCGGCTGCCATAAGCATGCCGCGCCCGTTCGCACATCCCCGTCAGGTGTCTATCTCGTAGTACCACAGCGTGTTCGCGTCGCTGTCGAAGACCGCGTAAGTGAAGTTAAACGAATACGCTGTGAGCAGGCTTTCCCCGCCGTCCTGCCGGTTTTTGAAGTAATAACAGCCGTTTTCGGGCAGCGGTATGCCGTGGTTCTTCGCAAATTCATAGCCGCAGCCCTTGCCGCCGTACATGACGGTCTCCAGCTCCCCGTCAAGCGGCAGGGGCTTAAAGCGCTCGTTTCCGATCACGCCCTGTTTTTAATTCAATTTGCGCGGTTTGGATTAATACCCGCATTCGATTATGAAGCCGCAATGGTAAGCTTCGAGCTCATACTCGCCGAGCTCAGCGATGTAACCAGTTCTGTGCTCGACTATTATATCGACGAGCATGAATCCTGCACAGCTGCCTACAATGTATTGGGAAGGGTGCATTGCCATATATCGTAGCTCATCAATGCCGATATCCATAGCCAGAGGCTCAAGCGTGTTGATATCGTAAACGTTGATCTTCGCTATCTCGGTACCCTCGGTAAGTACCGTCTCGAAGAATCCGCCTATGCTCGGAAACTGCTTAATGACATCGGTGATGCCGCTAATAAACTCTGTTCCGCTGGTCTCTATCATCCTGCCCTCAGGAGCGTAATACGTCCTGCCGTAGGCGAAGGCGGTGACGGGAACGACGCCGTAATCGAGCTCCCAAAGCCACATGTATCCCTCCCTTAAGAAGCCCTCCGCGGGAGAATGCTCGTCTACCTCGGAAAGTAACACCTCGGTAACGCCTGTAAAGCCGACAATATCGCTGACGTTACAGTAATATCCGGGAACAATCAGTTCAAACCCGTTGCCGTCCTTTTCCCATACACCATAATTCTCCAGACCGCCAAAAGTGATAATTACCCATACATCGTCAGCAACGGTTGTATCTCCATGATGCAATCTGCCATAGCGCTCGAGATCGCCGCTCTGCCAATCCCTGTGCCAAATGAAAACGAAGCGGTTGGGATCGTCCTTGCTGTGGATGTATTCCTCCGTGATACGATAGGAGACCGTCACTTCTTCGGACGTGATGGCGATGTCTTCAAGCTTAGCTCCGTAAGGCACGAGAGTGGGCATGTAGATTGCCGTCAGCCCGGCGAGCGGATTGTTGTCCGCATGCATCCCCGTCCTTACTGCCATGGCGACAGCGGGGACGGTGCCGAACCTCAGTTCTTCGGGCGCGGGCTCCTCCGTCGCGGGAGCCTGCGTTACAGGCGCGGTGGTGACGTTCTCTGCATAGGTCTGCGTTGGGAGGGGCTCGTTCATCGCCTCGTCCTGCTTCGATCCTTCTGTGGGAATGAGCGCGGTGACCTCTCCACCGTCGTGCTTCATCAGCTTGGGTAGAGTTATAACGAGCCCCATTACAAGCGCCAGCGCGGCGGCCGCGGCGGCTATCCGGCGCACTGCGCCGCATTTGGACCTTGAGGCGTATGCCGCCTCGGATACGAGATCGTCGCTCATTTCGCTAAGCATCTCAGCGTTTTTGAAAGCCTTGTCATTCATTGATGTATTCCTCCCTTTTCAAATAGCTTCTCAGTTGCCTTCTCGTTCTGGCAAGCAACACTTTTACTCGATTCTCGGTTATGCCGAACCTTGCTGCGATATCCTTCGCGCTGTCGAAAAACCAGTACCGCCGCATGAACACGCCCCTTTGCACGGCGGGCAGACGGGCGACGAATTCATCCACTGCCGTTGCAAGTGCCTTCGCGTTCAGCTCGTCCTCGGCGTTTCCCGTGCTGGCAAGGCAGTTTTCCAGCTCCACAAGGGGAACGAGTACGGCATATCGCTTTTGGGCAGAGTTTGCGCGGCAGCGCATAAGCGCTTCGTTGCGGACGCACTTTGCAATGTACGCCGTAAGGTCAGTGGGCTTTGCCTGCGGGAAGCCCAACCACAGCTTAAAATACACGCTTGAAACACATTCCTCTGCGTCGCGTATGTCCTCGAGCACATTCAAAGCAAGGCTGTGACACAGCCCTCCGAACCTCTCGTTCAGGGCGGCTATCGCGGATTCATCCCTATTGTTCAGCAATGCAATTATCTCATCGTCGGTCATAAGGGTAGATCCTTTCATCCCGTAGAACTTTTCTCACTTTGAGATGCGAAAGTGCAGTCCGGATTAAACCTTGAAGCAAAAATATTTTTCAGGAAAGACGCGACTCCCCGTAGGAAGCCGCTTTTTGTTAGGATACTATTCTTCGTATTTGTTGATGGTTGTAATCCTACAGCTTTGGAGCACATTCAAAAGCTGCTCCTCGGACATGGTCGTAATCAAACGAACCCAATGCGATCTGACGTTTGTGAAATAATAAGAGTTTTCACCGGACTCGTCCTTATTGTCAATCGCTCTTACAAGGAATGAAACCTCTGTATCGGTTCCCAAAGGCAGTATCAGCGTCTCATAATTCAACCTGTTTGCGATATTCTCGGCATCTTCAGAACTTTCGAAAACAGTCATTTCGAATCCGAGACGATCTTTCTCTGTGTCCTTATTCTCATACAAAAAATAGACAGTGTCGCCATCAAGGGCAACAGACAGCCATTCTAAAACAAACCCGTCAATAGCCGGAATAGGCATCGACCCTATCATTTCAAGCACGCGCTCGACGTCCTGTTTTGTCTCGACGCCGTTCATGTCGTAGCTGTTAGTGATTATAAACTCGTTGAACTCCGATTCGTCAAGCTCTGTTGATTCGGAAAACTTGTGGTAAGCCTCTAAGCCACAGAAGATAATCTTCTGTGGAGGATCATCATTCCATTGAATGGAAGAATCTATTGGATCTGCGGTATCTAAAGGCACCTGAGAAGTATTAACTGGTGAATCTGTAGAATCTACCATACTGCCAGAATGCATTCTGCAACTGTAAACGAATACAAGAAGCATTATTGCCATGCCTATTAACACGAACCTTTTCATAATATACCTCTGTATTAGAAATGATGGTTTTGTAAGTGTGATCTTATCCTCGCCCTACACTGAGGACAATAAGTGGTGTTTTTGTCCAGATTACTAATATCATAGCGCATATACATTACACAACTTGATGCTGCTAAAGAAGGATGACATTCCCAACAATATGGATTCGAGCATGATTGCGCACCTTCGCTAATACCAGTGCAATAATGATCAGGTGCACCAAGCTGATGGCTTGTTTCATGAAGCAAAGTAAACGTATATTCTTTATCAACTACATCCTGTTGTTTGTTTGAATAGTCATCACTATTTACTACATACTTCGGCATAATACAGGCTATATTATGCAATGTCTGTGAATTGTCAGCATTAGTGAAATACTGGACACTAAAAGAGTTTTGACCCGAAGGATTAGGAATATGACCTGTCCAAAAATATTTTGAAATCTTTCCTGTTCCCACCCCATTAGTTAGAACAAAGTGAAAATAGAATCCTTTCGTAATATCATAGTTATATGGTGGATCTGCTCTGACTTTAAGATGCAGTTGCGTATGTGGGCACGAATAGGCAAGTGCCTCGCTTCCCCAGTTTGAGTTCCCGTAAGTCATGTTCTTACACTCATCGCAATAAGAAATAAAAGTCTGGGTACTATATACAACATTGACAGGGAAAATAGCTTCGAGGCGCGATTCTACAGCTGCTTGGTAAGCATTTACCATTTGCACTCCATTAGTGAAACGCTTTGTAAAGCCGTTATCCAAATAGCTGCGCATAGTGAATGATGCTATCGAATAGGTAATCCTCAACTCCGGTTTATTTGGTGATGGAGCGTCCGAGGAATAGTAAGCAGTCCACTGAGACGTGCCCGTCTCGGTCGCGTCCTTTATCATGAAGCCATAATTGGTATAGGCTCCGTTCGTCCAGCTTTTTACGATATTGGTAACGTACAGTTCGTACCAGCTTCCGGTTCCTGCAACAGCAGTTCCCGAAGCATTTTCACTTGTCGCACCGGGCTTATTGTTCCAAGTAATAGTGCTTGAGGTCCAATTGCCGGTTACCCTATACGCATTTATAGAAGGCTCTGAACCAGTGTACTTTTTGATGTTGATATACGCAGATATAATATTCGCTCCGTATAGATTTAATGGGAGGTCAAATCGTATATATGTTCTTCTTACGTAATGATCCGCATCTCTGCCGGTCTTCAGGTAGTTACTCATATAGTAGTTGGTGGTGGGATAGCGGCTGCAAACGTAAGAATCTCTAGTATTATATTCATTCGTTATCATTATCGATGGATCGATTAGCACGGGGTACTCTCTCTCGTGGTCATATGCGTATTCCTCGGAAAGGGAGACGATTATATCAGTTTTACCGTTTACCGTCTCGCCGATGGTATAGGTCAGCTCCTCAGTGTAGGTTTCAGCGGAATCCACAGCGAAAAGGTCCGCAAGCTCAAAGCAAAGCTCACCAGAGGCATCATAGAACGCGACGTTCCCGCATTCGGTATACGCCGCGGTATAGTGACGGGTATCGAAGGTGAAGGTGAATTCCGTGGGAGCAGAAGCGTCGTTGAGTATAATGTACTCCTTCACTGCTCCGTTACGCACCTCGTAAACTATATCGGTGCTCTGCAGAGCTCTGGGATACGCAATCACGTTATCCCCGGAAAGAGGATAGCCCGCTATCTCCCCGGTATCCTTCAGACCGCCGACTGACGCGGCGACAGCGCTTTTAATTTGCAGACCGAAAGCAAGGGACTGTGCCTTTGAAGAAACAAGCACCGCAGGCTCGGCTGCAGCAAAATAAGCGCGGGAGCTGTTGGCCTTGTTTGCAAAGACATATTCCTCATCGGCGTAAACGTATTCTTCATTCACTATGGAGTTGTCTATCTCGGCAAGCGCGCCGGAGTCGTCCTCATAGTACTTGTCGTCAGCGTAGACCACGCACTCATACGAGCCGTCGTCAAGGCGGAAGGTCTGGGAGTTCTTCTCCCTCAGCTCCACCACCTCTCTAGGCTTCTCGGGTGCGTGCTCGTTATATGCGTGAATGGCGGGTACTGCGGAAAGCAGCAGCACGAACAGCATTAGCAAAGATATAATTTTCTCTTTCATATTGACCTCCTTCTGTCATTCTCTGCATCATTGGTTATCCAAACGTAATATTATTTCACTTCCTTTCGACGTTCGGATCAGGTGAACGAAATCTCGGTTTGACGCATAAAGGGCTTTTAGACGATTTGCTCCTTCAATATCCATCTATTCTATTAAGATGCAAAAAACGAAGGTATTCTTAAAACGCAAAAAATATATATTTATTAAGCTGCTGCTACGCACATTTGGTGCATATCGTAGCCATCGGGTATTCTTCAGGTATCTATTTCATAGTACCAAAGCGTTCTGCTGTCGCTGTCGAAGACCGCGTAAGTGAAGTTAAACGAATACGCTGTGAGCAGGCTTTCGCCGCCGTCCTGCCGGTTTTTGAAGTAATAACAGCCGTTTTCGGGCAGCGGTATGCCGTGCTTCTTCGCAAATTCATAGCCGCAGCCCTTGCCGCCGTACATGACGGTCTCCAGCTCCCCGTCAAGCGGCAGGGGCAAGAAGCGCTCGTTTTCGGTCACGCTCGTTTCGGCGCCTTCCGCCAGCACCAGGCCGATGACGGTCTCCCCGTCGCCGTGGAACCCGCCGTGGGTATCGAACGCCTTGACGGCCGCGGCCCCGGTCGTGTCGACGCCGGTATGGTCGTGAACGTACCGCCTTGCCGTCGCTTCGGGGATGGTCCCGTCGGCATTCTTGCAGTACTTTCCGAAAACGCAGCCGCAAAGCGTCAGCGCGATCAGCACGATGGGCAAAAAGCTAAGTATGCGCTTCATTTTTCGGCCCTTCTGTATTCGAGGATATCCCCCGGCTGGCAGTCGAGCGCCTCGCAGAGCTTGGCGAGCGTGGAGATGCGGACCGCCTTCGCCTTGCCCGTCTTCAGCACGCTCATGTTCGCCGGCGTGATGCCGACCCGCGCGGCAAGGTCCGAAAGCTTCATCTTGCGTTTTGCAAGCATGACGTCGATATTGAAGATTATCTCTCCGGTTTCGATAATGATCTCGTCCATGGTATCACCTCAGATCGTCAGGTCGCTCTCCTCCTGCAGCGAGGCCGCCTTGCGCACCAGATGCGAGAGGCAGGCCATGCCGATGGAGATCGCTATGCCGAGGAAGGTCACTATAAGGGAGAGCAGCACGAAGCCCGGATGGTTGCAGGAGAACATCAGCAGCACCACGTTGCCCACGAAGAAGAAGACCGCATCCGCCGCCGCAAGGATCGAGATCAGCGAGATGAGCTTTGCGTTTTCTTCGCAAAAACTGCGGCCGCGACCGATGTTTGAGGCGATCCGCCAGCCGATGATGAGCGCCGCGAAGCACGGCAGCGCGAAGATCCACAGGAAGATCAGGCAGGGCCAGAAGGCGTAGTCGAAATCGCCGCCGTAGCTGTCGGCGATGCTCTGCCCGACCATGGGCAGCACCAGTCCGCAGATGGCTATGCCGCAGAGAGCGGTCACGATGATGATGATCTTGAGCCAAAGTGCAAGTTTCTTTTGATCCATTGTTGTTACCTCACTTATCGGTTTTATTTCACCCCTGCGCGGGCAGGGGAAAGAGCATGGTCAGTAAAGAAATGACGGAGAGCAGCTCGAACAGCGCCGGTACCGCGGCGAACGCGGCAAATATGCCGAACACGGTCCGAAAGCACTCCGCGGCGCTGCCGTCTTCATGCTGCCGGACGGATAAAAGCAGGAATGCAGCCGTGAAGAGCGCCCCGAGAAGCGGCGGAGGCATGAGCAGCAGCAGGAGATCAAGGTATTCGCCATCGCCCAGAACGGCGATCTGCCACACGGCGAGCGCCGTCTGGACCGCCGCCCATACCGCAAGCAAAGCTTTCGTCCGCTTCTTCATCGTCTTCATCGCATTCATCGTCTTTCATCATGGCCCGATTATAACACCGTTATTCGCGTTTGTCAATATAGTTTTATCGTATTTCGATAATTTATTTTCAATTAACGAGAAACGCCCTTTCGCATGCCCGCGCGTTTGACCGGGAGCCGCCCGCATGCTATAATAAGCGAAAAGGATGCTTTTATTCGGAGGTATGCCATGAAAAAGCTGCTCATCGCCTTTCTGATCGCGTTCCTGCTCGTTTCGGTCGGCTTTGCCGTCAACCGGATCGGCTTCAAGCGCACGGCCCATCTGCCGCTCTGCATCCGTCAGCGCGGCGGAGGCAATGTGACCGAGCGTGGCTTTGGCCTGCGGGTCGGGTATCGGGCGGTCTCGGATCCCACCTCGACCGGCGAATCGGCGCATAGCCTCGGCTTCGACCCCCTCGGCCTGATCGTCTGCCTGGCGGGTCTTACCGCGCTCGTTTACGGGCTGATCGCCCTCGGGGGCTTGATCCTCGGGAAAAAGGCCTGACCGCGCATAAGCATAAGAAAAGACCGTTCCGGATATCCGGAGCGGTCCTTTTGCTTTATGCGGTCAGTCCAGCAGCGTTATCCTGCCCTCGACGTGAGAATCGAGCCCCTGATGGGTGGAGAAGTACTCCTCGATGAGGTTGTTGACCGAGGTCGCGACCACGCGCGGCTTCATGTTTTTGCTGACCTCCTCGAGCGGGACGTTGAAGAACTTGTCGAAATTGGTGAAGTGGTAGGTCTGCATCGCGATCAGCAGCTCGTCGCCGTCCTCGATCTCCTTACCGCGGAACGAAAGCTCGAGCAGCTCCCTCGTGCTCTTGCGGTAGACGATGCGAACGCCGGTCGAAAACTGGTAGAACTCGGTATGCCCCTCCCAGGCCTCGTCGCGCAGGATGAACTTCACCATGTCGCGGAACTGTTTTCCCGTGACCTTCAGCATCCAGAGCTGGTCGTCGAACGGCGTGTTCTCGAGCATGTCCTGATACTCCACGACCGGGCCGAGGGATTCCTTGCGGATCGCGCCCGAGCCCATCATCATGATGTCGAAGCTCGCCTCCCAGGCGATCAGGTCGGCGTAGAGATTGCCGAGCTCGGTCTCCATATTGCGGGCCGGGTGGGTCAGTGCGCGGGCGAAATTGGTGATGACGCGCTTGTATTTGGCGTCGGTCTCGCCCTTGTAGCGGCCCAGCATCTCGAGCATCAGCGGGTCCTCCTCGGCGGTGTTCTCATTGATCGGAACGCGCTGCCAGTCGAGCTTTTTGATGCCCTCGCCGGGCTCGTATTCGATATCGAACCGGCCGATGGAACCGCTGCCCTTGCCGACCTGCACGATCGGTATGCCGTTGACGATCTCGGGCTCGTCGAGGAAGGTGTGCGAATGCCCGCCGATGATCAGGTCCACGC
>JAEEKE010000118.1 GCA_016282255.1 Bacillota bacterium
CATCGCCGAGGCGGCCGCGCTCGAATGCGCCAAGCGCATGAACCTGACCGAGTGCGAGGTCATCTCCCGCGAGATCATGCATCCGCAGGACGGCACGCGCATCGAGGTCAAGGGCAAGGTGCCCTTCGCGATCGACGTTGATTCGCTGGTCATCCCGAAGGAGCCCGACGTGCTCAGTGACGACGTTATCCGCGCCGATATCGAGCGCCGCCCGATGAAGATCGTCGCGGCGACCGTCGGCGAGGACGAGCATTCCGTCGGTCTTCGCGAGATCATCGACATCAAGCACGGCGGAATCGAGAAATACGGCATGGAGGTCCATTATCTGGGCACCTCCTGCCCGCCCGAGAAGCTCGTGAACGCGGCCGTTGAGCTCAATGCCGACGCGATCATGGCTTCGACCATCATCAGTCACGACGATATCCATTATAAGAACATCGCCAAGATCGACCAGATCGCGCGCGAGATGGGTATCCGCGATAAGATCATCTTCATCGCCGGCGGCACGCAGGTCACCCCCGAGCTGGCCCGCAAGGCCGGCGCCGACGAGGGCTTCGGCCGCGGCAGCCACGGCGTCCACAACGCCACCTTCCTTATCAAGCGCAGGTGGGAGATGGAAGCCGCCGAGAAGGCGAAGCAGGAAGAGAACAAATAATCACACCTTGTCTCCGGCGGAACGGGCGCCTTCCTGATCGCACCCGTTCCGCATATTCTTGATATGTTCATCGATATCCTTGTAGCCGAGATCGGCTCCACAACGACACTTGTAAACGCGTTCAAAGGAATCAGATCCTGTAGTCCGCGCTTCATCGGCCAGGGCCAGGCGCCCACGAGCGTGCTTGAGGGCGACGTTCGCATCGGCCTTTCCGGCGCCGTTGAGGATCTTAAGAAGAATCTCAAAACGGACGCGGTCGAATACGGCGAGATGTTCGCCACCTCGAGCGCGGCGGGCGGCCTTCGCATGACCGTCCACGGCCTCGTGTACGATATGACGGTGCGCGCGGCGCAGGCGGCGGCGCTCGGCGCGGGCGCGATAATCAAGCACGCGACCGCGGGCAAGCTCTCCGAATTCGATATCGAGGATATCGAAGCGATAAAGCCGAACCTTATTCTGCTTGCGGGCGGCACCGACTACGGCGAGAGGGAGACCGCGATCCACAATGCGCGTATGCTCGCTTCCTCCGGCATGAAGACGCCGGTCATCTACGGCGGGAACATCCAGAACCACAGGCTGATCGAAAAGATCTTCACCGAAGCCGGAATACCGTTCTACATCACCGAGAACGTGTACCCGAAGCTCGATCTTCTAAACATCGAGCCCGCAAGGCGGATCATCCACAGCGTTTTCGAGGAGCATATCGTTAAGGCGGCGGGCATGGAGCATATCCGCGACATGGTGACGGGCAGCATCATCCCCACGCCCGGCGCGGTCATGGAGGCGGCGCAGCTGCTTCAAAAGGAGCTCGGCGACCTCGCCGTCATCGACATCGGCGGCGCGACGACCGACGTGCATTCGGTCACGCCTGGATCGGACGAGGTGGCCGTACTGCAGACCTCGCCGGAGCCTTTTGCAAAGCGCACCGTGGAGGGCGACCTGGGGCTCTACGTCAACGCGAAGAACCTTATCGATATGATCGGCAGCGATAAGCTCGAAGCGGAGCTCGGCATCGACATGAGCGCCGTAATGGCGGATTACAAGCCGATCCCCGAGACCGAGGCACAGTTCAAGCTGACGGAAAGGCTCTGCCTTGAGGCGGGGCTCACGGCCGTTGAACGGCACGCGGGTGCGTTCAGGTATATCTACACCCCCCGCGGCCGCCAGACGATCGCCGAGGGCAAGGACCTTACCACGCTCAAATACCTTATCGGCACCGGCGGAGCGCTTACGCGGCTGCCCCACCGTGAGGAGATCTCGCGAAAGATAGCCGACTCCAATAAGAACGGCATGCTGCTCTACCCGAAGCCCGGGCGGCTGAAGCTGCTGTTCGACAACCACTATATAATGGCTTCGCTCGGCGTGCTCGGCAAGACCTACCCCGAGGCCGCGCTCGACCTGATGAAGCAGAGCCTCGGCATCAAAGGAGAATGAGATGTATCCAAGACTCGTCATCGATCTGAATAAATTAAGGGAAAACCTCGACTGGCTCACCGCAGAATGCCACAGGATCGGCATACAGGTTTTCGTGGTGACCAAGGTCTTCTGCGCCGATCCCGAGATCTGCGCCGTCATCGAAGCGAGCGACGCGGACGGCTTTGCGGATTCGCGTGTGCAGAACCTTCAAACAATTGAAACGAGCAAGCCAAAGCAGCTTTTGCGCATCGCGATGGGCTGCGAGGCCGAGGAGATCGTGAAAAGCGCCGATATCTCGATGCAGAGCTCGGTCGAGACGATCCGCCTGCTCGGCGAAGCGGCAGGAAAGCTTGAAAGGAAGCACCGGATCATACTGATGATCGACATGGGCGACCTGAGGGAGGGCATCTTTTTCAAGAACGAAGCGGGCATCCGCGAGGCTGCGGAAGCGATAATCGGCGAGGAATGGCTGGAGTTCGCCGGCGTGGGCGTCAACCTGACCTGCTACGGCGGCATCATCCCCGATGAAACGAACGTGGGCGGGCTGGTCGGGTTCGCAGAAAGGCTCCGCAGGGAGTATTCCCTGCCCCTGCCGATCGTTTCGGGCGGCAACTCATCGATGATGACGATGCTCAAGGAGCACCGGATCCCCGAGGGCGTGACGCAGCTCAGGCTCGGCGAAAGCTTCGTGCTGGGCAACAATACCGAGACCGGGGAGCCCATGGAGGAGCTGAATACCGACTGCTTCGTGCTTGAAGCGAAGCTGGTTGAAGTGCAGGATAAACCGAGCAAGCCCATCGGCACGAGCGGACTGAACGCATTCGGCGAGCGCGTCACGTTTGAGGACAGGGGCATGATGAAGCGCGGCATACTCGCGATCGGCCGGCAGGACGTGAACCCCGACGGGCTCACTCCCCTCGACGAGGGCGTGGAGATCATCGGCGCGAGCAGCGATCATCTGCTTGTAAACCTCAACGGCTGCCCCTGGCATAAGGTGGGCGACGTGCTGCGCTTCATCCCCGATTACGGGGCGCTGCTCAAGCTCTGCACCGCCGAAAGATACGTCAAAAGAGAATACATCGGAAAGAAGGATTGAGCGATGGCGTACATAAAGATCACTGATATTTTGAAGAAGCGCGGCAAGAAGGAAGTCCGCGTCGTCCCCGCCGCACAGGGCGGAGCGAGGATCAAGGTGCTTATTGGCGGCTGCGCGCACTGCGCAAAGCTGCGCGACAACGTGCTTGCCGCGGCCGAAGAGCTTAACGTACCCGAGGGCGATATCGAGGTCGTTACGGACCTTGCGCGCATCGCGAGGATGGGCATTATGACCACGCCCGCGCTGATAATCGACGGGCGGCTCGTGGGCATCGGCAAGATACTGCCCGTTGAGCAGGTCAGGGAGCTGCTCCAAAGGAGCGGCTACGGCGAGGACTGAAGCCCGCGGTAAAACCAATGCACAAAACCGTCGCCTCTCTCATACTGTGTATGGGAGGGGCGATATGTATAGTATTAAGGAATTCATAAACTGGGCGCTCGGGCATGCGCAGCCCGGCTCCGTGCCCGAGGGAGCGGCGTTTCCCGAAGGCGCCGAACCTGCGGCGGACCCTTGGCAGTATCTTTTCGGCAGCATTATGGTGAGGACCACGCAGGCGACGCTCGACAGGTATTTCGCCGATCATTATTCAAAGCAAATGACCATGGCGGAGTTCGACCGCATCACCGCTTCGTGGAGCCGCAGCGGGTACGCGACGGACTGCGAGGGCCTGCTCGACGCGTGGCTTACCTATTTTATGGACGATCCGACCGACCTCAATTCCGATGGGAATTACCGGCTCTGGTGCACCGAAAAGGGACCGATCGACGAGATACGGCGGCCTTATAAGATAGGCGAAGCGGTGTTCCGCCAGGGCGCCGAGGGCAGGATGACGCACGTGAGCTGGATCTGCGGCTTCCTAAACGGCGAGCCGCTGGTGGTGGAAGCGCGCGGGATACGCTTTGGCGTGGTCGTCAGCGAGCTTAAAAAGAGGAGCTTTACGCACAGGGGACTGATGACGAGGATATTTGATTATGGGGAGGATAAGGCAATGCCGATACATCTTGAGCTGACGAGCCCGTATATGCGCTCGGACGCCGTTCTCGCGCTGCAGTTCGCGCTCAACGAACTGGGCTACACCGATGCGAACGGAAGAAAGCTGACCGAGGACGGCAAGCTGGGGCCGAACACGATGTTCGCGGTGGAGGAATTCGCGAACAATCAACAGACAATATGCCGGCCTAATGACTCGCCCGTGTTCCTGATCCCGAGCGAGAGCGGGGATTACCGGCTGAGGGTAACTGTTGAGGCAGAGCGAGGTCTTTAGGGAAGAGGATAAACATTTCTGATATATTTTAATAAATCTAGTGACAAAGGCCCATGCATGTGTTATAATCTCTTCTTGCATAGGCCAATGTGGCTCAGTTGGTAGAGCAGCGCATTCGTAATGCGCGGGTCAAGGGTTCGAGTCCCTTCATTGGCTCCATTCGGGGCGTAGCGCAGTTTGGTAGCGCGTTTGGTTCGGGACCAAAAGGCCGTGGGTTCAAATCC
>JAEEKE010000119.1 GCA_016282255.1 Bacillota bacterium
CTACGAGTTCCTGCAGCTCTATCCCGACGCGAACGTCCTGATGGTGGAGCCGAGGAGCTTCACGCCCGCCAGCCGCAGCCGCGTGCTTGCGAACATCAAAAACAACGATTACGACGCGATCCTCATGGGCTACGGCAGCTTCTCGCTGATCCCGCTCTCCAAGGAGGAGCGCGAGCGCGAGCTCATCAACGCCCTGCAGGACATCGCCGAGGGCATGAAGAACGTGGTCTACAACGAGGCGTACACGGTGCTCAACCGCTACGCCACCCGCATCGAGCACCGCCTCCAGAAGCTCTGGAAGGAGGAGGAGGCCGTGCCGAAGGATGCGATCTTCTTCGACGAGCTCGGCATCGATACGATCTTCGTGGACGAGGCGCACAACTTCAAAAACATCTCCATCGAGACCAAGCACGGCTCGCTGCCGGGCCTCAACACCAAGGGCTCCCGCCGCTGCGACGACCTTATGGCCAAGCTCCGCTTCGTGCAGCGCACCCACGGCGGGCGCGGCGCGGTGTTCGCCACCGGCACGCCTATCACCAACTCGGTCTCCGATATGTACACCATGCAGCGCTACCTCGGCTACGGGCATATGGACGAGCTGAACCTGCTGGAGTTCGATAACTGGGTCAAGATGTTCTCCGAGATCACCGAGGAGTTCGAGGTCGAGGCCAACGGCGTCGGCTACCGGCTCAGGCGCCGCCTCTCCAGGTACTACAACCTGCCCGAGCTCTCGCTCCTGTTCTCGGACATCGCCGACCTCTACTTCAACGCGCCGGACGAGGACAAGAAGCTGCCGCAGACCGTCAACTGCTTCAACTGCACCGTTCCCGCGAGCGAGAGCCTGCGCGCCTATATCTCGACGCTCGCGCAGCGCGCCGAGCTCGTCAAGCAGGGCGCCGTGCCCCGCACCGAGGACAATATGCTCAAGATCACGACCGACGGCCGCAAGGCGGCGCTCGATATGCGCCTCGTCGACGACAGCGCGCCGGACGATCCGAATTCCAAGCTCAACACCTGCGTCGGGAACGTCTTCAAGATCTGGAAGGAGCACGAGAAGCTGACGCAGCTCGTCTTCCTCGATCAGAGCACGCCCAAGGACGGCTTCAACCTATATGAGGATATCAAGCAAAAGCTCGTCAGCCGGGGCGTGCCGGGCGAGGAGATCGCCTTCGTGCACGACGCGCTCAACGACGCGATGCGCACGGCGCTGTTCAACAAGGTCCGCAAGGGCCGCGTGCGCGTGCTGATCGGCTCCACCTTCAAGCTGGGTCTCGGCGCGAACGTGCAGAACAACCTGCTCGCCGTGCACCACCTCGATATCCCGTGGCGTCCCTCGGACGTCACCCAGCGCGAAGGCCGCATGCTGCGCCAGGGCAACCGCAACGAGGAGGTCGCGATCTACCGCTACATCACCAACGGCAGCTTCGACGCCTATTCCTGGCAGCTGCTCGAAAACAAGCAGCGCTTCATCTCGCAGATCGTCAACGGCGATTATTCCTCAAGGAGCGGCGACGAGGTGGACGAGATCGTCCTCACCTACAGCGAGGTCAAGGCCTTCGCCGTCGGCAACCCGCTCATCAAGCGCAGGATCGAGCTCGAGACCGAGCTGCAGCGCAAGCAGATGCTTAAAGCGCGGCACGAGCGCTCCCGCATCGAGGCGAGGGAACAGCTCCTGCAGCTGCCCGCAAAACGCGAGGAGCTCCGCCGCCTGATCGGCATCCTCTCAAGCGATATCGCCCTTGCGGAGAAGCATACCTCCTCCTCGTTCTCGATGTTCCTGTGGGACGAGACCTACGTCAAGCGCCGCGAGGCCGGCGAAAGGCTGATCGAGCTGATCGCCGAGTTCGCCTTCATCCGCGAGGATAAGCTGATCGGGCGCTACCGCGGCTTCGACCTGTACCTCGCCAACGATGCGACCGGCGCAAGGCGGGTCATCCTGCTGCGCGGCAAGGGCAGCTATCAGAGCGACCTTTCCGAGAGCGCGATGGGCATCATCGCAAGGCTCGACAACACGGTGAACGGCCTCGCCGCCAAGTGCGACGGGGCGAAGGCCTCGCTCGAGAGCCTCGACAGGGACGAGATCGAGCTGACGGCCGCGGCCGACAAGCCCTATATCTTCGAGGAGGAGCTCACGGCTATCCGCCAGGAGCTGCGCGAGGTCAACAGGAAGCTCGGCATGATCTGAACCTAAAAACGAAACAAAGCGGGGTTGAAGTTCGGCCCCGCTTTTTGTATAATAAAGGGTAGGAATAAGCCGGTCAGCTGCATTGAAGAGCGGACCGAAAAGCGAAACGAACAGGGAAAAACCGAATGGAAAACAAACCGGAAAAGAAGCTCGACCACGGCTATACGGTCGACGATATAAGGGTAATGGAGGGGCTGGAGGCCGTGCGCGTCCGTCCCGGCATGTATATAGGCTCCACGGGTTCGAGGGGCCTTCACCATATGCTTTGGGAGATCGTCGACAACGCCGTCGACGAGGCCGCGAACGGCTTCGCGACCGAGGTCTCCGTCACGATCAATAAGGATAATTCCGTCACCGTCGAGGACAACGGCCGCGGCATCCCCGT
Organism: Bacillota bacterium; assembly: GCA_016282255.1. Taxonomy (GTDB): domain Bacteria; phylum Bacillota; class Clostridia; order Christensenellales; family CAG-138; genus PeH17. The sequence goes on from JAEEKE010000119.1 coordinate 2,571, forward strand.
CGGCATCCATGAAAAGATGCACGTTTCGGGCGTCGAGGTCGTCTACACGCAGCTGCACGCCGGCGGCAAGTTCGACAACGATTCCTACGGCTTCTCCGGCGGCCTGCACGGCGTCGGCGCGAGCGTCGTCAACGCGCTCTCGAAATACGTCGAGGTCGAGGTCGCCACGGCGGGCAAGCTCTACTATATGCGCTTCCACAGCTACCGGGACGACGAGGGCAATATGCATTCCGGCGTGCCGGTCGAGCCCCTAAAGGAGATGGGCCGCACGCGCCGCCAGGGCACGAAGGTCACCTTCATGCCGGACGACGAGGTGTTCGAGACCGTCGAAATGAATACCGAGATCGTGTCCAAGCGCCTTAGAGAGCTCGCCTATCTCAACAAGGGCGTGCTCTTCCGCTTCACCGACAACCGGATCAAGGGCGATAACAAATACCGCGAATACAGGTACGAAGGCGGCATCGTCGATTTCGTGACCTATCTCAACGCCGACAAGACCGCCCTGTATGCGCCGCCGATCTATTTCCAGGGCGCCAGGAACACCGAGAAGGGCATGATCGTCTGCGAGATCGCGATGCAGCATAACGACGGCTATACCGAGAGCCTGTTCTCCTACGTCAACAACATCCCCACCACCGAGGGCGGCACCCACGAGACCGGCTTCAAATCGGCGTTCACCAAGGTCATGAACGACTACTGCCGCAAGGTCGGCATTTTAAAGGATAAGGACGCCTCGCTCTCGGGCGACGACTTCCGCGAGGGCCTGACCTGCGTCATCTCGCTGAAGATGAGCTCGATCCAGTTCGAGGGCCAGACCAAGACGCGCCTTGGCAACACCGAGGCGAGGACCGCCGTGGAATCGATCGTTCAGGACGAGCTGACCCCGATCCTCGAGAACCTCAAGAACGCCGATATCTCGAACACCATCGCCGATAAGGCCGTCAAGGCCGCGAAGGCGAGGGAGGCCGCCCGCCGCGCCAAGAGCATGGCGAGGGAGAAATCCAAGCTCGAGAACGCCCCGCTCGTCGGCAAGCTCTCAAGCTGCACGGGCCGCAATCCCGAGCTCAACGAGCTGTTCATCGTCGAGGGCGATTCCGCCGGCGGCAGCGCGAAGCAGGGGCGCGACAGGCGCTTTCAGGCGATACTGCCCCTGCGCGGCAAGCCCCTCAACGTCGAGAAGCGCCGCATCGAGCAGGTGCTCGAAAACGACGAGTGCCGCTCCATCATCACCGCGCTCGGCACAGGCATCGGCGAGGATTTCGAGCTGAAGAACCTTAAATACAACAAGGTCATCATCCTCTCGGACGCCGACCAGGACGGCGCGCATATAAGGGCGCTGCTGCTGACCTTCTTTTACCGCTACACCAAGGAGCTCATCACGAGCGGGCACGTCTATATGGGCATGCCGCCGCTCTACAAGGTGCAGAAGGGGAACGACGTCCGCTACGCCTACGACGACGAGGAGCTCCAGCGCATCACCAAGGGCCTCAAGGGCTACACGCTGCAGCGCTACAAGGGCTTGGGCGAGATGAACCCCGAGCAGCTCTGGGAGACCACGCTCAACCCCGAGAACCGCTCCCTCGTGCAGGTCACGATCGAGGACGCGGCCTACGTCGAGCACCTCGTCACGCTCCTGATGGGCGACAAGGTGCAGCCCCGCAAGGAATACATAACCGAACACGCCGATTTCAACAAGGTGGATACCTTTGAGGATAAGGTCAAGCTCAACTGAAGAGCCGAAAGGAGCCCGAAATGACTGAAAAAACGAAGAGTCCCGGCAAAGCGCTCACGACCGAAGCGCTCGGCGCGGAAACGCTCTCCGGCCGCGCCGCCGGCATACTGCTGCCCGTCTTCTCCCTGCCCAGCCCCCACGGCATCGGCACGATGGGCAGGGCCGCGTATGAGTTCTGCGATTTTCTCGCCGCCGCCGGCCAGCGCATCTGGCAGGTGCTGCCGCTGAATCCCACTGGCTTCGGC
>JAEEKE010000120.1 GCA_016282255.1 Bacillota bacterium
CAGCATGGGCTTTAACAGGTTGCCGGCATCCATCGCGCCGTCCGTCTTGCCGGTCCCGACGATCAGGTGCAGCTCATCGATAAACAGGATGATCTTTCCTTCCTGCTTCTTTACCTGTTCCAGCACGGCTTTCAGCCGCTCCTCGAATTCGCCGCGGTATTTCGCGCCGGCGACCAGCGCGCCCATATCGAGCGCGAAGATGCGGCGGTCCTTGAGGTTGTTGGGCACGTCGCCGCGCACGATCCTCTGCGCAAGGCCCTCGGCGATGGCGGTCTTGCCGACGCCGGGCTCGCCGATCAGGCAGGGATTGTTCTTGGTTTTCCTCGAAAGGATGCGGATGACGCTCCTGATCTCGCTGTCGCGCCCGATGACCGGGTCGAGCTTCTGGCGCTTTGCGAGCTCGGTCAGGTCCTGACCGTACTTTACGAGCACGTCGTAGGTGCTCTCGGGGTTGTCGCTGTTGACTCTTGCGTTGCCGCGGACGGTCTTTAGCGCGGCAAGGTAGCCGTCGCGGTCGATGCCGAAGCGGCGGAACAGGCCGCGCACGGCGGTCTCGGCCTTTTCGATAAGGCCCAGCATCAGGTGCTCCACCGAGATATAGCTGTCCCCCATCGCCTTGGCCTCGTCCTCGGCGCGGTTCAGCGCGGCGTTGAGGTCGGAGGTCACGTAGAGCTGGCCGTTCGCGGCGCCCGTGTAGGAAGCGAGCTTACGGAGCTCGGCGTCGACAGCGCGGCGGAACTGTTCCATATCCACCTTCATCGCCGCGAAGAGCTGGGAATTAAGGTCGTCCTCCTCGTTGACGAGCGCATACAGCAGGTGGAGCTGGCCCACCTGGGTATGCCGCCTCTCCTCCGCAAGCTTCTGCGCCTGGGAGATCGTTTCAATGGTTTTCTGTGTCATTTTGTCTGCAGTCATATCAAACACCTCTTATCGGTATTGTTTTGCTCATCAAGCCTTTTATGCCGCCCTCCCCTCCTTTTGACCGGATGCGGACGGCGTTTTGTTAGCACTCTGCCTTATTGAGTGCTAATATTATAGCGCACAACGCTCCAAAATGGAATATGTTCGCAGCTTTGTTCCCGAATTGCCATATTTCTGCCATAATTAAAGACCCGATCCTGTCCGGAACGGGCCTTTTAGTAGGTATTATTCGGTTTTAACCCTCAAGCTCGATGTTCGTCAGGTTCGTGGAGGGCTTGAGCGTGGCCGCGATCCTCGTGACGACGCCGTCCTCGGCGGTGAGCTGTACAGCCGCGACCTCGTTATAGACGAAGACTCCCTCCCTGTTCTGCGTGCAGCCCTTCTCGAGCAGCATGCGCGAGGCCTCCTCCTCGGTCATGCCGACCTTGACGCCGAGCACGTCGTATGCCTCGGAGGTGAAGCTGACCTCGGCGGTCAGGATCATATCGGAATAATCCGGGAAGCCGCGCACGATCGCGACGCTGCCGTCCTCGGTCTCATACTTCTTGGCGACGCGCGTCTTGCCCGCGTAGGTGAACGCCTCGTTCTCCAGCACCGAATAGACCAGGCCGAGATCGGCGGGCAGATGGCAGGCGGCGTTGAGCGCCGCGATCTCCGGCGAATAATACGGCACCCAGACGGAGATCTGCGAGATATCATTCGTCGACTCCACGGCCATCGAGATCATCACGCAGCCCTTGCGGTAGGTATGCTCGCGGCTGCCGGGCAGGCCGTTCGGCGTCGTCTGCTGCTCGTAGACCACGGTGTAGCCGAGCGAAAGCAGCTTCTCCCGCGCGTTTTCGATAAGGTCGCCGACCTTGATGCCGAGCACGCTGCGGCTCGTGGTATAGACCGGCGTCCTCGTGCCGTCGCCGTTGTTGACGATCTCCTTGTTCTTGGGCATGATGCGGAAGCCCGTCACGTAGAGCTTCGTGGATGGATCCGGCTCGCCGTAATGGAGCTCGCGCGTGCCGAGGGTATAGCTGATATCGGAATTATCCTTCACGTTCGCCCTGTACCGGACGAGGTGATGCTCGATCTTGCCGCTGTCGCTCGGCTCAAAGCCGTTCTTCGCGACCTCCGACTCCCATTCGCCGAGCATGTACGGCATCTTGAGCGTTTCGTTGATCTCCCTTATCTCGTCGAAGCCGTAGAGCGGATTGCTCTTGGAGGTGGACTTTCCCCCGCAGGCGGCAAGGGAAAGCATGCCGGCGAGCATCCCCGCGGCGAGCGCCGCGGCAAGCAGTTTTTTAAGGAAGGATCCCATATTTTTACGGTCCTGCATATGCAAAACCCTCCTTTCGTTTTTCGTGAACTATTATAGAGTAACGGCGCCGGGATTGCAAGCCCGCCGCCGTGTTTTTCGGTATGCCTATCCCCCGCTTCCTCTATTTTAGCGCGCAAAGCTTACAGGAAGCTTGCGCGAGGAGCGCGGGGCATTCTTTTTTTTATTCGCCGTCCTCCGCTCCGGGGTCCGAATAAAGCTTTTTATAAAGCGCTTTTTTAAACGGCGCATAGGCGTAGAGCGAGCCGAGCGCCAGCAGCGGGCGGTCAAAGGCGAGGCAGTCGGCAATCGCGTCCTCGAGCGCCGCCGCATAGCCGGGGTAGCCTTTCGCGGGAACGCCGAGCTCACGGAACACCGCGGCGTAGCTCTCCGCGTCGAGCGCGCGGGCGTTGTCCGGCGCGACCGTGTAGACGCGCGCCGCGACCCCTGCGATAAGCTCCGCCATCTCCCGGTAGCGTTTATCGGCCATCACGCCCGAAAGGATATTTATCTTTTCGCCGCCGAAATAGCGTTTGACCGTGTCGACCGCGGCGGTCACGCCCTCGATATTGTGCCCGCCGTCGAAGAAAACGAGCGGATCTTCGCTCAAGCGCTCGAAGCGGCCCTTCCATTTGGCGTCCGCAAGGCCGGCGTACACGGCTTCGTCGGGGATCGAGAGCCCTTCGGTCCGCAGTATCCTCACCGCTTCGAGCACGTTTGCGGCGTTAAGAGGCTGATACGAGCCCAGAAGCGGTAACCAGCAGTCGGAAAACTCCCGGTAATCGAACAGCGTCCCGTTCGGCGAGCATTCGCGGACCCGGATCAGTTCCCGCACGGTGCGGTAATAATCCGACCCGGTCTCCCCCGTCTTCCTTATTATA
>JAEEKE010000121.1 GCA_016282255.1 Bacillota bacterium
ACGATAACCATTATGTGCTTGTGCCTACGCCTGAACCCACCCAGCAGGTCAGCCCTGCTCCCTTTGAGACCGTTCGCCCGACTCAGGACATTACAGAGACCGTCCCTCCAACCGACCCCGCCGTCGTTACGGTGCATTTCTCGAGCGAACGGGCGGCCCTGCTCTCCGCGACGCACGCGATGATCAGGGGCGAGAAAGTCGAGGACATACCCTTTACGCCTAACGGAAGCGGAGTTTACTTCGGCCTTGACGGCGGAGCGCTCGTCGCTTATGCCGAAGCCGAGCTAATCGAGGAGCCGGGGAACGTGCGTTACGAGCTTTCAAGCCCCGTGGCGAGCTTCCCGTATGAGCTCGGGCTTCGGGCGAGACGGAGCGTTTCGGATTACATCCGCAGGAATCTGGAGCCCGGCTTCAGCGGGGACGACGAGCTGCAGCTCTTCGGATTCATCGGCGAAAACTATATCATCTTCACCGGGGAGCCTTTCCACGGCTATCAGGCGGCGGCAATATTCTGCACCCCGGACGGCTCGCAATGGACGGAGTTCGGCGCCTTCGAGGGTCATCCGGTGGAGCTCACCGGCGGCGCGGTGCTCTCGGAGAACGAAGGCTATCTCTGCTACTTCGACAGGTCGCTCATGCGTTTTGAGGACTACACACCGCGCAGGCTCACGGTCTACAGGACGAACGACGGCGGCGAGACCTGGGAGGATATCGGCCTCACGATACCCGAGGAATTCGAGGGTATCATCGCCCCTCCCGCTGCGGCGCTCTCCCCGTACTTCGAGGGGGATCACGGGATCATCCCGGTGATGTACAGCACGTTCAACTCCTTCACCGCAGGGTTCGACAGCCATACGGCATATTTTGAAACGAACGACGGCGGAGAGAGCTGGGTGTTCCGCCTCCCCACGGTGGTCTCCCCCGCGTAGGGTCAGGGTCTCCGCGATCGGCCGAAAATACAGTTTTTCCATAGCAAAAACCGCCCCGGTGCTCCGGAGCGGTTTCTTTATGGGGTTTGATTATTTGCCGTCGGGGATCAGGCCCTTGCGGGTACGGTCGATCTTGCCGTCGGGCTTGATCTCGATGACGCGAACGAGGATCTCGTCGCCGATGGAGACCTCGTCCTCCACCTTCTCGACGCGGTGGTTGGCGAGCTTGGAGATATGCACCAGGCCCTTCTTGCCGGGCTTGAGCTCGACCTGCGCGCCGATCGGGAGGATGTTGACGACCTTGCCGAGGATGACGTCGCCGACCTCGATATCGCGAACGATATTGTCGATGATCTTCCTTGCCTTTTCGGCGGCCGCAGCGTCGGTGGAGGCGATGAAGACGCGGCCGTCGTCCTCGATGTCGATCTTGACGCCGGTCTCGGCGATGATGCCGTTGATGGTCTTGCCGCCGCTGCCGATGACCTCGCGGATCTTATCGGGATTGATCGTGAACTGCATGATGCGCGGAGCGAAGGGCGAGAGCTCAGCCCTGGGCTCGGCGATGGTCTCGGCCATGCGGTCCAGGATGAACAGCCTGCCCTGGCGGGCCTGCTCGAGGGCGCGGGTGAGGATCTGCTCGTCGATGCCCTTGATCTTGATATCCATTTGGATGGCTGTGATGCCTTCGCGGGTACCGGCGACCTTGAAGTCCATATCGCCCATGAAGTCCTCAAGACCCTGGATATCGGTAAGGATCGCGATATTGCCGGTGTTGTCGTCCTTGATAAGGCCCATTGCGCAGCCGGCTACGGGCGCCTTGATCGGCACGCCCGCGTCCATCAGGGCGAGGGTGCTGCCGCAGATGGAGGCCTGGGAGGTGGAGCCGTTGGAGGATACGACCTCGGAAACGAGGCGGATCGCATAGGGGAACTCCTCTTCGGAGGGGATCACGGGCAGGAGCGCGCGCTCCGCGAGGGCGCCGTGGCCGATCTCGCGGCGGCCGGGGCTGCCGAGACGCTTGACCTCGCCGGTGGAGTAGGGAGGCATGTTGTAGTGGTGGATGTAGCGCTTGAACTCCTCCTCGCCGATGCCGTCGATTGTCTGGCCGTCCCCGAGGGTGCCGAGCGCCGCAACGGTCATGACCTGGGTCTGACCGCGGGTGAAGACCGCGCTGCCGTGGGTGCGGGGCAGGATGCCGACCTCGCTCCAGATGGGGCGGATCTGGGTGTGGGTCCTGCCGTCGGGACGGATGCCGCGGTTGATGATCTTATCGCGAAGGATCTCCTTCATCAGGTTATAGAGGATCGCGTCGATATCGGAGGCGGAATCGGGATACTCCTCGGCGAAATGAGCGACGGTGTCGGCCTTGACCTCGGCGGTGCGGGCCTCGCGCTCGTAGCGGTCGAAGGTGTCGAGCTGCCACTCGACCTTCTCGCGGGCGTATTCATAGACCTTTTCCTTGAGCTCCTCGTCGGGAGTGTGGATGACGGGAACGAGCTTTTCCTTGCCGATCTCGGCCTGGATCTCGCTTATCCAGGCGACGATCTTTTTGATGTATTCGTGGCCGAAGAGGATCGCATCGAGCATCTCCTTCTCGGTGACCTCGTTGGCGCCCGCCTCGACCATCATGACGGCGTCCTTGGTGCCGGCGACGGTGAGGTGCAGGCGGCTCTTCGCGCGCTGCGCGGAGTCGGGGTTGATGACGTATTCGCCGTCCACGAGGCCGACCGCTACCGCGCCGATGGGGCCGGCGAACGGGGCTTCGCTGATGGAGAGGGCGATGGAGGCGCCGTTCATCGCGAGGATGTCGGGCTGGACGTCGTTCTCGACGCTCATCGCGGTCGCGACGACCTGAACGTCGTTATAGAAGCCCTTGGGGAACAGCGGGCGGATGGGGCGGTCGATGAGGCGGCTGGTGAGGATAGCCTTCTCGCTGGGACGGCCCTCGCGCTTGATGAAGCCGCCGGGGATCTTGCCGGCCGCATACATCTTCTCTTCGTAATCGCAGGAAAGGGGGAGGAAATCCGCGCCGTCGCGGGGCTGCTTGGCGACCGTTGCGCAGACGAGCAGGGCGGTGTAGCCGCAGCGGATGAGTATCGCGCCGCCCGCCTGCTCGGCGTACTTACCGGTCTCGACCGTGATGGTACGCCCTGCAAGGTCAAAAGTGAAATTCTTCTGCATTATATTTTATCCTTTCAGTAACTATTCGTTATCAATTTGGGGTGCGCCGGGTAAAAGCCCCGGCTTATTCATCGGGGAACAGATTTAGCCGTTCCTTCTCACTTCTTTTGAACGGGAAAATCCGGTCCCCAACGGCTGCGCGCTTCCTGAAAAGAAAGGCGGGTACTCCTGCCCGCCCTTCTTAATAGTGAAGCTTACTTCCTGATCTCGAGAGCGGCGATGATAGCCCTGTAGCGCTCGATATCGACCTCTTTGAGGTAGTTGAGGAGACCGCGGCGCTTACCGACCATCTTGAGCAGGCCGCGACGGGAGTGATTGTCCTTCTGATGGGTCTTGAGGTGCTCGGTGAGGTGGCTGATGCGCTCGGAAAGCAGCGCGATCTGGACCTCGGGAGAACCGGTGTCGCCCTCGTGAAGAGCATACTTGGTGATGATCTCGTTCTTACGTTCTTTTTCCATTTTTAGAAACCTCCGAAAAATAATATTGAAGTCCCGGATTCTGCGTAGTGCGGCGGAGTTATCGCAGAACGAAGAAAGCGGAGGGGCGGCGGCGCGGTATCGGCCGCGCCCGGTCCGAACGCCGGGCTGGGCCTCGGCATTCAGGCGTGCACCGCGGGATCGCATAGACCCGCACGATACAACAACTCATTTTAGCATATGGAAAGCGGTATGTAAAGTGCTTTTTAACGCGAAAACGCGAAAAAATCAAATAAATTCGGTATATTTTGGCATATACCGCGCCGTTTTTCATCGGCGCGGTGTGGAATCGGGCGGGCGGATATGGTATAATGCAATGGATCAAGAACTCGGGAGGCGCCGATGGACAGGAAAGCGCTTGAAAGCTTTATATTCGAAAGCTGGGGCATCAGGCCCGACTATCCCTTCGAGGGCGACGGCGTGACCGCGGTGTTCCGGCACCCGTCGAACGGCAAATGGTTCGCGATCGCCATGCGGATACCGAGAAAGCGGCTGGGGCTGTCCGGCGAAGGCCAGATGGATATAGTCAACCTCAAGGCGGACCCGGCGCTGATCGGCTCGCTGGTGAGCTCGGGCGAGGGCTTCTTCCCCGCCTACCATATGAACAAGGTGCACTGGCTCAGCGCCGCGCTCGACGGCAGCGCCGACGAGGATACGCTCCGTTCGCTCATCGAGCTGAGCTGCGTAACGACCCTTATGAAGCGCAGCTGGAGGAGGGACCGGGGCTGATATGCGAAAGAAGCTCCGTTCGATAATACTGCCGCTCCTCACGGCGCTCATCTGGGGCACGGCGTTCGTCGCGCAGGATATCTGTGCGGACGCGATACCGCCGATGACCTTCAACGCGCTGCGCTTCTTTCTTGCGGTCGCGTTCCTTATGGCGGTGCGCGGGCCGATACGGGCCTTCCGCCGCAGGAGGGCGGACCCCTCCCCCGCTCCCAAAGGGAGCTTCGGGACGCTCGCGATCGCCGGCACGCTCTGCGGCCTGGCCCTGGGCGTGGCGTCGTTCCTGCAGCAGGCGGGCATGCAGGCCGGGACCGACGCGGGCAAATCGGGGTTCATCACGGCGCTCTACGTGGTGCTGGTGCCGATCGGCGGCGTGATCCTCGGTAAGCGCTTACGCAAGCTCTTCTGGGCGGGCCTTGCGCTCGCGGTGATCGGGCTCTACCTGCTGTGCATCGGGGGCAGCTTCTCCTTCGCCCCGGGCGACCTGCTGACGCTCGGCTGCGCGTTCGCGTTCACGGTGCAGATACTGCTGATAGACCGCTTCGCGGGCGAGCTCGACCCGATCGACTTCTGCATCGCGGAGTTCCTGACGGCGGGGCTGTTCTCGCTGACAGGCATGCTGCTGCTCGAAAAGCCGCAGGGGGAGGCCATCCTTCAAAACCTGCTGCCCGTGCTGTACGTGGCGTTCTTCTCCTGCGGGATCGCGTACCTGCTGCAGATCGTCGCCCAGCGCGAGGGCGACCCGGCGATAGTATCGCTGCTGTTTTCCATGGAGTCGGTCTTCTCCGTTATCGCGAGCGCGATAATACTGCACCAGAGGATGACGCCGCGCGAATATCTCGGCTGCGCGCTGATACTGGCGGCCGTGGTCATAGCCCAGCTTCCCGAGAAGCGGCCGTAGGGGCCGAGGGAATAGAAAAACGAAAGCAGAAGGACCGCTCCCAAAGGCGGAGCAAATAAGGGATCCTTGATCCCTGTTTGCGGCGCCTGCGACCAACGGGAGCCGCAGCGGGTCAGCGCGCCGCGGCGCGACAGCCGCGGAACCTCGATTTACCAAGCTTGTCGAACCGCTCCTGCGAGTAAAATTCTTAAAACAGAACAAAACAGCCATGGTTCTTTGACCTCAAGTATCCGAACCATGGCTTGCTTTTATATTAGGTTGTTTTTTTAAAGAGAAAATGTCTCCCTAAATTACACTTCCCAAAGGAACGGTCCTTTCGTTATACAGGATGGAGGTCCCGTCAGATAATGCCCATCGCAAAGCGCAGGATCATGATCGCGTCGGAGATATCCGCCCCGCCGCTGCCGTTGACGTCCACGCTGTTCCCGCCGTCGAGCAGGTTCATGGCCATACGCAGAGCGAGGACCGCGTCGGTGACGGTCAGAACGCCGTCGCCGTCGGCGTCGCCCGCGAATACCGCGCGGTAGCTGCCGCCGTCCGTCACGGTGCATTCGAGCTCGCGGGAAACGAGCTCGCCGCCGTCGAACCAGCCGATGAAGATATCGTTTTCGGGATACGCCGCAAGCATGATCTCCTCACCGTTTTCAGCGTCGAAAGCCATGCCGATGCTGCCGCTGCCGAATGCAGCCGCGCCGACGGTCTTTTCATACAGCTCGGTACCGACGTCTATACGCCTGAAAGCGCCGTCCAGCAGCTCCACCTTGCTCAGCTGCGGGCAGTCAAGCGCAGAGAATATGCCGCAGTATTCCTGACCGCTGAACTTCGCGGTCCGCAGCAGATCGCAGCCGTCGAGCGTCACCGAAGTGATATGGGTCTGGCCGGGAAGCAGAGGATGCGTCATCTCTTCACCCCTCCATACTCCGAGCTTCATCAAGCCGGTCCCGGAAAGATCGAGAGGCCCGTAAAGATCCGGATAGACGTCCCAATAGCCGTCCCAGGCGTCGCCGTCTTCGTTCACGCCGCTGACCGGGATATAGTACGCAAAGTTGAAGTCATAGCCGATGCGGCCGCCGCCCGCAGATTGCTCACGGATCAGTATCGTGTGATAACCGCCGCCGTATGACGGGCTCGACAGATGGTTTATACTATCGGGGATATGGTAATCATAGACCGCTTCGGCATTGGTCAGTCCGTCGTACGCTTCCTGCTGCCAGAAAGCCAAAAGCTTTTCCTGATCGGACTCGGGCAGCTCCGCCACGCCGACCGCAAGCGCCGAGGGGATGATCGAGATGCAGAAGAGCGCCGCGACCGCAAGGCAAAGGACCTTGAGAAGGGAAGTTGTGCGTTTCATGGTTTTTGACTCCTTTCAAGTTTTAAACTAATGGAAAAGAACTGTAAGGGGATCCGTTTTTTAATGCATCTTAGGCATTGGCTTGCGATAATAATAATTTCATTTGTCTTCATCACGAGTACGGTCACGCCTAGCGGCGAGGCAGTTTTCGTTCTTCGGCGTTTCTCCTTTCGTTATCGGCAGATCCGCTTCATATTTTCGGGTTCTCTGCAATCCCCCTATACATTATTACAATCATAGTGTGAAAATGGGACAAGAAATTAAAAATATATTTTCTTTGACGGCCTGAGCTCCACCGGCACATACCGGGTGACGGTAACCTACACCGTTTCCGGCACTGGCGGCGCTGACGATATAATCACAATGACGCAAACCGAAACTTATTGAAAAAGCCGGCCCTTTAAGGTGCCGGTTCCGGTCTGATACTGACCGATAGTATCAGATCTTTAAACTGTTCCATGCTAAAATTGGGAGTGCTCGACAGCGAGAAATAGTAGCCATCCTGGGTCCAAACGGCAGACATATAGTATTCGCTTATGCGCAGGTATACCGTCATGCCGCCTACGGTTTCTTCAAAGGCTTCTCCAAGTTCGTTATCCGCAGTCTCTGAAGAGTGTTTCGCCGCAAGCTGCCTCAGCAAAATAGAGTTTTCTTCTTCGTCGTAATAATCGGTGAAGCAACCGTAGATATCACGTACAAACCGGGTCTCCTCAAAGCCCTCGGGTACGGGCGAAAGGGCGTAGACCTCCTCTATGCTCTTCTTCGTCACGTCCGAGAAGATGTATTCATCGTGATCCTTAAAGGCCTTTATCCAGAAGCCCGCGAGGGTGCGCCGAAGGTTAGGTGACGCGCAGGCGAGGGCAACAAGCGCAAGCACGGCTGCAGCGGCGGCGATCAGCACCCTGCGCACCGGGACGGCGGGTCGGCCGGTGCGGAGAAGCCGGTCCAGCCTGCGCTCGAAGCGGCGCGAGAATGAGTGCGGCTCGACGGCGGCTTCGGAAAGGTAAGCGTCGAACTCCCGATCCATGGCCTCGCCGAGGCTTGAAGCAAGAAAAGCTTCGGCAGACGTCATATTTCGTTCCCTCCTTCTTCTTCCAGCACCGCCTTGCGGAGCTGCTGTTTTGCGCGATAGAGCTGCTTGCGGACCGTGTCGGGCTTGACGCCCAGGATCTGTGCCGTCTGAAGCACGGTGCAGCCCTCAAGATACAGATAGAGTACGTCCGAATACGGCGGAGCGAGCGCCTTTACGGCGGCCTCCGCTTTTTCGAGCAGGGGACCGTCGTCCTCAAGGAACGAAAGCTCCGCGTCGGCGCTCTCGTGCCTGCCGGAACGGGGTTCATCGACAAGGACGAGCCTGGACTGCTTCCTGGCGAAGGTCATCGCCCTGTGCCGTGTGCAGGCAAACAGGAAGCGGCGGCGGAAAACCTCGGTGCCCGCAAGGAGCTTTTCTTCATACCGCGCGGCGGCACAGAAGGCGTCGTGAACGATATCCTCCGCGTCCTGCTCGCGGCCGACGAAATGGAGCGCGCATTTGAACAGCCCATCCCTGTACCTGCCGTACAGCTCGGTGAGCAGCGCATGCCCTTCGTCCGTCCTGACCGCGGTCAGAAAAAGCAGCATCCAATACCTCTTCGGGCGGAGGCTTCTCTCGCCCCATTTACCCTTCTATACATTATTACAACGATGGACGCAAAATGGGACAAGTTTTTGAAAATATATTTTTATTTTGGGGGAGAAGGGGCGGATTTTGGCGAAAATACCGCAGGGGCGGATACCATCCGCCCGAAAACGGCGGAAAACGGCGCAGCGCGACAGCCGCGGAACCTCGATTTACCAAGCTTGTCGAACCGCTCCTGCGAGTAAAATTCTTAAAACAGAACAAAACAGCCATGGTTCTTTGACCTCAAGTGTCCGAACCATGACTTGCTTTTATATTAGGTTGTTTTTTCAAAGAGAAAATGTCTCCCTAAATTACACTTCCCAAAGGAACGGTCCTTTCGTTATGCCGGTTGGAGGTCCCGTCAGCTAATGCCCATCGCAAAGCGCAGGATCATGATCGCGTCGGATACGTCGACGGAGCCGCTGCCGTTGACGTCCAGCATCGGGGAGATATCGCCGTCGCGTCCGAGGCCCATCGCCTCGCGCAGCACCATGATCGCGTCGGTCACGGTGACGCTGCCGTTTCCGTCCGCGTCGCCGCCGTAGTAGGCAACGTAGTTCCCGCCGTCCGCGATGTCGCATTCAAGCTCTTCCCCGATCAGCACGCCGTCTTTATACCAGCCGAGGAAAGCGTCGGTCGGGTAAGCGTAAAGCATGCAGGTAGGCTCGTCGTTATAATTCCTGTATCTGACGCCGACGCTGCCCTGCCCGAAGGCGTAAACGCCGATATCCTCGCCGAACGCGGTCGGTCCGAATTCGATCCGCTCAAGAGGATCGTCCAACAGTATGACAGCGCGCAGCTCGGGGCAGTTTTTCGCCGAAAACTCGGTGCAGTGTTCGGCATAATAAAGATCGGCAGTCCAAAGATAGCTGCAATCGTCCAGACAGACGCGCGAGATATGAAGGGGATGCTCCGGATCGGGATACTCATACACGACAGCATTAAAATGCAGAACGGCCGTACAGGAAAGATCGAGCTCCCCATACAGGTCCGGCCAAACCATGCAGGGGCGTTCGCCCGGGGCGTCCCCCGGAAGTGGCTCTTCTTCATTCAGTTCATACATTAGGCTGAAATCAAAGAGGCCGTCATACCAGGGGGTCGTGCTGACCAGCGGGGTCATCGCGGTGCCGCCGTATTCGCTTCCGCCGATCTCGTCGAGCCATTCGGAGGGATAATCGCTGATAAAGCAGGCCTCGCCGTTGGAGATACCGGTCTCCTCGTTGACGATGCTCCAGAACGCCAGCAGCTTTTCCCTGTCGTATTCCGAAAGCAGCTCCTCGTTGGGGTCATAGTAAACGCTGCGGGTCTCAGGCCGGTCAGCCTCGCTCGATACCGCAGCAAATACAGGGGAGATGATCGAGACGCAAAAGAGCGCCGAGACTAAAAGACACAGGGTGCGCATTAGTTTTTGGGGGCGTTTCATGGTTTTATCTCCTTTCGTCAGGCTTTTTCTCAGCTCGCGAAAATAATATATAATATCTCATGAGCCGAATCAAGCCGGGATCGTTCTTTCTCAGCGTCCCTTTATATATAAAACAATCGGCGGAGCGAAATCCTGACAGAAAAATGAGGAAAT
>JAEEKE010000122.1 GCA_016282255.1 Bacillota bacterium
CGCCGAGCTGCGCAGCGGAGTGAGCAAGCAGCGAGAGCAATGTGCAAAAAATGAGTCCCTCCATTCTTACCTCCTGTTTTTTGCTGTTGATCAAAGGGACTCGAATGCCGCCTGCTGCCGATTTTTTGCACGCCGAGCTGCGCAGCGGCGTGAGCAAGCAGCGAGAACAATGTGCAAAAAATGAGTCCCTCCTCGTCGTCGCGGACTCCATATCCTTCGCTCCCGTGCAAGCGTGGGAGCTCATTCATTCCGTCGCTCCTCCTCTCCGCAAAAGACCACGCTCGGCTCGGCTGTTCGGTTGCAAGCGCCCTCACAACGCCTCGCTGTCGCTACCACTCTTTTGCGGTTTCCTTGTTTTATCGCGGAATCCATATCCTTCGCCCCCGCGCTAGCGCGCGAGCTCATCCATTCCGTCGCTCCTCCTCTCCGCAAAAGACCACGCTCGGCTCGGCTGTTCGGTTGCAAGCGCCCTCACAACGCCTCGCTGTCGCTACCACTCTTTTGCGGCTCCCGAAGCCGCGGAATGAGCGGCGTATAAGACTCGATCACTAGAAACCGAGTCATCCGTCCCCACGATGATCCGTGTTTTCAGGCCGGGATCCTTCTTTACTCAAACTGCCTAAAAGTCGATCACTATAAGCCTTTTTTGAACAGTATACGTGAACAGGCAATAAAAACGAGACAAGCGTCAGAGCTTGTCTCGCTTTCCTTTACATAAATCATCAAAGGGCTCCCGGCTTGCCGCAAAGGGATGAAGACGGCGGCAAACCGGTCGGCAGAGAGCGAGGGAATGAAGCTGCGGTGAACCGAAGCAGGCGCATAACGGCAGGCGCTTTTGCTTTTTTTCGGCTTACTTTATTACAGCTCGACAAGACCCATCGCGACGCGCATGCACAGCAATGCGTCCGAAATGTTGATGGTCCCGTCGCCGTTCACATCGGCCGCGGCCGCAGCGTCGCCCGTGAGCACGAGGATGCCCATACCGGCCCGCATGCACAGCAGCGCGTCGGAAATATCCACGTGGCCGTCCCCGTTGACGTCTCCGAGCAGGAAGGACGGGGCGCTGCCGAATCTTGCGTTGAAAACGGTTTCGGAGGTGCCGGCAATGGCGAATTCAGCATCGGTTGAGAGCTGCGCACCGGCGGCATTGAACCAGCCGGTGAAGCTGTATCCGCTGTCAGGTACGGCGGTAACTACGTTGCCCACTTCGGGCAGATACTGGTTCGTGAGCTCGGTCCTGGTGATCGCGCAGCCGATAGTGCCGCCGGTCTGAGCGGTGATCCTGTTGACGCCCAGGCGCGTCGCGGAGAGATCGAGATTCGTGAGCCTGTTCCCCCTGCAGGAGAGGTAGGACAGAACGCTGTTCGAGGAAAGGTCGAGCCCGGTCAGCTCGTTTCCGTCGCAGTATATGCCGACGATCATCGTGTTGGCGGAAACGTTGAGCTGGGAAAGCCCGTTGCCCGCACAGTTGACGAACTGCAGCCTTGTGAGCTGGGACAGGTTGAGCTGGGCCAGATTGTTGTTCTGGCAGAACAGGCCGAGGAGCCTGGTGAGCGCGCTGAGGTTCAGCGAGCTCAGGCCGCAGCCCGCGCAGTTCAGCATCAGCAGATTGGTATTCGCCGAAAGGTTCAGCGAGCTGAGCTGATTGCCGGCGACGCTGAGATAGCGAAGCTGGCTGTTCGAGGAGACGTTGATGCTGCCTAGCGAGTTGTTGTCGCAGGTCAGCGTCGTAAGCTGAGGATTGGATGAAAGGGAGAGCGAGGAGATCCCGTTGGATGAACAGATGATCGATGCGAGGTTCGTGCACTGGGAGACATTCAGCGCGGAGATGCGGTTGCGGGCGCAGTTCAGGCTGAGCAGCTCCGTGCAACCGGAAAGATCCAAGCTGCCGACGAGATCGTCCGCATAGCAGGTGATCTCCATTATCCGCTTTTCACCGGTCGTTTCGGACCATGTGAAGGTCGTGGGCTCGATATAGTCGTCCGGGCTTTCGTAATAGCCCTCCTTACCCCAGGTAGTCGGGTCGTTCGGGTCATAGTTCGTGCCGCATTTTTCACCGTTGCGGACGCCGTTCTCATCGCGCAGCTCCAGGAAGGTCGCGATCTTGTTGTAGTCATGCTGATTGTAACCGGCGGGAACGTTCCACAGCGGCTGAACGGTCTGAGCCGAAGACATGCTCTGCGGGATGCGGGGCACAGCGCAGAAAACGAGCAGCACGGCAAGCGTGGCTGCAAGGATCCGTAATGCTCTTCTCATTTTATTTCCTCCATATTTGAACTGTTTGCGCAGAAAACGGAGCGTTTCCCGTTCGGCGCGCCGTAATCTGCGTTTACATTTTATTATAACTCAAACGGCCGTGCTTTTCAAGCTTCGGATCTGGGCCACACGGTCCCATCGGCTTTTCCGCTCCCATCCTCTCATCCGACCTTCTGTATAATATTTTTGCTTGACTCTGCCGCAATTTTCTGTTATATTTAATCGGTTATATTACAATTAGCCTCCGCCCTGCCGGGCTGGCCCGAAGCCACGGCGCAGGCGATGAGGATGCTTGGGATAATTATGAAAAAGCTTGACCGTTTGATTAACCGCATCGTGCTGAATACGGTCTCCGCTTACGGAGGCTTCTGCCGGCGAAAGTTCCTTCACGAGGCCGAAAAAGCCGAAAAGTATGAGAAGAAAATGCTACACGGCATCCTCAGGCGAAACGCGGGGACCGAGTTCGGAGTCAAATACGGCTTCTCGGGGATCCGCTCTGCCGCGGACTACCAGCGCGCCGTGCCGTTTACCGATTACAGTGATTACAGGGACTATATCGAGCGCACAGCGCAGCAGGGCGAGCAGAATCTGATCACGCGGGACCGCATCTCCTTCCTGGCCAACACCTCCGGCACCACCGGCGTTACAAAGCATATCCCGGTCGTCGCCCGTTCCTACGCTCCGTATCAAAAGTGTATAGCGATGTTCTTCCACCTTTTGAAGAAGGAGCTCAGGGCCCGCGGCATTCGCGGCGGCAAGGTTCTTAACACTATCGAGACCGAAAGCTCCTTCACGCCTGCGGGCATACGGCAGGGCTTTATCTCATCTTTCGTGGTGGGCAATTCAAAGCTCCTTGTGCAGGCGCTCACCTGCATGCCGATGAGCGTGCTGGATTACGGCGACACGATAGATATGAAATACATTAAAGCCCGCGCCGCGCTTTCGGAAAGGGAGCTCGTGGGTTCGGTCAGCGCGTTCATGTCCACCGTTACGGACCTGATGAGCTATATCGAGGAGAACCGCGAAATGCTATGCCGCGATATAGCGGAGGGCGGAGTCGATCCGTCCGTCGACCTTCCGGACGGGCTTCGCGCCGATCTCGCACGCTTCTTCAGGCCCGATCCCGCACGCGCTGCGGAGATAGAAAAGGCATTTGAAGGCACGAGGGGAGGCCTTATAAAGCGGCTTTGGCCGGATATGACCATGATAATCGCGATCGGCACGGGCGAATTTGCCCCGTTTGCCGATAAGCTGCGCAGCTATTGCGGACCGGACGTGAAGTTCTGCTATTCGATGTACTGTGCGTCGGAATCGCTCTTTGCGAGCACGGTCGACGCGGAGGACGAGAACTATCTGATGCTTCCTAGCGCGGGCTTCTTTGAATTCATCCCCGCCGATCGGGAGGATGGCGAAGCGGAACCGCTGATGCTTCACGAGCTCGAAACCGGCGGCTATTACGAGGTCGTCGTGACGAGCCTTTCGGGGCTGTACCGCTACCGTATCAGGGATGTGATCGTCGTCACAGGCTTAAGGGGCGCTTCACCGCTGATCCGTTTTGCGTACAGAAAGGACCAGCTGCTTAACATCACGGGAGTCAAGCTCACCGCGGAGCATTTTTCAAATGCCGTGGCGGCTTTCGAGCGGCGCGTCGGCGTCAAGGTGCTCGATTACAGCTTCTACCCCGATCTTGGCCGTTCTCCGTGGCGGCTCAGGATGTTTATGGAGCTTGAAAGCGGCATGCCCGAGGGAATGGATAAGGATCCCGCCTCCATATTCGACGAGGAGCTTGCAAAGGTCAATGCCGAGCACGGAAGGATGCTTAAGATCGGCGAGTCGTCCCCCTCGGCGCTCTCGATTGTAAGGCCCGGCAGCTATGAGCGCTACCGCGAGCGTTATGCGAAGCAGAAGCTTTCGGGCAATCAGATCAAGGCCGTGCGATACGTGGATTCCCCTGAAAAACTGGAGTATTTTGACAGCTGCACGGAAACGACGTACGAGCAGCAATCGGAAAGATGAATATGGAAACGAAGAAACAACTTATAAGAAAAGCGGAAGACGAAACGCTGAACACCCTCAAGATGATCCATCCGGGCATTTTTATGCTCGACTGCCGCTTCGATTATGCGCTCGATAAGCTGCTTGAAACGGGCGTCACGGACGTTTTGGGCATGGCGCGCTTCATTCAAAAGCAGGCGCGGACGCTGCGGCCCGTGCTGAACACGAAGCCGGATGGCTTTGCCTGCTCCGCCTTCAATGCGGAGGATCCCTCGGGGCACGTGCTGATGGGGCGCAACTTCGATTATAAGGAGTCCCCGTGCGTCGTGCTCTGGACGCATCCCGAGAACGGCTACCGCAGCATCAACACGCTGACCGTCAACTTCATGGCGTACGGCATCAAGCACCAGCGCATAGACAGGATACGCCGCCCGTCGCGCCTCATCGGCAGCCCGTACGTCTGCATGGACGGGATGAACGAAAAAGGGCTTGCGATCGCCATACTGGAGATCAAGGCGGAGCCGACGAAGCAGAGGACGGGCCGCACCCCGGTGATACCGCCGGTGATCGTCCGCGCCGTTCTGGACAGATGCGCATCCGTCGGCGAAGCTGTTGCCGAGTTTGAAAAATACGATATGAACGACCTGATCGGCGTAAATTATCACTATATGTTGGCCGACGCCACCGGCGCCGGCGCGATCGTCGAATACGTTGACGACCGCATGCACGTCATATACCCCGATAACGGCGGCGGTCTCGTGCTGACGAACTATTTCCTCACGGAGGGCGGCAACAACGAAAGAGGCCGCGGGTTCGACAGGCGCGACGATATCATCTCCGGGCTCGGGAGCTGCGGAGGCGTGCTCGGCGATATGCGTGCGATGGAGCTTTTGAGTTCCGCGACGCTGTTTTATAAGCACCCCAAATACCCCCACATGGTCACGACCTGCTGGAGCAGCGTTTTCGATATGACGGGCGGGACACAGCTCACCTGCTGCTCGATGGATTATTCAAAGGCATACCGGTTCAGCGTCTTTTCGCCCTGCGAATACGAGGAGCTTGCGACCGGGATCAATTTTGTGAAAACGGAACGGCACTGACCGCGAAGAGAAAAGGCGAACCGTATGGAAACAAGATCCGATAAAAGCATCATACTGAGCGCAAAGTCGCTTTTCAAGACCTACGGCAAGGGCGAGGCGGCTGTGCACGCCCTGAGCGACGTTTCGCTGGATATTTACGAGGGCGAGCTCCTCGTGATCCTCGGCAGCTCCGGCTCCGGCAAGAGCACGCTTCTGAATATGCTCGGCGGTATGGATAAGCCGGACAGCGGCAGCATCACGATCGGCGGCAGGGAGCTCAGCAAGCTCCGGGACCGGGAGCTTACGCGCTACCGCAGGGACGACGTCGGCTTCGTGTTCCAGTCCTTCAACCTGATCGCGGAACTGACCGCGAGGGAAAACGTCGCCATGACGGCCGAGACAAGCAAGGGTGGCGATATCGTCCGGGAAATGCTGGAGCTCGTCGGCCTCGGGCATAAGCTCGACTCATACCCGACCCAAATGTCCGGCGGCGAGCAGCAGCGCGTTTCGATCGCCCGTGCGCTTGCCAAGGATCCGCGTCTGCTGCTGTGCGACGAGCCTACGGGCGCGCTGGATTACGAAACGGGTAAGCAGATACTGATCGCGCTTGAAAAGCTCTGCCGCGAGCACGGCAAGACCGTTGTGGTAGTCACCCATACGCAGGAGATAGGCCGTATGGCGGATCGCGTGATCCGCATGCGCAGCGGCAGGATAATCGAATGCTCCGTAATAGAGTCCCCCGTTTCCGCTGAGATCATGGAGTGGTAACGCTATGCGAAGGATGATCCTTCCGATAATCAAAAAATACTGGAAGCTTCTGCTTTCCGCCATGCTCGTTTCGGCTCTCGGCTGCGGCATAATGGTCGGTATGGGCGGGGCTTATCTGTCGTTCGACAAGACACTGAACGACTACGTGCGCGACGACCGCTATCCCTCCGCGATCATCACCACCGATATCATCAACAGGAACCGCCTTGACGCCGTAAAGCAGATCGAAGGCGTTACCGCCGCGTATTCAAGGGCCTGCAGCGACACGATCATGATAGATCCGAGCGGCAGGTATCTCTCCGTCCGCGTGTTTTCGTGTTCGGAGGACGATATCGAAAAATTCCATATCTGGAGCTCTGGGGACTGCGGCGAACGCGAGTGCGTGATGCTCGAGTACAATTTCGCGGAGGACAACGGGATCAAGGCAGGAGACGAGGTGCTTTTCAAGATCGGCGACGAATACAGGAGCTATCTCGTCGAAGCAACGGTGACGGCGCCGGAAACGCTGAGCGTGCAGGTAACGGATGATTCCTGGGGAGTCAATCCGGATTTCGGTTTTGCGTATTTTTCGGTGGAGCTTCTTGAGAAGGAGACCGAGAAGGAGCGCGAAGCGGCGCGTGAAGAGCTTGAAGAACGGGATTCGGAGCTGGCCGAGGCGGAGCAGAACGCCAATCAGAGCTTTGAGGATGCGAAGCAGCAGCTTGACGACATAAAAGCGATGCTCGAAGAGAACGAAGCAAACCTCGTTCAGGCCCGTTCCGAAGCCGAGGCCCGGAAGAAGGAGCTGGCGGATGCAAAAAAACAGCTTTTGAACACCCGCAGAGAGCTCGTTCAAAGCATAAGCGAGCTTGAACGCACTCAGGCCCAGCTCACCGCCGCGAAGCCGCAGGTCACCCAGGGGATAGAAAGACTCGAGCAGGCGCGCTCCGCGCTTGCGCAGATCGACAGGCAGCTTGCGGAGCTGAACGCCTCCTATCAGGAGCTGACCGCGCCCGACGTCGTCGCCGGGATCGACCTGCTGCGCGATCTGCCCACGAACACTCCGCTTTCGGCGATCTTCGAAGCGCATCAGCGGCTTATGGGTTTCCTTCAGCTTGCGGCCCAATACGGCTTTGAGTATGATGAAAACATGCCCTTGAGCAGCGTCGCGGCAGATCTTGACGCCTTCATCGTCACCGTGGAGGAGGACTATATCTATCTCAATTCCGAGCCGGTGCTCTATTTGATCGATCGCGCGATGCTGGGGGAGGATATCAGTCAGGAGCCTGAATACCCGCACCTTGTCGAAGTCATAAATCGATACGACGATACGCTCGAAAACGGCGGGGATATCGTCGATGCATACAACAACGCTCTGAACAACGTAACCTACCTTCATAATCAGATCCGCGACAACCGCGTGGAAGAAGCGATCATGCTTATGAGCATCTACGGGGGCGATCTCACCATAAGGGAGATCAACGACCGCATAAGTCAGCTCAGCCGCCTCGTTTCGGAGCTTGAAGCGGCTACCGGTCAGCAGATCACCACGGTCGGCCAGCTTATCTACGCCTACAATACTACGAAATCAAGGCTTGAAAGCTCCATCGCGGAGCTTGAACGCCAGCGGGCCGAGATCGTTTCCGCGCTTGAACAGCAGGGCGTGCATGAGAACGAGATCGACCAAAAGCTTGCGGAGCTCCGTTCTCAGCTTGCCGAGATCAATTCAGGGCTTGCTTCCATTCCCGGCGCGATCGCGCAGTGCCGCGACGGCATAGCACAGGTCGATTCTGGCGTCAGCGATATCGAGGCGGCCGTGGCCGAGATCAACCGTCAGCTCGCCGAAGCGGAGCAGCAGTTCGACGACGCCGTCACGGAATACGAGCGGGGCAAGAACGAGTATGACAGCAGTCTTGCGGATGCAATGAGCGAATTCGCCGATCTCCACGAGGAGCTCCGAAAAGCGTATGCGGAGCTTGACGAAAGCGAGGGCTACGAATCGCTTGCGAATCAGTTCATGCTGTATTTCGATCCCTCGCTCGATCAGCACGCCCTGCTCAGCGCCGCCGAAAAGGCGCTCGGGGACGACGTCACCATTAAAAAGAGCTTCGTTTACGAGAATTCGGGCGTTAAGAAGCGCATCGAGGTGAATATGGCTCCGATCGAGACCATGTCCACCTTCATGCCGATGATATTCTTTATCGTCGTTCTTATAGTCGTTTTCCTGTTCATGTCGCTGATCATCCGCCAATGCCGCCGCGAGATCGGCATACTGCGTGCGCTCGGCTTTGAAAAGGGAGAGATCCGCCTGCTTTACTGCGGAGTCGATCTGATCGTTTCACTGCTTTCGATCGTTATCGGCGTCGGCATAGGCTATGCCGTGATGCGCTACGTTTGCGGATATTTCAGGGATTTCTTCCCGCTGCGCTCCTTCCAGTTCCTTCTCGATCCGAAATCCGTTGCTCTTTCCGCCGTGCTGACGATCGTCGTCGGTCAAGCCGCGACGCTGATCGGAACGACGCTGATCTCCAAGATCTCGCCCTCCGAGGCGATGACCCGCCCCGCCCCGCAGACCGCGAAGGTCCCGAGGCTCCTTGCAGCGCTGACCAAAAAATCAAAGCCGATGGTGAAGTTTTCCGTCAGCTCGATGCTGCGAAACAAGGGCCGCTTCCTGTTCTCCGTGGTCTGCGTCGCCGCTTCAGTCATGATGATCTTCTCATCGTTCTCCTTCGTGACCTCGAAAAACCGCATCCTGACCGAGCTTTACGATGAGCGCATCCATTACGACTGCCAGGTCTTCTTCAACGGTCAGCCCGGCGATGAGGTGCGCGAGGAGCTCGAAGCGCTCCCGTTCGTTTCTCAGGTGCAGATGCTCGAGTACTACGAGCGCGATATCGAGTATAACGGCCGGATCGCTCCCGCCGTCATCAACGCGCTCGAGCCCGGGACCGAGCTGATCAGCGTCTACGGACCCGGCTCCGAGCCGCTCCCGCTCCCGACGGACGGTATCATTATCGAACGGCATCTTGCGGAGCAGCTCGGCGTCCGTCAGGGCGATACGGTGCTCGTCGACGGAGAGGAGCTGCGCGTCGAATCGATCTCCGAGCAGTCCGTCAGCCGCTTCCAGTACATTTCCTCCGAGACCTGCAGCCGATTGAAGGAAGCAAGCCTTGGCTGCCTGATAATCAATGTCGATGAAGCCGATGAGCAGAAGCTGCTCGAAAAGCTGACCTCGACCGAGGATTACCTGTATTCCGTATTCACGCATCTGTCCTATGAAGGCAACGCGAAGGTCTTCCGCACCTACGATCTTTCCGCGATGATCATCATCGCCTTTGCGATACTGATCGGCCTTACGATCGTTTACAACACCACTCAGACCAATCTGCTCGAAAGGAAGAAGGAGCTTTGCGTGCTGCGGACGCTCGGCTTCCAGCGCAGCTCGATCTCCGGGAGTTGGTTCGTCCAGTCCCTGCTGCAGTTCGTCTGCTCCTGCCTTGTGGGTTTCCCGCTCGGCGTCGTCGTTGCGCGTACAGCGCTTCAAAAGGTAAGCACCGAGGGGCGTGAGTACGTCTTCGCGAACGGTCCGAAGGAATATCTGCTGACTGTGCTGATCGTATTCGCCTATATCGTGATCAGCCATATCCTTGCAATGAACGCGCTCAAGCATTGGGATATCGTCGAAGCCGTCAAGGAGAAGGAATAAGCACCCCCGCTGCCGGCACGAGCGTCAGGTCCGGCAAACGGAGTATGATCGTTGAGCAAGAAATCGCGGCAAGGTCTCTTCATTGCCCGAAACGCCCGATTATGGTATAGTCAACTCACCGGATCGCGGTTATGGGAGGGTATTAAGAGGATCGACGAAGTGTGCTTATTGACAGACGACGTCCGGCGGCTCGCCGACTTCTATAAACGATTGCTTGAAACGGAGAACAACAGCAGCGGCGAGACGCATCAGCTCATCCTCACCGAGGGGACCGCGCTGACGATCTATAACGACGGGACGGCTAAAAACAACCGGAATCAGAACGTCACCCCGGCTTTCACTGTGGAGGACATGGATAAAGAATATCAAAAGCTGCTTTCTTTAGGCGCGCGTATCATTGAAGCGCCGAAAAGAAGGCCCTGGGGCGCCGTGAACATGAGCTTTTACGACCCGGATAATAATATGAACTTCTTCAGGTGTTTTCCGCAGAACGACGAGAATCCTGATCGCTGAGCGCTGAAGCGCTCACCGTTTCGGCGCTTTTTCACATCAGCGAAACCCCCTTTTGTCCGCCGGGCAGAAGGGGTTTTATTGCTTTCATCGGCTTAATGTGCTATATTGTCGGGACAGGATCCCTAAAGGAGATATCGGTATGAATAAGCAGGCTTTGATAGAAAACCTTGTGCGCGATACGCATGAGAAGGGCGCCTTTAACGGCACCTGGCTCTATGCCGAAAACGGCGGGAAAGTCGTGTTTGAGGATACCGATATCCTGTATCTGGTAAAGAAACCGTAGAATACATAGAATACGGACGGCAGGGACTCCCCGAAGAGGTCTGTATGAGCATTGGTACAATAACCGGGAGGCTGCTTTGGATGCAAGCGAATTGCGGAAAGCAGCCTCTTCCCGTTGTTTTTGCGGGCAAAAAATGGTATAATCGTCCCACCGGACCGGGTCGCGGGATACTGCGGGGCCGGATCGGCATCGTGAAACGGCGGCAGCATCTGCCGATCTAAACTTAGGAGGAAACAGAATATGATCCTGTTGGTCATCGATATGCAGAAAGCCCTTGTGGATGAGGAGCTCTTTGCTTACGAGACATTCGTTGACAGCACCGTCCGACTCGTTGAAGCCGCACGGAAGAACCGCGTGGAGGTCATCTTCGTGCAGCACGATGCGGGACCCGGCACCGGGCTGACGGCCGGCGACGAAGGCTTTGAGATCATCGATCGGCTCCGTCCGGAACCGGGCGAAAAGGTATTCGTCAAGACCATCAACAGCTGCTTTGGCAATAAAGAGCTCAAAGCCTACCTGAAGCGGCAGGAGGATAAAAGGCTGATGATAATCGGTCTGCAAACGAATTACTGCATCGACGCCACCGTTAAATCCGCTTTTGAAAGAGGCTTTGAGGTGATCGTTCCGCAGGGGACGAACTCCACCTTTGACAACGACTATATGACCGCCGAGACCACGGTCCGCTATTATAATGAGGACGTTTGGGAGGAACTGGTCGACGCCGTATCGCTCGAGGAAGCCGTGGAAATGCTGGGCCGATGCCCGGAGCAGCGGTAAGGAACGCCGACCGGGAGGAAAAGCATGAAAAAGCTGCTGCTGATCATCGGGATCATCCTTATCGCCGCCGGCATACTGTGTCTGCTCTTCGCGCTGCTCAGCCGGTTCGGCTTTTATCACACGCTGGACGGATCAAACGAGCTCTATCAAAGACTGCACCGCAGGATGGTCGTTTTTACGGTGACCGGCGCCGTCCTCGCCGCGGCGGGAACGGCCTGCATTGTTGTCCGTTCCCGGCTGTGAGGCCGCGTTTTTCCTGCAAAAGCGCAACAGCGGGTTGCTTGCTTTAGGTCCCCATCGGTGCTATCATAGGCACATAAAACTCAGGGAGGTAATCTTATGAACACCAAGGAAGTGATCTACGATCTCAGGACCAAGCACGGCCTTTCGCAGGATGAGCTGGCCGAAAAGCTCTTCGTGACCCGTCAGGCGGTGTCGCGCTGGGAGAACGGCGAGACCGTCCCGAATACCGAAACGCTCAAGCTTCTCTCGAACCTCTTCAAGGTCTCGATAAACACCCTGCTCGGCTCGCCGCAGAAGCTCGTCTGCCAGTGCTGCGGCATGCCGCTTGACGACGAGATCATCGGGCACAACAAGGACGGCTCGCTCAACGAGGACTACTGCAAGTGGTGCTATGCCGACGGTACCTATACTTACAGCGATATGGACGACCTGATCGACGTCTGCGTGACGCATATGGTCAGCGAAAGCTTTACAGAGGAGCAGGCCCGCGCATACCTCAAGCAGACGCTCCCGCATCTCGATTACTGGAAGCGATACGGCGAGCTCGGCGACGGCGGGCAGTTCGAGGAGTTCAAGCAGCAGCTGATAAAGGAGATAAACGAGCTCCGGATCGAGGGCATGCCCGAGGTCACGCGGCTCAACGCCCTCGTCGGCGCCTACGTCAACCTCGCGTACAGGCTGCCGAGCGGCATGAACGTCAAGTTCCTGGACGACGGCACGACCTACCTCGGCACCCAGCTCGAGCCCGAATTCGGCGGGGACCGCTGCTTCGGCGTGCTCGCGAACATGGATTTCATACTCGTCTCGACCTACGGTGAGAACGGCGCGGACCCCGAGCTGGTGCTCTATAAGAAGCGCTGACCGAACATCTCAAAAACAAAAAACCTCCTTCGCTTAAGCAGAGGAGGTTTCGTTTTATTTGTCGCAAAAAGGCTTATTCTTCATCGAACTTCAAATAGTCGAAGAACACCGGTATCCGCTTCTCCCAGGCCGCCTCGTTATGCTCGGCGCCGGGCACTATCCGCGCGGCGACGTCCGCCCCGGAGAGCGAAAGCAGCTTCGCGGTGTTGAACATGGAGCGGTAGGCCTCCACATGCTTCCCGACCTCCGCGCTGCCCAGGTCCATATAGACCCTCGTCGGCGAGGCAAGGCGGCTGCCCTTGATCATTTCGTTCATGATTCCGGGTCTGACCCAAAGGCTGGGCGAGAGCGCGGCGGCGCGCGAGAAGAAGGCGTTGTATTCCACCGCGGCGTAGAGCGTGATCAGCCCGCCGAAGGAGCTGCCCGCGATCATGGTATGCTCCCTGTCCGGCAGGGTGCGGTATTCGGCGTCGATCATGGGCTTGAGCTCGCCGGTCAGCCAGTCCATCGTGACCTTCCCGAGGCCCTCCATCCTGCCAAGGCCCGTCGCCGTGAAATCCCAGGGCGCGTATTCGTTCAGCCTTCGCGTCCCCTCGGGATTGCATTCGACCGCAGCGAGGATGAGCTGCAGCCCGGTCTTTTCAAGGTAGCGCTTCATGCCCCAGCTCCGGCCGTAGGTCGCGTGGCTGTCGTAGAAGACGTTGTGCCCGTCGAACATATAGAGCACAGGATAGCGCCTGTCGCCCGCCTCGTAGCCGCGGGGGAGATACACGTACAGCCTCCTCGGCTTCTCGGTCGGGAGCTGCGGGATATTTATTTTGCTGACCTTTATCATCCTTTTCGTTCCTTTCGCTCTTTATAGCCCTATTGTACCACGCGCGGCGATGGGGTTCAACTCCGCCGCGCAGGGAAAACTCGTGTTCCTCTTGCCATCGCGCCCCGGGCGTGCTATCATGTTATGGGCCGCTTAAAGCGGCCGGAAAAGGAACACAGCACAAAGGAGAGCAACAAAATGGATAAAAGCGGCGTCGTTATCCGCAATGAGACCGAGCGGGATCACCGCGCGGTCGAGGAGCTGATCCGCGAATCGTTCTGGAACGTCTATCGCCCGGGCTGCCTGGAGCACTACGTCATCCACCGTCTCAGGGACGATCCGGCGTTCGTGCCCGAGCTCGATCTGGTCATGGAGAAGGACGGCGTCCTGATCGGCCAGAATATGTTCATGCGCGCCGTCATAAGGGCGGACGGCGGCGGGGAGCTCCCGATCATGACGATGGGGCCGATCTGCATTTTGCCCGAGCTAAAGCGCAGGGGCTACGGCAAGCTGCTGCTCGATGCTTCGCTTGAAAGGGCGGCGGCGCTCGGCTGCGGCGCGCTCTGCTTCGAGGGCAATATCGGCTTCTACGGCAAGAGCGGCTTCACCTATGCCCGCGAATTCGGCCTCCGCTACCACGGCCTGCCCGAGGGGGCGGATGATTCCTTCTTCCTCTGCCGCGAGCTGATCCCGGGGTATCTTCGCGGCGTCACCGGCGAATACGGTCCGCCCGAGGGCTATTACTGCGCCGAGCTCGAAAAAGAGGCCTTCGAGGAATTCGATTCCACCTTCCCGCCGAAGGAGAAGCTGCGCCTGCCCGGGCAGCTCGTCTGAGAGGTTTTTATGGAGATCACCCTTGAACTGATGACCCGCGAGCTCTGCCATGCGCTGTTTCGGGGCTGGCAGAACGATCCCGCGATCTATGCCGATATAAGCCTCTTTCGCCCGTACGTCTACGACGAGGCCGCGGTCGACCGCTATTTCGATTCGAAGCAGGTCTCCTCGCGCGTGCTGCTCGCGATCATGCTTGCGGGCGAGCCGATAGGCGAGGTGCAGCTCAAGCGCATCGACCGTGAAAAAGGCGAATGCACCCTCAGCATCCATATGAAGCACGACGGGCTGAAGGGCCGCGGCTACGGGACGGAGGCGGAACGCCTTGCCGTAGATTACGCCTTCTATTCGCTCGGCCTATGCGCCGTCAACGCCGATACGGTAAAGAAAAACGCGCGCAGCGCGCACGTGCTCGAAAAGGTCGGCTTTAAAAGGATCGGCGAGGACGAGGGGTTCTTCTATTACCGGCTTGAAAAATAAAGCATCGTAAAGCAAAAAGGAGCGGTCACACCGCTCCTTCGTCTTTTTCGGCCCCGTGCTTTTCCGCTTCGGTCAGCTCCCGGTAGTATTCGTGCACAAGGCTGCGGTACCCCAGGGCCTTTATATCGGAATAGCGGAAGTCGTAGCGCTTCTTCGTGCGCGTGCCGCTGGCTATGAAGCGCACGCAGTCCTCGGCGTAGCGGTCCAGCTCGCGGAGGCTCCCGACGGTCGAGATGACGGGGAAGAACCACCGCGCCCAGGTCAGGTCGTTCTCGTCGGTGTATTCGTAGAGCTTGCGGTTCAGCGCCTTTATAAACGCCTTCGCCGCCCTCTCGCCGCTGACGCCCTTCTTATCCCTCCAGCGGGAGAGCGCGCGGGCCTTCCTGCGCATCTTCTTTTTCAGCTTCATCACCGACGCGGGCGCAATGTCCACGGCGCCGTTTTCAAACGAGAACCCGAGGAAGGTCCATTTTTCGCCCGGGACGGTGCGGTATTCCTTATCGGGATTTATCGCAAGCTTCTTCTCGGCGAGGAACCGCTTTATAAAAAGGATCTGTGTTTCAAGCTCCTCCCGGGTCGGCGCGAACACTATGATATCGTCCGAATACCGGCAGTAGGGGAGGGAGAGCGCGGCAAAATGCGCGTCCAGCTCCTTTAAAAACAGGTTCGCCAGGAACGCGGCGATCGGCGTGCCCGCCATGATGCCCTTCTGCTCGGTCAGCTCCTTTCCGCTCTCGAGCACGTTCGGCTCGCGGAGCAGCGCTGAAAGGAAGCCGCAGAGCCCGGGATCGCCCGAGAGCGCTTCATCCATCATCGGCAGCAGCAGGGGGATATCGACCGAATTGAAATAATTGCTGATATCCGCCTTGTAGGAATACATGGAGGCGATATCCCTTTTCTTCGTCAGCCGCAGGACGGCGTCCTTCGCGCTGCGCCCGGGGCGGAAGGAATAGAGCCCGGGGGCATAGAGAGAGTCGTACTTTCTCAGCATCAGGTAGGTAAGGAGCTTGAGCACGCGGTTCTCGTCGGGCGGGTAGGTGTAGACCACGCGCTTTTTCGAGGAGCCCTGCTTGCTGATGACCGCGCGGCGGGGCAGGGGAAAGCGCTCCCCGCTCAGCATCCTTTCGACGACGGGCAGATACCGCTTCTCCTCCATAAACGAAAGCAGCTCCCGCGCCTCGGCTTTCGGGAGATGGCGTGCCTTCCTGTATTCGTAAAAGCGCTTCCAGACGGCCTCGTCCTGAAGCTGAAGAATAAGTCCCATGGCTAAGGCAAAAGAAAAACAGAAAGAGAAATCCTTAAAGGCACAATAAATTATTGTGCAAGACCGGATCGTACACGGCCGGCTGCCTGCGAAGCCGCGATGCGGGATCTGACCCCGCATCAAACTAAAGCCGTGCCGGACCCACCGCAGGCGCAAATAGCGTTCTCTTTCTGTTTTTCAGCGTGTTCAGGCCCTTATGCCGAGCGCCCTTTCGGTGCGGTCGAGCACGTAGGCTTTGGTGTTCCACCAGCTGTCGTGGTCGTAGTAGAAGCGCAGGTACGGGGTGCCGTTGGCCCTGCAGCGCTTGCGGAGGACCACAACGTGGCTCTTCTCCGAAAGCAGCTCCACCACGAGCGCAAGGTCGTCGTTCTTCGTGAAATAGAAGTTCGTCGCCCTGCCGTTGTAGGCGGGTTCATGACGGATCGAATACTCCGGGAAGCTCTCGGTAAAGACCTTCTCGAAATACTCCACGTAGGTGCCGGGGAAATTGTACTGATTCTCCTCGGCGGGCATCTCGGGGCCCCAGGAGAACCCGGATTCGGGCGCGTCGTACACCGGGGGCGGATTATGCGTGCCGTAGAGCTGGCCGCCGGTATTCGCGCAGCCGGTCGTATCGCCGGGGCTCGGCTTCTGCTCCTGACCGATATTCTCGATGAACTGCTCGGTCTTCTGCTCGACCTCGGTCACGATCTTTTTGATGAGTTTTGAAAGGATACTCACTCTCAACACCTCCTTTTGTGGGATTATATCATAGATTATCCCCGAGCGCAACAGAAATCGCCGCGGATAAAAGAAAAATCGCGGCATACCGGCCGGAGGAGGGCTCCACGCCCCGAAACCGTTTGCTTTTTAAGGCCGCATATGCTAAAATGCATACGCGGTACGCCGTTTGGCGGAAGCCTCCGCCGAACATCGAACAAAGAAAGAGGTAACGCTATGAAAAGAGCCGTTTTGATAATACTGGCCGTGCTGCTCATCGCGGGCCTTGCCGCCTGCGCGGGAAGGCAGAACGGCACTTCGCCCTCCGATACGAACGCCCTGCACACGCCGCAGCCGAATACTCCGGCCTCCACCAAACGCCCGCAGAACGAGAGCGACGGGTACGCCGCGAAGGACCCGAGCATCGTCGCGCACGGCAGGCTGCAGCGCCTCAACCCGAGCGACAGCTTTGTGATAAACGCTCTGAGGCTGGACGGCGACAGGAGCGCGGAGGACAACGGCAGGGAGAAGGCCGCGGACGGCATCCGCGAGCATTTCGAGCCGGGGGAGACTATCACCGCCTATTTTGACGGCAGCATCTCCGAAGCCGCCGAGGGCCGCGTAAAGGCCGTGCTGGTCGCGCACCGCAGCGCGGCGGAGTATTACGACTGGAAGCCCGCGGACTTTGAAAGGGAAGCGCTCTTCGTTGCCGATATCGCTGCGCCCGGCGAGGACGGCCTGCTCTTCAGCGCCGCGGTGCCCGAGGACGCGGAGATGGGGGATTACGACCTGATCTTCTTCGCAAACGGCTTGCATGTCTGCCGCGTTTCGGTAAAGATAGCGCCCCGGGCCTGATAAGAAAAAACTGCATATAAAACAGCTCCCGTCTGCGGCGCGCATTTCCGCGGACGGGAGCTTTCTGATACTTGGATTATTCAGCCGTTATCAGGCCTTTTTCTTCTCGGACGACGGGTGCACGAACTGGAGCTTGAGCACCCTGCCCACCGCCTTGTAGAGCAGGAAGGTTATCAGCGCGTTGCCGAAGGCCTTTATCGCGTTGAACGCCACGAAGAGCCACATCATGCTCCAGATGGTCGACTGGGCCGCCTTATAGGGGAATTCGGGCGACTGGATGAACATCGGGGAGATGAAATAGTTGAGCGGCACCATCAGCGCGACCATCGTCAGCGCGCCGGCGATAAGGGCGATGATCGCGTATTTCAGCGTGCGCCGCTTGCCGCGGTAGATGAGGCCGGCGACCAGCACGAAGCCGCCCGTGGCGATAAAGTGCATGACGATGCCGATGATCCCGCTCGAGGCGGAGACCGTCACGCCCTGGATGACGCTGACCACGAGGGTAAGCAGCAGGCCCCAGAACGGGCCGTAGAGGAAGGTGCCGATGAGGATCGGCACGTCCGCCATGTCGTACTCAAGGAACGAAAGCTGCGGAAGGATGGGGAAGTGGATCAGCAGCGCGAGGATGACCGAGATCGCGGCGAGCAGCGCGAGTTTAACGAGCTTGTCCGCGGTCGAGCGCGCCTGGGCGGGCGCGCCAGTGTGTTTGTTTTCCATTGTAAAATAAAAACCTCCTTGGAAATTTGCTCCGTAAAGCGGAGCAACCAAGGCGGCCTGCGCATGCCTGACCAACTGTTCCGCTTCTCCCTTCCGGACTATGACCGTCGGTACCGGGATCTCACCGGTTCGGTATCGGATCTCTCCGATGCTCGCAGACTATAACTGCCGGTAGGGGATCTCACCCTGCCCCGAAGCAGATTGATTATACCACAGTTCGCCGCGCTTGGCAAGCCCCCCCGGCCGGATCGGGCGGCAAGGCGCTTATGTCCTGCCTGCACCTATTCGGCGCATCCCGCGTATTATAAAGCAAACGGGCGTTGCAGCCCGAAAAAAGGAGGCCTTTATATGTGCGGCAACTGTTTCAACAACAATAACTGGTGGTGGATCATCATCCTGCTCATCATCGGCAACGGCGGCGGCTTCGGCTGCGGCTGCGACGACGGCTGCGGCTGCGGTTTCGGCGGCAGCAACTGGTACTGGATCATCATCCTGATCATCCTCTTCGGCAACGGCTTCGGCGGCTGCGGCTGCGAGGGCGGCTGCGGCAGCGCCAACAACAACGGCTGCGGCTGCGGCTGCAGCTGATCCCCGGTCGGGGGCTGAAAAAGGGGACCGGTCCCATGTGGGATCGGTCCCCGCGCTTTTGTCTGATCCTTACTGCACGTCGGAGGACACGGTCACGATCTCCGCGCCGTCCTCGCCCTCACCGCCGCCGTGAGGATAGTCGGTCTCCTCTTCTGCGGGTATGGACTCGCCTTTTTGAAGCTTCTCCTCGCGGTCGAGCATCGCCGCGAAATTGAAGGTCGGCAGGATTATCGGTGTGATGTTGACGCAGGCGGTCATCATCGTGAGCGTCGAGCGCAGATACGGGAAGAGGATCGCCGAGGCGTTTCGGTTCATCAGTATCTCCGCGTGCTCCGTATCGCCCACGAGGAAGCGGCCCTCGATCTCGAGGCGGAGATAGAAGGGGAAGCTCTCCTCCTCGCCCTTGCTGCCGAGCATGATGCCGATAAGCATCGAATACTCGTTGTCGCTGTGCTTGGTGATCCTGCGGGTGAAGGCGGGCTTGAGCTCGAGCGTGCGGTCGGAACCGACCTGATCGTCGTTGGAAACGTATTCGGCTCTGACCACGCTGTAATCGAGAAACTGCATAAAATTGCTGGGGATGGGTTTCATGACGCAACTACCTCCTGGCCGTCCGTTTCGCTGGAATAGGTCGATATCTTTATGATGCTGCCCACGCTGCCGTTCCGCCTGAACCGGTAGCTCTGGCCGCTGAAGCTGACGTAGTCGAGCGCGCGCAGCGCGTTCCTGACGCGTACCTGCTCGAACTCGGTCAGCACGTCTTTATTCTGCATGAAAAGCTTCTCGAAGCAGTAGCTGTCGTCCATAAGGCGCATGAGCGTATTCGGCGCCTCGTCCTGGATGCTGCCGCTCTCGTAGCGGGCCACGGTCTTGTCGCCGAAGCCGAGCAGCCTTGCGAAGGCGACCTGGCTAAGGCCGTACTTTTCGCGGATCGCCCTGATCTCGGCGGGCTTGAGCAGATTATGCGCCTCCCTGTATGCGTCGTATGCGCGGATAAGATTGGCGTTATCCACCTCGCTCACCCACAGCTCCTCGCCGCATTCCTCGCAGATGCATACGTCGTCCGTCAGTTCAAACACTTCGCCGCGGACCTTATGCTTCGCCGCTCTCTTCTCGATCCTGTACCCGACTTCTTTTCTGCAGTAGTCACAATAGGTTTTCATATTCTTTTTTCTTTCTTTCCTGAGTCCTTATAGGACCGTGATATTCCGCCGCAGGGGCATGGCGACGCCATGCATTTATTGTTCTCTCTCTGCGCGTTTATAATTACTTTATTCTGTTTCGGCTCTTATCCTGCCTCAAAACCGGCGCCGCGTCAGAAGGCTTCGCCCTCTTCGAGCCGCGCCATATCCTCGTCCGAAACGTGGAAGCTTTGGATGAAGATACGGGGCGGGTCCTCAACGCCGTAGTCAAGCGAAAACTTGATGTAGATGCGGACGCTTGCGCGATTCGCGAAGAATACCCACAGATCCGGGCTCGACGCAATGTTCCTGTCGTGCAGGGGGCCCTGGTAATAATCGGAATAGGAGAGGCTCGAGATGATCTCGAGCATATCCCGGTCGATCCAGCCGAAGTATTCGAGCGTGCGGATGTTCTTCCTCGCTCTCGCAAAACCGTAGTTACGGTTCTCTATCGCCGTGCGCGCGCCCTGAAGCACCCGCTTGGCCGCCGCCTTATCGCCCTTTGAGATCGGCAAGTTCCGCACCCCCTCTCCGCCTCGCCGCATTGACTGTATCATATGATAACATCGTGGAGCGGGTTTGTCAACACCGTTTTACGCGGTCCGGGTACCATATGATACCCGGACGCGAAATATATTTACCGATCGGCCTGATCGCGCTCCTTTATGGGCTTGTCGGGGAACTTCTCGCCCTCCTTCGCCGTGCCCGTGAGCGCCTCGCCCTGCTTCTCCGTTCCCTCCCGGATGGCGCCGATCAAGCGCAGCAGGAACGCGGGCAGGGTCACGCCGAGCTTTACAAGGTTTTCGCAGACGGAGCCGAACTCGGTTATGATGAACCAAACGGCGCAGAGCGGCGAGAACAGCCCGCGGAACTGCATCGGCAGGCGGATCACGGTATCCGCCGCGAGCCCGACCACTATATCTATCAGCACCGAGAGTATCAGCGCCCCGGCTATGCCGAGTTTGTGGTAGAGCCCCTCGCGGGCGCGGGTGGAGCTCCATTCGCCGCGCTTCCGGGCCGCGAGCGTGCCGAAGACGTAGTCGAGCAGCATGGCTGCGAAGAAGACGAGGATGAGCCAGAAGAACCAGCTCATGACCGAGGCGAAGATGCCGGTGATGGTGCTTATGCTTATCAGCTCACTCAACCGCGCCGCCTCCCCTCGCCGCAGGCAGGAGCCTGCGGTTAAAGCAAAAGAAAAAAGCATTGGAATACATACGGAAAAGATCCTCCTTGAAATGATGTGCCGCCGATCCTTCGGCGCCGGAAATGCGTGAGCGCCGGACAGGCGGGAGATGAGAGTTGCCTCTACCTTTATTATACCATAAAACGGAGAAAAACTCAATTTAAATCTCTTTATAAGAGAAAAACGGAGCGCGCCGGGCATTGACGCGGGAGCTCCGATATGCTAAAATATATTAGTTAAAACAAATCCAAGTGAAAGAAAAGGGAACGGTATGAAAAACAAAAAGTTCTTTATCGCGCTTGTGATCTTCTCCCTTGTGGGGCAGGTGGCATGGGTCGTTGAAAACATGTATTTCAACGTCTTCATCTACAAGATGTTCAACGCCTCGGCCCGGGACATCTCGCTGATGGTCGAGGCGAGCGCCGTTGCGGCGACGCTGACCACCATCTTCATCGGCGCGC
Organism: Bacillota bacterium; assembly: GCA_016282255.1. GTDB lineage: Bacteria > Bacillota > Clostridia > Christensenellales > CAG-138 > PeH17. The sequence goes on from JAEEKE010000122.1 coordinate 21,534, forward strand.
TCTCCGACCGGCTCGGCCGCCGCAAGCCCTTCATGTGCATCGGCTACATCCTCTGGGGCGTGTCGATCCTCGCGTTCGCCTTCGTGCGGCTAGATATCATCTCGTCCGTATTCGGTCAGGCCGCGAACGCCGCCGCGATCGGCGTCACGGTCGTCATCATCCTCGACTGCGTGATGACGTTCTTCGGCTCCTCCGCGAACGACGCGGCCTACAACGCCTGGCTGACCGACATGACCGACCGGACCAACCGCGGCAGGGCGGAGGGCATAAACTCGATGATGCCGCTCATCGCCATCCTCGTGGTCTTTGGCGGGTTCATGGGCTTCGATCTCGATAAGGCCGGGAGCTGGACGGTCATCTATATCGTCATCGGCGCCGCGGTGCTGCTTATCGGCGTCCTCGGCTTCTTCATCGTGGACGAGGTCCCCGCGGTGCAGCGCGACGAGCTCGGCTACTTCGCCACCATCCTCTACGGCTTCCGTCCCTCGGTCATCAAAAAGCACCGGGAGCTGTATCTGACGCTCCTCGGCTTCATCATCTTCGGCATATCGATCCAGGTCTTCATGCCCTATCTTATAATCTATTATGAAAAGACGCTCGGCATGGCGGATTACGTGCTGATCATGGCCCCGGCGATCATCCTCGCCGCGGCCGTCACCGCGCTCTACGGCCGGGTCATCGACCGGATCGGCGCGGAGAAGGCGCTGCTTCCGTCCATTATCATGCTCGCGGCGGGCTACGTGCTGCTGTTCGTGTTCCCTGGTCTTATCAAGGCCGAAGGCCTAAAAATGAAGGCACCGGTCTTCATCGGTTCCCTGCTCATGATGAGCGGGTACCTCACCGGCATGGCGGTCTTCGGCGCGAAGATCCGCAACGAAACGCCCGAGAGCATGGCGGGGCGCTTCCAGGGCCTCAGGATAATCGCGCAGGTGCTCGTGCCCGGCGTGGTCGGCCCGGCGATCGGCGCGGCCGTGCTCAAAAATGCCGATACCGTCGTCAATTCCGACGGCACCGAATCATTCCTCCCGTCGAACGCGATCTTCCTTGCTGCGCTGATCGTGCTCGCGGTGCTTTCGGCGGCGTATCTTCTCTATCGCTTAATGAGAAAAAAGCATGAAAGCTGAGTTTCAAACGCTCTATACCGAGGCCGGTGAACGCCTCAGAAACGACCCCTCGGCCGTGCCGTGGGACGCATATCCGCGCCCGCATTTAAGGCGGAAGGAATGGCTGAACCTCAACGGCTTCTGGGAGATCGAGACCGAATCCGGTTTTAAGGGCCGCGCCCGCGTCCCGTTCCCGCTCGAAAGCCCGCTCTCGGGCTATGAGGGGCCGATACGCTATGGCGAAAAGCTCGTTTACAGGCGGCGCTTCGCCCTGCCGGAGGGCTGGAAAGGAAAGCGCATACTGCTCAATATAGGGGCCGTGTCGGGCGTCTTTGAGGTGTTCGTGAACGAGCGGGAGGCAGGCGCGCATCGCATGCCGTATCAGCCGATTTCCACAGATATAACGGAGCTTATCTGCGAGGGCGAGAACAAGCTCGAGATAGAGTTTATGAACGACCTCGACCCCGCCTATCCATACGGCAAGCAGAAGATAAAGCGCGGCGGAATGTGGTACACGCCCTGCTCCGGGTTGTGGCAGACGGTCTGGATCGAGCTCGTCCCCGAAAAGCACATCTCCGATATCGAGTGCTTCCAATTTGGAAACGAGCAAAAAATCTACGTTTACGGGGCCGAAAACGGCGAGATAGAATGCGAGGGTGAGAATTACCCCATCGAAAACGGCGTCTGCCGGATAGGCATTGACAGCCCGCGTCTCTGGTCGCCGGAGGAGCCGAACCTCTATGAGTTTACCGTAAGGAGCGGCGGGGACGAGGTCGAAAGCTATTTCGCCTTCCGCACGGTCGGCGTGGGAGAAGTCAACGGCAAGCCGCGCCTGCTGCTCAACGGCAAGCCGTATTTCTTCAACGGACTGCTCGACCAGGGCTATTTTTCGGACGGCCTCTGGACGCCCGCCGAGCCGGAGGAGTACGAGCGCGACATCATGAAAATGAAGTCGCTCGGCTTCAACACCCTGCGCAAGCATATCAAGGTCGAGCCGGAGCTCTTCTATTATTGCTGCGATAAGCTCGGCATGGCCGTGTTTCAGGACATGGTCAACAACGGGAAATACGGCTTCTTCCGCGACACGCTGCTGCCGACTCTCGGGATTACGCGGCTCGGCGACAGAGCGCGCGCAAAATACGGGGACCCGAATACGCAGGAGCAGTTCATAAGCTCTATGAACCGCACCGTCATGGAGCTTCGCCGCCACCCTTCGATAGTCTATTGGACGATCTTCAACGAGGGCTGGGGCCAGTTCGACGCGGACGGCGCATACGAATGCATCCGGCAGCTCGACGGCACCCGTATAATCGATTCGACCAGCGGCTGGTTCCACCAAAAGAAGACGGACGTCGACAGCCTTCATATCTATTTCAAAAAGCTGCGCCTCGGCAAAAGGCACGAGCTCCCGCAGGTCGTCTCCGAGTTCGGCGGTTACGTCCTCAAGCTCCCGGAGCACAGCTTCAATCTCAAGAAGACCTTCGGCTACAGGCTCTTTTCAAGCCGTGACGCCTTCGTTTCGACGCTCCGTAAGCTCTATCTTGAAGAAGTCGTTCCGCTCGCCGAAAAGGGGCTCTCCGCCGCGGTCTATACCCAGGTCTCGGACGTTGAGGACGAGACCAACGGTATCCTGACCTACGACCGCAGGGTAATGAAGCTCGCCCCGGAGGATATGGCCGGCATAGCCGAAGCGCTTCAGGAAGCCGTAAAGAAATAAGAATTAATGAAGCAACAGCAGGGAAGCCCGCCTTTCGGACTTCCTTTTCCATCCCCTTCGTGCTATAATAAATATACCAAAGCAAGGCTTTGCACACCACGGAACACATCAAACGAAATCAGGAGGAAAGAACATGGCAAAACGGATCATCGGCATAATCGTCGTCATGCTTCTCGCTATCGCGCTCCCGACGGGCCTGCTCGCGGGCAATCGGGACGCCGATCTCGACGACGCGCTCAACGTTGAGGGCGGCACGCTCACCTTCGTGACAGAAGGCGCCTACCCGTGGACAACGGTCGCGGAATATGACGCGGAACACCCGTTCATCGGCGTCAGCGGCAACACCGGCACAGCCTCGTCCACCTCGGTCATGACGCTCAGCGTGACCGTCGGCGAGGAGGGCGCGGGCCTCACCTTCGATTATATGGCCTGCGGCGAGAGCAGCAACTACGGCTACGTCTTCGACCACTGCATCTTCAAGATCGACGGCGCTGAGCAGTTCAACAAGGGCAATGAATACGACGCCGGCTGGCAGACCTTCTCCGTAAATCTCGAGCCCGGCGAGCACGTGCTCGAATGGTCCTACACCAAGGACAGCTCGGTCAACCCCACGGGCGACTGCTTCATGGTCGATAACGTTGCGGTCGGCGAAACCATCCCGGTCGAGCCCGATCCCACTCCGGTGCCCCCCGAACCGACCCCCGAGCCCCCCACCGAGGAGGAGCTCGACGCCGCGCTCAATATCGAGGGCGGCGCGATCCACTTCGTCAACGACGAGGACTATCCCTGGATCGTCCTGGAGGATGAGGAAAGGGTCTATGCAAAGAGCGGCAACGCGGGCGTTGAAAGCTCCACCTCCACCATCACGGCCGAGGTCACCGTCGAAGCCGAGGGCATGATGCTCCGCTTCGACCTTATCGCCAGGGGCGAGGGCTACGACGCGACCGACTGGGATACCTGCCGCCTGTTCGTCGACGGCGAGATGGTGATGAAATACGGCGCTCACGACGAAACCTGGGAGAGCTTCGAATACGGCCTCGAGCCCGGCGAGCATACCCTTGAGTGGCAGTATAAGAAGGATCATTCCACCAACCCTGCGGGCGACTATTTCGCGGTCGACAACGTCGAGATAATCGAGGGGATCCCCTTCGTGCCCGAAACGATCGACCTGATCGAGATCGAGGGCTTCTCGTCCCCGCTCTGGGGCCAGCACCCGAACTACAACGTCACCGTTCCCGAGGGCGCGAACTACTATATCAGCGAGATCATGTGGCAGTATGCCGACGAGCTCAACGAGGATTACGGCCAGCTCTACGAGGACGAGTATTTCGACAACGAGTTTGCGACCTATAATATCCTCGTGCGCATCTATCCGAACGAGGGCTGCGTCATTTCCGATGACGCGACCGCCCTGATCAACGGCTCCACCACCGCCGTCGGCTCCTACGGCAACAGCATCTTCGGCTATTTCTACATCTATTCCAGGGAATACGAGGTCGATCCCGGCACCGTCGATCCCACGCCCGTCCCGCCCGAGCCCGTCGGCCCGATCTGGGATTTCGAAAGCGATCCCGAGGCGCAGGGCTGGACCTTCGTCGACCAGGACGGCGACGGCAGGAACTGGACCTGGATGCTCGACTGGTACGATGAATACAATTTCCACGAGGGCGGCGGCTTCATCATGTCCCTTTCCTACGAGAACGACTACGGTCCCCTCTATCCCGACAACTGGGCGGTCACGCCCGAGTTCGAGGTGCCCGAGAACGGCCTGTTCACCTTCTGGGCGCAGGGTCAGGATATCGACTATCCCTACGAGGTCTTCGGCGTCTACCTCAGGCCCGCCGGCGGCGAATGGGTCCAGATCGGGTCGGACGACTACACCTGGGGCGTCGACCTGCAGTATGAGTACGATATCTCGGAGTACGACGGCCGGATCGTTCAGATGGCGATCCGCCACTATAACGTGTCCGATATGTTCCAGCTCAACGTCGACTACGTCGAGGTCACGAGCGGCGAGCCCGAGCCCCCGATCCTCTGGGGCGACGTCGACGGCGACGGCGACGTGGATCTTTCCGACGCGGTGCTCGTCATGCGCCGCGCGATGGGGCTGATCTTAGACGACGCGCTCGATATGGAGGCGGCCGACGTCAACGGCAGCGGCACCGTATCGCTCGACGATGCCGTGCTGATCATGCGCCGCGCGATGGGGCTTATCCAGCAGTTCCCGGTCGAAGGCTGAAAAATACAAGCGGCATAACGAAAAGGACGATCCTTCGGGACCGTCCTTTCATATTGCGGTATTCTATTCTCAGTCTTCCTTCGGCTCCTGCGCGCCGTCCTTTTCGGCCTCGTCCGAGGCCTTGTCCGCCTTGTCCGCGGGCTGCTCCTTCGGCTTTTCTTCGGCCGCGGGCTTCCTCAGCAGGGAGAAATACCTCTGGTAGGCGCGCTCGTATGCGGCGTTGAAGGTCTCGTCGCCGCCCGCGTGCAGGCGCTCGAAATAGAGATGCTCGTGATCGGCAAGCTCGGGATGCACGCGGACCACCGTCGCCACGCCCACGTTGGAGCAGACGTCCGCGATGCGGTGGAACTCCACCATCAGGTCTGTAAAGGTCGTGTCGGCATAGGAATTGCATTCGCCCGTGCTCATGCGCCTGAGGTGATTCTTCCTCAGCGTCGTGATCAGGTCGCCCGCCACCTGCACCAGCGGCTCGATGCGCGCCGCGGCGTCCACGTCGCGCTTGGCAAAGGTCTGCTCGGTCTCGTCGAGGATCTGCATCAGCGCGTTCTCGAGCACAGCGATCTCCGAAACGGCGGAGTGGGAGAACGAGGTGTTGTTCTTCTGCAGGGTTTCGGCATGGGAGGCGATGTTCACCGCGTGGTCGCCCAGGCGCTCGAATTCCGAGGTGATCTTATAGTATTGGTTCAGTATCGCCACGTGATCCTCGAGCTGAAGATGCGGCAGGAACGCCACCATATAGTTGCTGACGCGGTCGGTCAGGCGGTCGATCTCGTCCTCCTCGGCGAGTATCTCCTTATGGGCGTCCGCGTCATAGCTCTCGATCAGCCGGAAGGATTTTTCAAGATTCGTCCTCGCGGCGCCGAAGAGGGTGAGCAGCGTATTGTAGCAGCTCTGCAGCGCGAGCGCGGGGGTGTTGAAGAAGACCGGATTCAGCGCGTCGGTCACGTGCTTGTATTTGCTCTCCTTCGCGGGCTTGTCCTTGATGATGCGCAGGGTCAGCTTTTCAAAGAACCCGAGCATCGGCAGCAGCGCGAGCGCGCAGCAGAGGTTGAAGATCGTATTCGTGTTGGCGATGATGCTCGAATTAACCGGCGCGTCCCACAGGCGGTCCAGCAGGCCGAGCCTGTGCGCGGCCATGACGCCTATCAGCGACAGCGCGGATTTGCAGAGGTTGTAGATGATGTTGACCAGACCCACGCGCCGCGGTTCGGGCTTTGCACCGATGGAGCAGACGATCGCCGTGGTCACGCAGTCGCCGAGGTAGACGCCGACGATGACCGTGTAGATCGATTTGAACGTCAGCATGCCCGTCGATGAAAACGCCTGAAGTATACCTATCGTCGCCGAGGAGCTCTGCAGCATGAAGGCGACGCCCGCGCCGGTCGCGTAGCCGAGGAACGGGCTCCTGCCGAGACCGGAGAAAAGGCTGTTGATCGCGCCGGACTCCGCAAGCGTGTTGACTGCGCCCGTCATGTTGAGCAGACCGGAGAACAGTATGCCGAAGCCGATGGCGATCCTGCCTATCGAATGCGCGTTCTTGAAGAAGCTGCCCATTATCAGCACAATGCCGATGATGAGCGCGATGGGGGCGAGGGTGGAGGGCTGGAAGAAGCGGAGCACGGTCGAGCCCGAGGAATCGATATCGAGCAGGCGGATGATCTGACCCGTGACGGTGGTGCCGACGTTGGCGCCCACGATGATGCCCAGGGACTGATGCAGCGAAAGGATGCCCGCGCCGACGAGGCCCGCCGTGATAACGATCGTGGCCGTCGAGGACTGGATGAGCGCCGTGACCAGCATGCCGAGGATGAACGCCTTGAGCGGGTTGTTCGTGACCTTGCTCATCGCCTTCTTCAGCGTTCCCGAAGAGTTCTCCTTCAGCGCGTCACCCATCAGGCGCATGCCGTAAAGGAACATGGCAAGTCCGCCCAGGAGTGATATCACGTTAAAAATATCCATGCAAAGCTCCTATCAGCTCATCATAAACGGTCCCAGCGGGGAAGGGTCCCGGTCGGGAACGGAAAAACCTTATAGATGATAGCATATTCCGCCCCTTTCCGTCAAGATGCGCTAAAAGAAAAGGCCGCCCCCGGAGTATCCGGAGGCGGCGCGCCGCGTTACGGCTCTTTCATAATGCGGCTTTCTTTTTCGTCAGTCCTCGTCGGGCCTATGGCAGTCATGCCTGCGGCAGCCGCGCTCGGGGCGGTCGGCGAAGAGCTTCCCGCGCCAGTCCGCGCGCAGCTTTTCAAGCAGGGCGACGAGCTGCGCCTTCTCTTCGTCATTCAGCGCGGTGAAGAGCTCGGGCTTCTCGGGCCTGCCGTTCTCGGCCTGCTCCCTGCCGCTCTCGGTCAGGTGCACGTCGGCGGTGCGGCGGTCCTCGGCGCTCTCGGTGCGGGTGATCCAGCCCGCGCGCTCCAGTTTGCCGATCAGCTCGCTGGCGGAACCGGGGCGGATCGCGAGCCTTTCGGTCAGCTCACGCTGGGTCATGTCGCCCTCGCGGGCAAGGATGGCGAGCGCCCTGTGCTGACCGCCGCGGCTCTCGAAGAAGAAGCGGGTCATGTGGTGGGTCTGGTGGAAAAGGATGCCGAGCTTGGCGTCGGCGTCCAGCGCGTTGTAGGCTTCCTCATCCATCGGGCGGTGGGGTCCCATGCGGTGGGGGAAATGCGGGCCGTCAAAGCCCCTCCCGCCGCAGCCGTGATCGTGATGCCTGTGCATCATGGGTTCGCCTTTGCCGCAGAAGCCGGGCTCGCGGTCGCCGTACTCATGCCTGCAGCAGCGGCCTCTCATTTCATTCTTGAATTCACACATAGTTAATTTCTCCTTTCACTATTAAGGTACCTTAATATTAATACCGCGACGGCCATTTGTCAAGGTACCTTTATAATAAAATGAAAATATATTATTTTCCGGGCAGCGGGGGAGCCCGAAAGGACGGGGCGGTACGCTTAACTGTACCGGCAGCGTCTTGAAATCCTGCGGGAAGGGGCATATAATCAGGGTAAGGAATATAAGGAGGATAAGAAAATGTCTGAACGGAAAAACATTTTAAGCGAACTGGTCCCAAGCGCCTGCCCGGAGGCGTACGAGTTCCTGAGCACCCACGATATCGAGGCTATGCCGCCCTATGCGCTCGCCTCGGCGCTTGTCGAGTGCGACGATGCGCTGCCCATGCCCAAGGCGCTCTTCGGCTTCATCAGGGGGCTGTATCTCGAAGCGGCCGCGGAGGGCGAAAGCGCGGCGCTGAACGATCTCGGCACCCTCTATTACTGCGGCCGGGGCTGCGAAAGGGACTATAAAAAGGCGATCGAATACTACGAGGCGGCCGCGCGGCAGGGCAGCGCTCAGGCGCTTGAGAACCTCGGCTACTGCTATTACTACGGCAGGGACGTGCCGGTCGACTACGAGAAGGCGTTCCGCTGCTTCATCCCCGGCGCCCTCGAAGGCCGCCCGGCTCCGCTCTACAAGATCGGCGATATGTACCGAAACGGGTATTTCGTCGAGAAGGATCCCGAGGAGGCGTACCGGCTCTACACGCGCTGCCTCGATCTCATGACCGACGCCTTCGCGCCGCGCGCCGCGGGACCGGTCTACTTAAGAGTCGGCGAATGCCTGCTCGCCGGCGAGGGCACGGACGCGGACCCTAAAAAAGCGCTGCTCGCGTTCCAGCGCGCCGAGCTCTTCCTCTACGATATGGTTTCGGGCGGCGACGACCTCTATGAAGAGAGCCTCCGGGCGGCGGTCGAGGGCCAGGCGGCGGCAAGGGAAAAGCTCGCCGCGGGCATACCGAAGCAGATGTTCGACCTGAATCTGCAATGAAAACAGTGTATGAAGGCAATTGCCGCCGGCCAAACTGCAAGCGGAACATTTTCGGAGAATCAATCGCAGCCGGTCGCATGCCTTCCCCTATTGAGTGGCAGCGAGCAAGCTCGCTCGGTGGCGCCGTGACGCGCAGAGCGGCACGGTGACGGATGAGGTGTTGATCAAAGCAAATTTAGATGTAGTCCACGATGTAATAAACCGCAAAAGGTTGGTAGCGAAAGCGAGGCGTCGTGAGGGCGTTTACAACCGAACAGCCGAGCCGAGCGTGACCTTTTGCGGAGAGGAGGAGCGACGGAATGAGTGAGCTTTCGAGCCTGCGAGGAAGCGAAGGATATGGAGTCCGCG
>JAEEKE010000123.1 GCA_016282255.1 Bacillota bacterium
CAATATCGTGGACTCCGTGACGGTGCTCCGCCATGCGCTCGGCCTTGTTATGATCCCCGATGACGCGCTGGCTCAGGCCGACGTTACGGGCAACGGCTCGATCGACGTTACGGATGCGCTGTTGATCATGCGCTACGCCATGGGCGTGATCGATTCATTCAGCATCGAACGGTGATCAAGGAGAAACGAAAGATCCGGAAACAGTGGATGTTTCCGGGTCTTTTTTTACTTACGGTCAGAAGACCATCATCGCGTGAGCTGCGAGACCGCTGCGGACATTTCGCAGCGGTTCACCGATCAGACCGCCCGGTGTGGTGGAGCAGTCGGCGGGAAGCTCCTTGCCCGATTTATTTTCCCGGACGTTGACGCCGTACAGCTTGACCGTTGAATCATTATTGACGCAGCCGATGCCGACGCTGTCGATAATGATCAGCGCCGCGCCGTTCTTCGTCTCAAAGACGTGCTTGGAGCTGCCCGAGGAATCGCGCTTCAGGTCAACAGTATGACCGGCAAGGTCGATGATGTCTATATCAAGCAGCGCGATATCAACGAGGTCTTTGCGGGCGAACTCAAGCGCTGCCTCGGCCTTCGTGAAGCCGTGCGCCTCGTCTACACCGTCGATCTCGCGGCACATGGCAAGCGTGTCCTCCATTTGTCAGCGATAGTGCGCGAGCGCATATTGAAAACGTTCTTCAAATCGCTTTATCGCAGTTATTCCCGGTTCCTTATCCGGGTTCAGCATATCAAACGCATGCATGTCTGTATGGTAACAATCCACGACCGCATCCACTCCGGCGCTTTTTAAGCCATCTATATATTTCAGTGTCTCGCTGTAAAAAGGCTCTCCATCGCCGACGAAGGTATAGCACGGAGGCAACCCGGAATAATCAGTCTGCCGGGATGCAGCAGCATAGGGTGAAACCATTTCTTTTGCGTGCTTCCGAAGATACATGCGCCAGCCGATATGATTCCGCCTTGTGTTCCAAATCCTGCCGTGATTATCCTTCGAGCTTTCTGTATCGATATTGCTGATCATCGGGTACAGGGGCATCTGGAAAGCGATGTGGATCCCGCGGTCCCGTGCCATCATACAAACGGCTGCACACAAACCGCCGCCTGCACTCTCGCCGCCCACCATGATCCTGTCGAACCCGAGCTGCTCCCGGTTTTTATCCATATAGGAAAGCACAGAATAGCAATCGTTCACCGCAGCCGGATACGGCTTCTGCCAGGCAAGACGGTACCCCGGAGAGATCACGGTAACTCCGAACTTTTTCACCAGTTCTTGAGCGCGGCTCATATAGACCATTTCCTTCATTCCGGTCACATATCCGCCGCCGTGGATCCAAAGGACCGCAACAGGGATGGATGTACGCCCGGCAGGACGAAGGATAAGCGTCGGGACTCTGCCGAGCCTGACTTTTTGCACCTGTATTTCATTATCGGGTCGCAGTTTGATCTTCATATTCTGCCGGTAGGTTTATCCACGCATCATGGGTTCCCTTTTTCATACCCTTTCGTGTTACCTATTTATTGTACCATAACAATACCCTTATTAGAAGTGTTAAGTTCAAGCTTTGCTGACAATACATTGACAACTCGACCAGAACAACGCCAGCAATGCTGCCGGCATTGAAGTGTTCATTATTTCTAGTGGCCCGACTTATTCGAACGCTCTAAAGAAATGCGCTGAATAATCCTCAGGCGTCTGATAAAGCTTTTTGTAGCGTTCGAGCTGAACATCGGTCAGGCTCGCGAACTCCTCCTGGGCAAGGCCGACAACAAGGAAGGTTCCGGCAATGATATCGTAGATCCGGCCTATGCTGTCGCGAAGCGCGCGATTGAGTTCCAGGCCTTCGAGTTTGCCTTCTTCGTTGCATACTATGGCGACGTTATCGTTGAAAGGGAAGATCGCCTGGATCCATCCGCCGACCTCGGCTTTCAGGCTCTCGAGGTCCGTTCCGATTTCCTTTGCGTAGGGTTTCTTTTTCGGTTCAACAACAAGTACTTTCATGTTTCCTCCTTATACTGCAATAGAATGTCCATTAGTCGGTTTTGCGGCGTCGGTCGGGATCGCCCATGCTTTCCCGAAGCGGCGGGCGTCCTTCACCCTGCCGAGAGCGCACAATAGTTGGATCCGTCGTACGGAAATCAGCCATTTTGCAGCTGCTTCTTTAACAGTCATATACTGCATAATCAACACCTGGCCTAAAGTAAAGTATCGCTTGGTCATCCAGCGTAATCGGATTAATCGCATATGCCTTTGAAAGATCGAAGAAGATGATGTTCTGCTTTTTTATGTATCGGCCTGGAACGCGGTAGGATAAGCCGTCCGTCCAGCAGAACCAGTCCTTGATTATTTGGCATAGGGAAGTGCTGTGCACCTCCATTTGGTTGCGCTTGGATCTTGTGATCTCCCGATTCGGCACACGCAGAGAGGTGAACTCCAGACGATCGTATGCTTCCATTATCATTGATTTGTGGTCGTGACTGAGGCGGAACCGGACAAAAGCGGGATCACCGAGATAGTGAAGCGTTTCGGTGAATATGTGCACCCTGTTTGAACTCAGGTAAAACGAGATGTAGGTGTCGTAGTTAAGGCTCATAAGCCTGCACCTCCTTCAGGCTTTACCTTCAGCTTCCAGCTTTCTGGCTGTGAAAAATCGAAAAGCAGGACAATCTTGCCATCGATGCTGTAGAGGTTTCCAACAGTCCGGTATGCGTTTTCGCGATCAAAGTCCCACGCTTTGTAAAGCTCTTCGCTGAACGGTGTGCATTCGATTTTCCGGCTTTCAACCACATCGCCTTTGTGCTTACTCCAGCGGATAGCGTCACGGTCGGTGGAAGAAACCGGTACAGCCAGCAATTTTTTGCTTTCGGCATTAACGTGAATGCGGATGTTATCGCAGTTGCCCAGGGCCCTTAACGCGGGCTTGCTGAAGTAGATACAGTTGGGCCAGATTGAGCATGTCGGTTCGCTGTACCTGGTCATTCGCTTGACAAACATTTCAGAACGAACGATCTGGAACCCATCGAGTTTGATTTCGTTGATGCTTTGCATTGTTTTGTCCTCCTTATTCGTTGTTGCTGGAAGTGGTTACATAGCCGTCGGCCAAATCGATTCTGTACTCATCCTCGTGCTGCTCGACCGGTGTGCCGAAGTAGTTCCGCCATTCAGAAGGCAGGTAGCTGCCCTTGCGTTTTCCGCCGAGGAAAAGCTCAAAATCGTTGAGCTTGAAGAGGAAAAGGAATTCGCCGTCGCAGGATGCCGGCTTCCCGAGGATCTTGTATCGGTACTGCGGGTCCCAGCCCATCAGATCAAAGATCCTAGCGGCAAACACCTTGCAGAGGAGGTCTCGGTTAGTGAGCTCCTTTTCTTTGCCGCCTTTCGCCCATCTCAGAGAGTCGGGGGCATCCGGTTTGCAGGGCCGGATAATCAGGCGCTTCTGTTCCGGATGGATCAGTACCTGGATGTGTGTAACGCCGGGGAAGCGTCTAAGACAGGCTGCGTTGAATTTGAGTTTTGACTCCCACATCGTAAGAGCGGGCTCTCTCTGGTGAGCGAAGAGTTCCGCCTTCGTTACCTGATAGCCGGCAAGATCGATGATCTCGTCATCGGGCAGCGACTCGATGGGAATACTGTGGTTGAAGAGGTAGTTGTTAACTGCTTGGATCGGTTCCATCAATTCCATCGCCTTTCTGTATTAAGTGTAAGCTTTGTTGTAATTCTTCCGTCGTCGGGATACGGGGTGATTTGCCGTCGTTGAATTCATGGCCTTGGTCCGATGCCTTCCATCCGCTCCTGTCATCCAGATAAAAGAAGCTGTTTTCCATGGCATGATCGTAAAACTCCTGGCCGAAAGTGAACTCCCACTCGTCGGGACAAAGGGTTGTTCGGCGGGCATAGCGCTTATTGCTGGTTTCCGGCTCGATCAGGAACGTCGCCGGTTCGGCGTTTGCAAGGTTGAAAACAATGATCTCGTCAATGTTTCTTGCAGCGTATGTCCCGCGGACACGGTACGCGTAGTCAGGGTTCCATTCCATTATCCGGTACAGCGCTATCGCAAAATGCGGACAGGACAGCGCTTTGGATGAACGTGGTTTGTCCGGATCAAGGCACCAGGAAATATGGTACGGGTCCTCCTCCTTACAGGGCCGTATAGCGATTTTTCTTTCCGTTGGGTGCAGTAAAAGCTGGATGAACTTGACGTCGGCAAATTTGCGAATGCAGAAAATGTTAAAAATGATCCTGCCGTTGAGAAATGTTATGCAGGGGCATTCCGGCCGCATCGAGAGGAATTGGCCGCGGACGACTTGGTAGCCCTGGAAGTCGAAAGCACTGAACTGGTTTTTGCGTATCCGCTTGAGCAGCTCCTTACGGTTGACTGAGTTTGAAGCGTCATAGTACCGGCTCGGATCATCGTTAACCCAGTGGTGGTTCACCGGGATGTAGCCTCGGAAGACGCCGTCATCGATTACCCGGATGCGGGTGAGTGCCCCAAGTGCTCTGTGACGATGGTTGTCCATGAGCTGCTGCGCGGCTTCGTACGTTTCGATCGAAATGATCGCGTCATGATGATCGGTGTAAAGGTACTGGTCGCGGTCCTGCCGGTTGCGTTTGTGTCGGTGCTCGAACATGTCGGCAGTAAAGGTCTTCCAAGTGAGGACGTTTCCGCAATACCGTTCATTCTGCAGGATGTATGTGATCGAGCCTTCACTCCATACATCGGACCCGGTCTTTGTTTTGCAGCCGATATCCGTAAGCAGCGCCGCGATCTCCTTTATGGAGTGCCCGGCAAGGTACGCGTCAAAAATGAAGCGAACGATGCGGGCTTCGGACTCGATGATCTCCAGTCTTGCGTACTTGATGTAGTGCCCGCTTACATCCTTCGGCCGCTCATACCCCAGCAGTTCGGGCGTCAGGAGCTTGCCGCTTTTGAAGCGCTGCTGCAGGGACCAGTTCATGCTTTCGGATTTTTTGACGCTCTCTTCTTGGGCAAAAGTGGCGAGGAATGAAAGCATCAGCTCCGAATCCTCTGACAGGGTGTTTAGGTTATCTGTTTCAAAGAAGACGCCCACTGGCGGGGTCTGGCGCTTCAGCTGCCGAACAAGGGAAATGCAGTCAACCAGGTTTCGGGCAAACCTTGATACCGATTTGGTTACAATCAGGTCATACTCTCCTCTCCGGCACGCTTCGATCATCCGATTGAAATCATCGCGGTTCTTGAGGGATGTGCCGGAGATGCCTTCATCTGCGTAGATGTGCTTAAGATCCCAGTTCGGGTGATTGCCTACCAGCTGTTTGTAGTGTTCCTGCTGCAGTTCGTACGATGAAAGCTGAGCGTCGTTGTCTGTGGAAACTCTGCAGTATGCGCAGACTCTGAAAATCCTACCGCCGGCATAGATGTCGATCTTCGGCTTTGCGGGAATGAAGGATGCGGCTGTAATGTCGTTTTGCCTGTACAGCTGCCTCTGTTTCTCGCGATCTGCGTCGTTGCTCATTCCATCACCTCTTTCTGAAAAATGTTTCACGGTTCGCACAAGCGAACTCATCGGTGTCACAGTATAATCATAATTCGAAATTAGTCAACTCAATTTTTCCTTATTGCATATAGTTTTTTTGTGTAGTTTTGCACGTCCGGGAGAGCCTTCAAGTCACCCCAAACCTCAATGCTGTTCGTGAGCGAAAAGCAGAGCCGACCGTCTGAAAAAGCGGTGATATGATCGACGACTTACCTAACAATCGAGCTGTTTCTTATGCTATATTTTCGGCGCAGAAGCCTTGTTATTCGTTTGCATTCTGCTTTTGTGATCGTTTTTTCCAGAAGCAGCTTCTGCAGGATAGAGAGAGCGCTTCTGTATGAAACTGCTCGCCTTTTATAATCGCTGAGCATTTTCTCTGCTTTCCTTTCGTGCAGCTTGAAAACACTCGCGAGAACAGTATTTGCTGGTTTTGCATCGGTTTTCAAATTCATTTCCGCAGTACATGCACGTATGGGCAATTATCCCGTTGCCTCCAAGCAAATCCCTATGTTTATTCCACCATGCAAAGCGGCATTTGTCGGAGCAGAATCGACGCGGCTTTTTATGAGGAGTATTCGTGATTTTCACACCACAGTTCTCGCATTTGGGCACGCTTTGCTTATTCAAAGCTCGCCAGACCAAAGACTTAATTGTGGCCTTTGGGTACCCCGTCATAGACGCAATCGTCGAGAAATCATACCCCTTTCGGCGCAGGGACATAATATGCGCTTTATCAGCAGGTTTGATTGTAGCCATTATATAGAAACACCTCCTAGAATGTTTGTATGTAGCGATAAAAGCAGTTTTAATCTTCCTTTGTAAAAGTCTATGGAAGCCGTCTTATCCGAAAACCTCAACTCCGCTAGTTAGAATAAACTTCAGGCTAGAGTCCGGAAAAACAATCACACGATCTACTACCAGCATAAACAGCATTTCGTCAAAAACGGTGACAGGTTCATTGGTTTCTTGAAGCCTGAAAATCATTGCACCTACCGCATCGGCTTTAGCGAGCGCAGAACTTCTCTTTGATTGAAGCTGTTTGATGCGAGCAGCAGCTGCGTTGTATCTTTCATTGTACTCGTTATACTTTTTAGCATACTGCTGCTTTTCTTCCGCCGTGAAAAGGGTTCTTGCGAGCGATTGTTCCCACCTGATAACCCAGGGGTCCAAGGTATACGCGACAAATTCGAGGGATTGCTGCTCGATATTCGAAAAGGACGACTTTTCGAGATCACCGACCATGTGCGGCGGCACACGGAAAATTCTCGCAATCTCGTTCAATTGATACTTGCGTGTTTCCAGAAACTGCGCCTGTTCGGGGGAGATGGATATGGGCGTATAGCGCATACCCTCTTCAAGGACAGCAATTTTACCGCTGTTCTGTGAACCGCCGAACTGCGACTGCCACGCCTCACGAACCTTATTCGGGTCCTTTATTACACCGGGGTGCTCGAGCACGCCGGACGGAGCAGCGCCGTTTGCGAAGAACTTACTGCCGTACTCCTCCGTTGCAATAGCAAGACCGATCGCGTTCTTCGCCATCGCAATAGGGGAATAACCCACAAGCCCATCGAAGCCCAGACCGGGGATGTGAAGCACGTCCGTGGGCTTGAGAATGACTTTGGTTCCCTTCATCGTCGGCGCGTCTTCATTGCTGCGCTGGTATTCATAGTACAGCTGGCCCTTGTCGTCACGGTCCACCGTCATGCGGTTGGGCATGAGCGGATACAGCGCCAGCACCTCGCCTTTGCCGTTGCGGATGATCTGGGCATAGGCATTGCCCCATAGCAGCAGGTGCGTCATCAATGTCTCCCTGAAGACAAAAGAGCTCATCTCCGGGTTGGGCTCGTCATGCAAAAGCATGTGCAGCGGATGATCGATCGCTTTTTCCTTGCCGCCATCGTCCTTTCTGCGATAGAGATGCAGCGGCAGGCCGGCGATTGCTTCTGCAAGGATTCGGACACACGAGTACACCGCCGTCATCTGCATAGCACTGCGCTCATTCACGCTTTTGCCAGCGAGTGACGAGCCGGTAATGAACGAAAACGCGCTGCCCGACGTCCGGTTCTGGGGCTTATCCCGTGATTTAAAGAGTCCCGTTAAAAGGCCCACGAGTACACCTTCCTTTCAAAAAATGGCAAACAAAAAGCACCTGCTCTCAAGCAAGGTGCGTGATGAAATCAGATGAAAAGCAGCCCGCGGCTGTCATACACGCTTGTACCGCCATCGCTGCCGTTTCTTAGAGCACGGTCAAGCGCCATTATCGTTGCGACCGCGCCGTCGATCTTTTCGGTACTTTTTTCTTTATCGGGCTTTATGTTACCGGCAGGGAGCGTGCGGATGTAGATGTTATCCATCATCCACCGAAGGACAGGATGCCCGCCGTGAGCGATCTGCTTTTCAAGCACCAGTTTCATGAGTTCCTTTGTCGAAGGGCTCATATCTTTAAAGCCCTGGCCGAACGGCACTACGGTAAAGCCCATGTTCTCGAGGTTCTGCGTCATCTGGACGGCACCCCAGCGGTCAAAGGCGATTTCACGGATATTGAAGCGTTCGCCGAGACGCTCGATGAACTTTTCAATGTATCCGTAATGGACGACGTTGCCTTCGGTGGTATGCAAGAATCCCTGCCGCTCCCAGAGATCGTAGGGTACGTGATCGCGTCTGACGCGCTGATCGATGTTCTCTTCCGGTATCCAGAAGTATGGAAGCACGCAGTACTTGCCGCCATCCTCCTCCGGAGGGAAAACGAGGACAAAAGCGGTGATGTCGGTCGTACTCGACAGGTCAAGCCCGCCATAGCACACACGGCCTTCAAGCGCGTCTTCGGAAACGGCAAAGTTGCACGCATCCCATTTCTCCATCGGCATCCAGCGGACGGATTGTTTGACCCATTGGTTTAGCCGCAGCTGCCTAAACGAGTTTTCTTCAGCGGGGTTCTGCTTTGCAGACTCGCAGGCGGCTTTGACTTTGTCGATGCCCACCGTAATCCCTAGCGACGGGTTTGCCTTCTTCCAGACCTTGGGATCGGTCCAGTCATCCGACTCATCCGCGCCGAAGATGATCGGGTAAAAGGTCGGATCGATCTTCCGGCCTTCGAGGATGTCCTTCGCTTTCTGATGCGTTTCGTAACAGATGCTCTGGGTATCGGTACCCGCCGTCGTAATCAGGAAATACAGCGGCTGCATCCTCGCGTCACCGGAGCCCTTGGTCATAACGTCAAAAAGTTTCCTGTTGGGCTGGGTATGCAGCTCGTCGAAAACGACGCCATGGATGTTGAAGCCGTGCTTTGAGTACGCTTCTGCCGAAAGCACCTGATAAAAACTGTTTGTTGGCGTGTACACGATCCGTTTTGTTGCCGTCAGGATCTTGACCCTTCTGTCCAGGGCAGGGCACATCCGTACCATATCCGCTGCGACTTCGAAAACGATCGACGCCTGCTGCCTGTCCGCTGCGCAGCCGTACACCTCTGCGCGTTCCTCACCGTCGCCGCAAGTGAGAAGGAGCGCGACCGCTGCCGCGAGCTCCGATTTTCCCATCTTCTTTGGGATCTCAATGTAGGCGGTGTTGAACTGGCGATAGCCATTGCTCTTCAGCGTCCCGAAAATGTCGCGAATAATCCTCTCCTGCCAGTCGATCAGGTCAAAGGGCTTTCCTGCCCACGTGCCTTTTGTGTGGCACAGCGCTTGAATAAAAGAAACCGCGTAATCCGCGGCTGATTTGTCGTAATGGGAGGTTTTTGCCATGAACTGCGTCGGTGTGTATTTCCTGAGTTTTCGCATTAAGAACCTCCTTTCTCTGAAAATAAAAAAGCCGCCATCGTTGATCGATGACGGAGAACAGAGCCCGCAGGCTCCGCTTCCGGTGTTCCGTTTTCAGCTTTTAGGCGTGTCTTTCAACGTCTACCATCCATGCCGCCGTCGGGTGCGGCAGCCCTGTTGCTTTTTCAATCTTGGTGTTTTCAAAATCGATCATGTGCACCGCTTTGCCGACCTTTACGAAAACCTCGTCTTCGCAGCCGGGGATCAGGGCTTTAAGGATCCGGGCCGTGCGGGTTTCGCCGTCGTAGCTCTTGCCGTCCCAGCCGCCCAGGGTGAAGGTGATTGACTCCGGCGTCCTAACGAAGGTGCGTTCGTAATCCTTGCGCGTGATCGCGGTGCCGTGCTTGGTGAGGTTCAGGTTCTGCCTGAGTGCGTAGGTTGTCATGGTGGTTACCCCCTTTGTTTTTCGGTAGTGTATATATCACTCTAAACCACACATAAGTCAAGCAGTATTTTGCAGATTTTCAAGGATTTTATTAAGCTTTTTCAGACCGAAGCCCCGGCTTTTTTCTTCGCCAGGGCTCCGGTTTGAAGGGGGGTCGGTTTAGTATTTGGTGTCTTTGTGGCTGTCCAGGTCCTTGAAAAAGGCGTCCACTTCCTTCAGGGAGGTGCAGAAATCGGAGTAGGCTCCCAGGCCGCAGGCCTTGATGATCCGGTAGTAGCCTTGCCGGGTTTTGAGGACCCCGAGCCCGTTCTTTTCCGCAATCCTTGTTGCCGTCCGGGTGAGGTCGCCGAGGGTTTTGATCTCGCGGCTGATGCCCCTTTCAAGGGCCTTCTTGCAGTGGCTGTGGTCGATGTAGCGCATGGTATGTGCCTCCTTTTGTTTTGGTAGTGTATATATCACTCTAAAGCACACATAAGTCAAGCACTATTTTGCAAATTTTCCAGAAAATTATTGACTTTTTTAGTCCAGATCGTCGTCCGGAAACGGCCGGTAGGGCCGGACCTTTTCGATCTTGCAGGCTTCGCCGTCGACGATCATGATCGAGTATTCATACCCGCGCCAGGCGATGCGGAGGTTCCGCATGCTGACGTAGGGGTTGGTCTTTGATACGTCCCGGAGCACCTTTCCGTGCTCCAGCATCCAGCAGGTGATGTTCGTCATCAGCCGGAACTCGGCCTTCATCTTTTCTGCCGCGTTTATCATGCCGTCCGCCTCCCCTCAAATGTCGTCGTTTGCGAGAAAGTCGTCCAGCATCCCTGCCGTTACAATAATGCCTTCGTCTTCCCAGTCGGCTACAAAGTCGCTGAGCTCGTCAGCGCTTCTGCCGTACTCCTTGGCCAGGGCCTTGATCTCTTTTTTCGTAATGCGCTTCATGGTGTTTGCCTCCCTTTGTTTTCGGTAGTGTATATATCACTCTAAAGCACATAAAAGTCAAGCGGTATTTCGCAGATTTTTTCAATATTCTGCTATATTTTTTGGCCCCGCTAAAAGCCGCTGTGCGGCCGCTACGTGCCGCCATCCGGAGGTGAGGGGGTTAGTCCTCCGAACACTAAAACCGGCACACAGGGCCGCACAGCGGCGGGTGTTGGGGGCTTAGTGGCCCCCGAGGCGATGGTTGGTTATTGCTGCATTGCCCAGGCGATGGCGTGGCCGTCGTCGGCGTGTTCCGCATCGCTGACTGCCCGGAGCCCGACGATGCCTTCGCAGGATGTGTCGTCCGTCAGGTATTCGTAGACCGCACCGAACCAGGCGGGCTTGCCGGGGCCGTTGTAGTAGTAGCCGGCGACGAGGACCGTGGAGCCGAAGCTCAGAACCTTGCTCCAGCGGCTTTCGAGGTCCTCCGGCGTTGCCGGGTTGGGCAGTCTGAATTTCCACATTCCTTCTTCGATCTTCATGGTGTTGAACCCCTTTCGTTTGGTGTAGTGTATATATCACTCTAAACCGCGTGAAAGTCAAGCACTATTTTTCGAAAAATCCAGAAATTTATTGAACTTTTCAGACGCCGTCAGTCGCGTACACTGGCCTTCACGTGCCGCCGTCCGGAGGGTGAAAGGGGTTAATCCTCCGGGCGTATAAAGCGGCACACAGCGCCGCACAGGGCTGCAGAAGCGCCACAAGAGCCTTGCGGCTCCGTGGTGCGGTGGGTCAGGTTACTCCGCTTCGAGGATCGTGAAGTGGATCCCGCGTACCGTTTCGGTTCCGGTTCCTCCCCAGCGGAGGTCGGGCTTTTCGATGGTGCAAAGCCCGTCCAGGCGGCAGCCGCTGTGTGC
>JAEEKE010000124.1 GCA_016282255.1 Bacillota bacterium
CTATGCCGACCGGATCATCCGCATCTCGGACGGCGTGGTGAGCGGGTGCGCCGCATTCCCTGCGACCGAGGAAAGGAAACAAAGTGAGCGACTACGGCTGGGGGTTGTTCAAAAAGGGCTTGAAACGCCGCAAAAAGGAGGTCGGGCGCATGCGCGTCATGACCTGCCTTGCGGTGTTCTTCCTTGCGTTTACGCTGCTGCTGCAGGATAATCTCGGTTCCCTGCAGATGGAGCTGAATTACCGCAGCTACGGCCGCTGGTTCGCGTTCGACGACGACGGCGTGTACACGAGATGCCCCTATCTTGAAAAAAGCGGGGAGGCAAGGGTAGGAAGCATCGTTTATTCGCTTTACCCGATAAGCTATTCCCCGTCGGAAGGGCCGGTCAACGATCTTGCGCCGTCGGTCGATACGGTGAACGAGAGCGGCGAGGCAGCGAAGAAAAAGCCGCCGATCGCCGATGAAACCGGAGCCTATCTGCCCCCTCCGGCGGAAATAACGGTCGAGAGCTTCGGCGACAGGCGAACCACCGGCTGCCATATCGGGGCTTATTCCGATGGTTTTGTCTCTTACAACGGGATCCGTCTCTATGAGGGCCATATGCCCGAAAGCGATGATGAGATAGTCATGGAGCTCGGCGTGCTCCATTCGCTCGGCGTGAGCTATGAGCTTGGGCAGCAGATAAGCTTTTATGTGTCCGAGAACGAGCCGGTCTTCATACATGACGAGGATGCCGGGAAAGCCCGGGAGCGTTCGCCGGAGGAATACTATCTTAAACTGCACCTTGTCAGCTTTAAGCTCGTGGGCACATTGGAGCGCTACACCGCAAGGTGGAACGGCGGAACGCTGCTTCCGGGGGCTATAATAACGGCTTCGGCTTTTGAAAAGCTTCCGTCCTTTGAGAACAGATATGATTTCTACGACCTCAAGCCCGGTGTGGGCGGAGAGAAGGTTTGGGAATTCGCCTCGACTTCATTTGAAAGCTTTGAATACTGGCGCTCCGGTCTGTATGAACGGCTGGGGCTGAAGAGCGATGAGAAGCATCCCGCCGAAGAATGGAACCGATATGCTTACACGAACCCGCTTTGGGGCAGCTCGGGGGTGTACCGCTATGTGACCGCTATCCTGATGATCATGGGCGCCTGCGTTTTGGCCTACCTGATGGCGGCGTATCTTTCTAAGCGAAGGCAATTCTTCATGCGCATGAGGGAGATCGGCGCAGCTTCGGGCGAGGTTTGGCGAATGGCCGGGTACGAATGCGTTGTAAGCGCCCTTCCGCATGCCGCCGCCTCGCTCGCAGGAGCCTACCTCACGGCGCTGATCGCATCCGCCGCGGTCTCAAAGGCTCTGAATATCGATTACAGATTCACCTTCAAGTACAGGACGCTGTTTACGATCATAGCCGCGATCCTGCTCGTGCTTGCCGTTTCTCTTGCGGCGGCGCTTGCGATCTATTCGGGAAGAGGAGTATCGGAAAAGAAGAAGACCATCTCAAAGGGTTCCGCGGCGGTGCTTCGCACAAGGGCGGCAGGAAAGCAAAATAGCGGAAGGCCGTATCTTTCTCTGTCCGAGACCATGAAAAGGATCCGGCGCATCCACCCGCTTAAAACTGCCCTTGTCCGGGCGGCCTGCATCCTCATCGGGGCGATGATACTGCTCTCCTTCATGGAGGTCTATGCGCAAACGTACTATTATCGACAGTTGAAGAATGCGGATTCCGATCTCTCCGGCAGTTTTTCGGATAGATTTGTTCGCCGTACTTACGGAACCGTCGATACCGAGCTGCATTGGAACGTTACCGGATCCAAGCGGATCGATTACGATACGGCGGATCTGGCGGTTTCGCGCAGCGAGCTCTCGTTTCAAAACATGCTCGGCGAACGGTTCTTCGGAGAGCTTGAGAGCATACTCGGCATAAAAAGGACAGTGCGCGGGGCAGTGGATGCGGATCATACGCTTTCCTGGGACGGCAAAGGGGACTCAGACGCGTTCCTTGAGGAGTGCATAATGCGCGGGCTCGATTCCGCCTCAAGATCGTTGGGTTACAAGCTGGTCTATGACGGCGGCAATTTTGACGATATGCGCGGTTATGTCGGCAACTCACTCTATCTGCTGCAATGCTGCGATAATTGGGATGAGGTCTGGGAAGCGGCGAAGCCGTATCTTTGTGCCGAAGCCGACAGGGAAGCATTCCTCCGCGGCGAGCAGGCAATAATCTTCGTGGATGAAAACCTGTACTGCGTGGATGCGGCCAGCGACCGGCGCTCCGCTGCGTATGCGCCTCGAGACGAATTTGCTTTGACGGGCGAGAATCTTTGGGAACGCTCGCCGTCGTTTAAAGCGGGAGACGCCGTTTATATCAATAACCTTAAACAGGACGGCAGCCAAACTCCCGTAACGGCTGCGGCAGTGCTCCCAATGACCGCTTATGTGCAGAACGATATCCTGACCGTCTATTCCGACGATTATCTTCCGGTTTTCGTCACGGTCGGCTCGATGGAGCTCGCCCGAAAGGTCCAGGAAACGGACGGTTTTGAATTCGGAGCCAACGTTTTCGGCGTCAAGTTCGATTCGATAGCGGAAAGCGAGAACTCATTGAAATCCGTTTCGGCATTATGCGTGACCAACCATGTCCGATATGATGATACCGTTGAGCTGCAGATCGAATCCAGGAACTATTGGATCGACGTGCTCCTGACCTACGGATTTTTCGCGATCATATTGTTTATTCTATATGCCTTTATCGTGAGCAGTATCGCAAAGGAGGACGAGCTTTCACTCGCTCCCAAGTATCATGCGCTGCATCGCGCGGGAATGCCCGCTGCTCAAATGCGGCGGCAAAAGAGCCTCGACGCGCTGATCCAAAGCTTTTGGCAGCTCCTTTCCGTGCCCGTTTTCGCGCTGATCCATTTTGCGCCGAACCTGATAAAGCTCGGCCATGAAGCCGAGATGAGGAAGATCGGCAAATGGGACTATATTATGGTGCTTGTCAAAAGCTGGTTCACAAACGAAGTGACGGATCAGAAGGCGATCGCTGCCGTCATGCTGGTTCTGATGCTGATGCTGTGGCTTATCAACAGCAGGCTGGCCTTTCACGAGGACGACCGCTGATACGATCCCCGGGCGGACTTCTCCGCCCGTTTTTTATTCCCGAATTGACAAGTCGCGCCGTTCATCTTAAAATAGTAACGAAAAACCGGGCCCAACGGGGCCGGGCTTATGGGGGCGGCTTATGGACAGGATAGGAAGGATCGACAGGAATCAATGCGTGATCAGCCTGATCTTCGCGTCGGCGGTGGTGATCTGCGTCTCGATCGGCGTGGTGATGAACCTTACCACGCTCTACGACGAGAACTTCGACCATATGGGCCTGCGCACCTTCTGCATGTTCACGGTCAATTCAAACATCCTGACGGCCGTAGCGATGTTCCTGACCATCCCCTACTCGATCGAGGAGCTGCGCAAAAGGACCTACGTGGTGCCCGGCTGGCTCGTTGAGCTCAACTTCATGCTGGTCACGAGCATCGCGATCACCTTCCTCGTGTCGCTGTTCATCCTTGCGCCGGTCAAGGGCTTCGTGCTGATCTTCACCGGCTCGCGCTTCTTCCTGCACGGCGTATGCCCCATCCTCGCGATACTGACCTTCTGCTTCTTCATAAAGGACCACTACCTCCCCTTCCGCTCCACCTTTCTGGCGCTGATCCCCGTGTTCATCTACGCGAGCGTCTATTTCGTGATGGTGCGGGTCATCGGCGAGGAGCGCGGCGGCTGGAACGATTTCTACGGCTTCCTCACCCGCATACCCCCGTGGATCTCCATAGCGCTGTGCATGCCCTTTACCTTCGGCGTCGCGACGGTGCTGCGCCTTATCCATAACCGGAGCTGCAGGAGCTTCAGAAACAAGGTGATGGACTCGATGCGCCTTGCCGTCGGCGAGGGCGACCTCGAGGGCGCCGTCCGCGGCCTCGCGGCAAGGTTCGGCGTCAGCCAAAGGGGCGATATCATGATCCCCAGACGGATGATAAAGAACGTCTGCGGGCTTTCCGACGGCGACGAACGCCTTGCCGGGCTCTGCCGCATCTACCTTGAAGCCTGCCTTGAGGACGCCGAGGGCGGGGAAAAAGAGGAAGAATAAACCTAAAAAGCATGGAAAAAGGACGGTCTGGAACACGGAAGGCCCGATGGGGCCGTTCGAGCGGCGTGTTTTAGAAGAATAAGAGTCGAATCGATAAAGGCAGACTGAGGGTTAAACAGTCTGCCTTTTAGTGAAGACGGGCTATCGCCCTAATGAAGCCGTTCGCTCCGCTCACTGATGAAGACGAGCTCTCGCCCGAATGAAGCCGGCAGCTCCGCTGCCTAATGAAACGAAGACGCCCGCCGAAAATCCATCAGCGAGCGTCTTCATTCCTTCATTTTTCATTAGCTGTCGGTCCGCCGCGATTATCGCGGCGGCCGGCATGGCGTCTTCATTTCTGTTACGCCATGGGCTTAAGGTCGGGGCTGACGATCAGATCGGCGGCGGTGGCGGCCTTGATCTCGTCCACGGTGAACTCGGGGTTATACTCGGTCATCACGAGGCCCTCGGGCTTAACCTCGATGACGCACATCTCGGTGATGATCTTGGTGACGCACTTGACCGCGGTGTAGGGCAGCTTGCACTTCTTGAGGATCTTCGGGTTGCCCTTGGCGGTGTGCTCCATCGCGACGATGACGTTCTTCGCGCCAACGAGCAGATCCATCGCGCCGCCCATGCCGGGCATCTTCTTGCCGGGGATGATCCAGTTGGAGAGGGAACCCTCCTCGTCGACCTCGAGGCCGCCGAGGATCGTCGCGTCGACGTGGCCGCCGCGGATCAGGGCGAAGCTGGAGGCGCTGTCGATGAACGCCGCGCCGGGAGCCGCCGCGGAGGGGAAGCCGCCGGCGTCTACCACGTGGTAGGGGTCCTTGTTTTCGGGGGTGACGGGGCCCACGCCGATGGTGCCGTTCTCGCTCTGGAGGATAACGTGCACGTCGTCGGGCAGGTACTTGGGAACGAGCGTGGGCAGGCCGATGCCGAGATTGACGACGTCACCGTCCTTGAGCTCCTTCGCAACGCGGGCTGCGATATAGCCTTTGATCAGAGCCTTATCCATTACAGTTTTCCTCCTTCAACAACATAGTCAACGAACACGCCGTAGGTGCGCACGTCCTCGGGCGGGATCTCGCCGATCTCAACGACCTCCTCGGCCTCGGCGATGACGGTGTCCGCCGCCGTAGCCATGACGAGGTTGAAGTTGGACGTGTTGCCCTTGTACCAGACGTTGCCCGCCTTGTCGATCTTCGCGCCGCAGATGACCGCGAAATCGGCATGCACGGGCGCCATCAGCAGGTAGTCCCTGCCGTTTATATTCTTCTTTTCAAGGCAGTAGGGGCTGTCCTCGATGATGGTGCCGACGCCGGTGGGGGTCAGCACGCCGCCGAGGCCCGCGCCGCCCGCGCGGATCATCTCCGCCAGGGAGCCCTGGGGAATGAGCTGCACCTCGAGGGTGCCGTCGATCATGGACTGGGTCGCGACCTCGGGATTGAGGCCGACGTGGGTCGCGATCAGCTTCTTGACCTGCTTATTGTGGATCAGCTTGGCCACGCCGTAGTAATCCACCACTTCGCCTTCCGCGTTCTTGATCGGGCATGCGCCGTCGTTGGAGATCATGGTCAGGTCCTTAACGCCGCTCTTCGAGAGCGCGTCGATGAACCTGTGTGCGTTGCCGCAGCCCATGAAGCCGCCGAACATAACGGTCGCGCCGTCCGGGATCAGCTTTACTGCTTCTTCCACTGAGATAAACTTGGGCATAACTGTTCTCCTTTTGCTTATTATCCATGCCGCTCGGGGCATAACGATCAGCTGACTTCGGAGGAGGACCTCCAACCTCAAGTATATACCAGTTCAACGGAAAATGCAAGGCTTACTTGCCGCCCGGAAACCGAAAACGGAGGACCTGAGCCCTCCGTTTTCAAGCTGTTCGTATTGCCGGAGCGTTTTGCCGCTCAGTCGTTCATTATCCCGTTCTCCACGATCTCCTTAACGATACCGAAGGCGTCGTCGAGCGAGGCGCCGCTTTCCTCAAGCGCCGTCAGGCGCACGGTGTACTGCATGAACCTCAGGCGGAAGATCAGGCTCACGGATTCATATCCGTCCCCCGAGTTTCTGGTATAGTAGATGGTCCTTCCGGGTTTGACATATGAGGTGGTCACATCGCCGAACGGGAACGAGGACGGATCGACGACGTCCACGCTGTTGTGGACCATAGTGACGAGCTGGATATCGGCGGCGGTCAGCGGGTTCAGCGACCAGACTACGCGAACGCCGTTAAGGGAGTATCCCGCGCTGAAATCGATGTAGGCCGGTTCGCCGTCCTCCATGCCGGAGAAAGCGAGGTTCGCATGCCTGATCCTGTTGTCGAAGGCCGGCACGTCCGCGCCCGCATAGTTCATTTTTATGAATCTCTCATCGTCTTCAAACGGGTTCCAGGGTTCAAAGCCCAGCAGCTCCGCCGCCTCTTTCCAGGTCTCGCACTTGACGTAGCAGGATCCGGGCAGGGTGCTTGAAAGCATTCGCTCCATAGGGGTCAGCGCATTATAGTGCGCCCAGGAATCCCTTATCCTCTGTTTGAGCCCTTCACTGATCTTCACGTCCTTGCCCGCCTCCCTCAGCACCGTATCGTTATTCAGCGTCACTTTTTCTATATCGGCTCCTGCGGTATAGGTCTTCGTGACCACGTCCTTATAGAGCGGGCTCCGCACTGCCGTGCGCGTTCTGATATCCACCACGCCGTCGTTCTCCGTGAACTCAAGCGAGGAGACGACGCGGTTTTCGTTCTGAGCGCTGCATTCGGCGCGCAGCTCCCGCCCGTCGAGCTCCAGCCGGATAAGGATGCCGTCCTCCGCCGTCTCGGTCCCGATAACGAAGAACTTGACCGCCATAAGGCCGAGCGCCAGCACCAGCGCCGCCGCTATCGAGCCTATCAGCACGCCGCGGTTCCTGCGGCGGTTCTTTTTGAGGAATTCGATCTCGGCATGTTCGGGCACCGTCAGCTCCTTTCGGGGAGCGTCCTCGCGCATCGCGGCAAGCATCTCCCGGCAGGCGGGGCAGCCGGCAAGGTGCGCCTCCACCAGCCCTGAGGTCTCCTCATTCGTCAGGCCCTCCGCATACGAGGGCAGCAGGTCGGTCACGACCCCGCAGGTCAGTTCACTCATTTTCTTCAAGCTCCTTTCTCAGTTTCTGCCTTCCCCGGAAATAGGTCACGCGGGCGGCGTTCTCGGTCATGCCGAGGATGCTGCCTATCTCGCGGAACGAGAACCCGCCGAGCGCACGCAGGTATACCGCTTCCCTGGCCGGTTCCTCGAGCGCATGCAGGGCGCGCATCAGGTCGAGCCGCTTCTCGGCGCTCTCGGCGCCGTCCTCTGCGGAGCGGTCCCAAAGCTCCGCTGCGTCGATATCCTCGTGCTGCGGATGCTTTCTGAGGTAGGCGAGATGAACGCGTTTTGCGATGGCGCAGAGCCAGGTGGTGACGCTCGAGCTGCCGTCGAACCTTTCGGACGAGCGTATCGCCTGATAGAACGTTTCCTGCGTCAGCTCCTCCGCAAGGTCGGGGCTGCGCGTGCGCGTGAGCAGATACTTATACACGGTCAAAGCGTATTGCCGGTAGATCTCCCCGGACAGGTCCATGCCGCCCCGCACCCCCTTTCGCGTTCATATGTTAATGCGGAAAAAACCCGATTCGTTACAGGTTCGGAAAAAAGAAGAATGTAAAGCGGGAGAGCATTTCCGAAAACGGGGAGCGGCGTTGCCGTTCCCCGTGAAGCCTGGTTGCAATGTCAAAATGCCATAATCGATCGATAGGATGCTTAAGGCATTTTCTTTATTCCATTTCTGTATGATCCGCAGCTGTTCAGTTTATATCAGCGTGATCTGGCCGCCGTAATAATCCTCGATCACGCCCACTATCGCCCGCGACACCTTTTCCGGGATATAGAAATCGTGCCTGCCGCTCTCGATCGATTTTGCGAACGCGACTATCTCGTAGCGTATGCCGTCGCCGTCGAGCTGGTAGAAATGGCGCTTGTTTTCGGCGGGGTTTTCAAAACGCACCTCGAAATAATCCGTTATCCACCACGGGGCCGGAACGTAGATATAGCCCTTGGTGCCGGTGATGATCAGCTCGCCCTCGCTCTTGGCGCCCTTGGCGACCTTGACGGAGGCGACGGCGTGATCGTAGATGAAATCGATCTTGGTAAAGCCGTCGAACCGGTTCTCGGCGTCCACGATCCTCGAAACGATATGTTTTTCCCTGTACTCCGTCCCGAGCAGCTGGAATACCGGCAGCATCGCCGTCGGGCCCCAGGCGCAGATGCTGTTCTGGATGATGCCGAGATCCGTGTCCGGCTCGTCGATGCGCGAGGCAAGGCTCGTGCAGGTCGCGTCCACCGAGACTATATCGCCTATCCTGCCGCTTTTAGCGACGACGAGAAGGCGGGAATAGGCGGTGGAATAGGCGGTCTTGATGGCCTCGGAAAGGATGAGGCCCTTCTCCTTCGCGAGCTTTGTGAGCTCGTCGAAGCGGTCCCTTCTCAGCACGATCGGGGATTCGGAGATAACGTGCTTGCCGAGCTCCAGCGCATGGCTGATGTCCTCGTAATGCTTTTCGGGATGGGTCGCGACGTACACCGCGTCCACGCCTTCAAGCTCGCTGCCGCACTCCCTGTACTCGACGCCGTTGACGAAGCCGACCTCCTTTATGAATTTGTTTATGCTGCCGAGACTGCCGACGGTGCCGACCGTCAGCTTGCGCTTCTCGGCGCGCAGCTCGGAGCTCGAGATCCCCTCGGTCCTGGGAAGGTAGATCACCTTGCAGAACTCGTTGAGATAGTCGAACTTGCCCGTCCAGTCGGAGCCGATCGCGAAGATATCCACTCCGTAGCGGCGGATATCGTCGATCTTCTGGCCCTCGTACTCCTCGGCAATGATCTCGTCCGCAAGGCCCGTGGCCTTGACGGCGGCGACCCTTTCCATAAGGGACTGCTGGTTGTTGATCTTGCCGCGGGTCTTGTCGTAGTCGTCGCTCGTGACGCCGACGATCAGATAATCGCCCAGCGCCTTGGCTCTTTCAAGCAGGCGGATATGCCCGTAATGCAGCAGGTCGTATGTGCCGTAGGTGATGACTTTGATCATATTCGATCCTTTCATTCAGGCGCAAACTGTTAAAGTATCCCTTCTTCGTTTAGTTCGCGGAAGCGCGCTATAAGCAGGGCGTTGTCCTCATCGGTGATGTGCCCGATATGTCCGATGCGGAACACGCTGTCGGCATACTCGCCGCCGTTGGGGCAGATCCAGATGCCGTAGCGGTCCTTCATGATGCGCACGATCTCTTTGGCGTTGTTCTTTCTCGGATGCAGCGCGGTGACGGCGTTGGACATGGCTTCGGAAACGAAGTCGAACGGCAGCTCGGCGGCAGCCGCGCGGAATTCAGCGGCAAGCTTGGCGATATGCGCGTGCTCCTGCTCAAGCCCGCCGTTTTCCTTGATGCCCGTGAGCCTTTTATGGATCTGAAGCAGGGTCGTGACCGCGGGGGTGAAGGGCGTCTGCCCGCGCTCGGCGTTCCTGAGCGCGTCCTTAAGGCTGAGATACATGCATACCTCGGGATTCCGTTCGATCCTTTCGAGCGCTTCGGGCGCGAGCACGACGACGGCGACGCCGGGCTGAACGGCAAGCGCCTTCTGGGAACCGGTGATGATCGCCGCGGCGCCGAGCGAGGCCATATCGATCTCGTCGGCGATGAACGCGCTGATCGCGTCCACGAGCAGCATTATACCGTTCTGCCTGCAGAACTCCGCGATCATCGGCATATCGTAGAGCACGCCGGACGAGGTCTCGTGCATATTGACGAGCAGCGCGGTGTAGCCCGCACCCGCAAAGGGCGCAAGGTGCTCCTTCGTGAGCTTATGCCCGAACGGGAGCTTTATCACGGTATGTTCGCGGCGGTGCAGGCTGCAGAGGTCGGCGAAGCGCTGGCCGAAGCTGCCGCCGTTGATGACGATGACCTTATCGTGATCCGAAAGGATGTTCATCACCATCGATTCCATCGCGCCGGTGCCGGAAGAGGTCAGGAAGACGCAGCGGCTGTTCGCGGGCGCGTGCATGAATTCGAGCATCAGCTTTTCGTTCTCGAGCATCAGCTCGGAGAACTCCGGCGTCCTGAAATACGGGGTGGAATGATTGGCGACCTCGACGATCTCATCGGATGACATTACGGGGCCTATGGTAAAATTGAGCATAGCTGCACTTCCTTTGCTTTTATATCCCTTCGATTATAAAACAGTCCTGCTGTAAAATCAATCGAGAATCGAGCGTGAGCGGGGTTTTAGCGCTTATTTCCTCATCGCCGCATACTTCTCGATCAGCTTCAGCACCATCTCGGTGCATTTCTCCATGCCCTCGACCGTAACGTGCTCATAGGGGCCGTGGCAGGCGAAATCGCCGGTGCCGAGGTTCGGGCAGGGCAGGCCCATGAAGGAGAGCCTTGCGCCGTCGGTGCCGCCGCGGATGGGCTGCACTCTGGGCGTGAGGCCAAGCTCCTTTGCCGCCTCGACCGCGTTATCGATCAGGTGCATGCAGGGGCGGATCTTCTCGGCCATGTTGAGGTACTGGTCGCGGAGGTTGAGCTCGGCCGTGCCCTCGCCGTATTTTTCGTTGAGGAGCTTGACGGCATGGGTCAATGTCGCCTTGCGCGCGGTCATGATCTCGGAGGAATGGTCCCTTAAGATATAGCTCATCTCCGCCTTTTCGACGCTGCCGGAGAAGTCGGTCAGGTGGAAGAAGCCCTCGTAGCCCTCGGTGTTGCGGGGCGTTTCGTCGGGCAGCATGGAGTTGAGCTCCATCGCGACGAGCAGGGCGTTTATCATCTTGTTCTTGCTGTCGCCGGGATGGATGTTGAAGCCGTTGATCGTGATCTTCGCGGCCGCGGCGTTGAAGTTTTCGTATTCGATCTCGCCCTCGGCGCCGCCGTCGACGGTGTAGGCGAAGTCCGCGCCGAACGCCTTGACGTCGAAATGATCCGCGCCGGAGCCGACCTCCTCATCGGGCGTGAAGCCGATGCACAGCTTCCCGTGCGGACGACCTTCCTTTATGACGGTCTCAACAGCGGTCATGATCTCCGCCACGCCCGCCTTGTCGTCGCCGCCGAGCACTGTGGTGCCGTCGGTCACGATCAGCGTTTTGCCCTTTAAAAGCGGCAGATGCGGCAGCTTTTCGGGTGAAAGGGTGCGTCCGCTCGTGCCTAGCACGACCTCGCCGCCGTCGTAGTTCTCTATGATGCGGGGCTTGACGTTCTCGCCCGAGAAATCGGGCACGGTGTCCATATGCGCGATGAAGCCGAGCGCCGGCGCGTTCTCGCAGCCCGGCGTCGCGGGGAGCGAGGCGTAGACGTAGCATTTATCGTCGACGCGGGCGTTTTCGACGCCGATCGCGTGCAGCTCGTCAACGAGCATGCGGGCGAGGTCGAACTGCCGGGCCGTGGTCGGGACGGAATCGCTCACGTCGCTCGAAGCGGTGTGGACGACGACGTAGTTCAAAAAGCGTTCGTAAGTCTTCATGAAAGGGACCTCCAATGGATTTATCCCTCTGATTATATCACAGCGGAGCGAAAAATAACAGAGTGCTCTTGCAATCCCGGGCCGGGCGGCTTATATTATAGGCATGAGGATCGTTTCCGTCACAATTTCAAGCGAGCTTGCGGGCAAAAGCGTCGCGGCGGCGCTGAGAAGGGGGCTCATGCTCTCCTCCTCGCTGATCGCGCGGCTGAAAGCGTCGGGCGGGATCTTCAAAAACGGCGTCCCTGCACGCACGAACGAGCTTACGCGCGAGGGCGACGAGGTCTCTGCGGCGGTCGGCGAAAGCCCGGCGGAAGAGGGCCGCGTCCCCCTGCCCTTCCCCATCCTCTTTGAAGACGAGGATCTTTTGATCATCGACAAGCCCGCCGGCTGCGGCGCACATTCGTCAAAGTACGACGACTCGCCCTCGGTGGAGGAGGCGGTCGACGCCTATTTCGGGAAAACGGGGCTCTTCCATCCGGTCAGCCGCCTCGACCGCGGCACCACCGGCGTTATGCCGATCGCGAAGCACGGGCATATGCACGGGCTGATGATAAAGGACCTTCACACCGGGGCCAACGAACGGTACTATCTCGGCGTCTGCGAGGGCGTTTTTGCCGAAAAAACGGGCCGCATCGACCTGCCGATCGCGCGGGCGGAGGGCAGCGCGATCAAGCGCGAGATAAGCGCTTCGGGGAGCAAAGCGGTCACGGACTATGAGGTGCTCTCGGAAGCTTCCCGCCCGGACGGGCGCGTGTTCTCGCTGGTGCGCTTCCGCCTGCTGACCGGCCGCACGCATCAGATACGCGTGCACTGCGCGGCGCTCGCCCATCCCCTCGCCGGGGACTGGCTCTACGGCACCGAGGACCGGGCGCTGATCGCCCGCCCCGCGCTGCACTCATACAGGCTTCGTTTCATTCACCCGATCACCGGGGAAAGGCTCGATATCTCCTCCCCCATGCCCGAGGACATGGCAAGGATATTGAAGAATGAGTGATCGAGGCGAAATGCTGCACCAATGGTGCACGTCCCATTTCCCAAAACACCAAAACGGAGCCCCTTTCGGCGTATCCGCATAAGGATAAACAGCCTCAAAAGGGATCTTTTCGCGCCCGGCTGCGTTAAAAATGCTCGGAAGACGCTCCGAGTATTCCTGCGCTTTTTGCCTTGCCGGACACAAAAATCTCCTCTTTTGAGACGC
>JAEEKE010000125.1 GCA_016282255.1 Bacillota bacterium
ACGCCGGCGCCGCCGAACAGGCCGATCTTGCCGCCCTTGGCGTAGGGGCAGATCAGGTCGATGACCTTGATGCCTGTCTCGAAGATCTCGGTCGCGGCGGAGAGCTCCTCATAGGCGGGCGCGGGGCGGTGGATCGTCCACTGCTCGCAGCCCTCGGGCGCGGGCATCTCGTCCACGGGATCGCCGAGCACGTTGAAGATGCGGCCGAGCGTCTGTTTGCCGACCGGAACGGTTATGGACTTGCCGAGGTCCTCCACGAGCTCGCCGCGCTTGAGGCCGTCGGTGGATTCCATCGCGATGCAGCGGGCGGTGTTGCCGCCGATATGCTGCGCGACCTCGACGGTCAGCATCTTTTCGCCGACCCTCATGTTGAGCTCGTTGTGGATCGCGGGCAGGTGGCCTGCGGGGAACCGAACGTCGACGACGGGTCCGATGACCTGCGCCACGACGCCCATATTGGTTTTGTTTTCCGTATTTTCGTTCATTTGCTTCCGCTCCTGTACGGTTTATTGCAGTTTTTTATGCGGTTTTGTTATTTGCCCGAGCCGGCCACGATCTCCACGATCTCCTGCGTGATCGCGCCCTGGCGCGCGCGGTTGTACTGCAGGCTCAGGTCGTCCTTCATTACGACGCCGTTCTTGGTGGCGGCGTCCATCGCCACGCGCCTTGCGGCGATCTCGCTCGCGAAGCTCTCGCGCACAAGGCCGAAGAGCAGCGAGGAGAGGTATTCGGGCACGGCCACGGCGAGCACCGCCGCGGGGTCGGGCTCGAACTCCATGTACCCTGTCCCCTCGCCGACGATATCCGCCCCGTCCGCCTTCATGGCCTTGAAGCCCATGCGCCTCGATTCGGGCAGCACGCATTCATTCAGCGGCAGCAGGGTCGAGAGCACGGCGGTCTGCGTCATGATGGTGACGTAGGTGGTGGAAACGATGCGGATCCTCTTGACCTCGCCCGAGAGGAAACGGGCGGCCAGATCCTCGGCGATCGCCTTGCTGTCCTCCGGCTTGAAGCCCTCGGTCGGCAGGGAGCCGAGGCGGGAGAGCTTTTCGGGGAAGCGGTTGACGACGCGCTCGATCGAGCGGCGGCCGATCGGGATGATCTCATCGGAGGGGACGGTGTCCGCCAGGCGGAAGGCGTTGGCGTTGTAGCCGCCGGCCAGCCCGCGGTCGCCCGCGATCACGATCAGCACGTCCCTGCCGTTCTCGGGGGCCTTGTCCCCCTCCCAGCCGCGGACGTAGGGCGAAGATGCGCATTCGGTGCTCTTTGCGAGCGCGCCTATCACGGTGCGCATCGCCTCGCAGTAGCGGCGCGAGGAAGCGAGCTGTTCGGTCGCCTTGCGGATCTTGCCCGCGGCGACGAGCTGCATCGCCTTGGTCAGATGCAGCGTCGAATCCACGCTCTTTATTCTTGCTTTGAGTCGCTTGATATTTGCGCTCATCTTATTCTCCGGTCAGTTTGGTCTTGCCTTCAAAAGCCTTACACGGCGCGGAAGCCCTTGTTCATTTCGGTAAGGGCCTTCTTGAGCTCCTCGACGTCCGCGTCGTCGAACCTGCCCTGATCGAAGCGGTCGAGCAGGGGAGCGTAGTTCGTCTTCAGGAACTCATAGAGCGCCGTCTCGTATTCGCCGACCTTTGCGGGCGGGATCTCGTTTAAGTACCCCTTGGTGACGGCGTAGATGATCGCGGTCTGGCAGCCGACGGAGAGCGGCGAATTGCGCTTTTGCTTGAGGACCTCCACTATGCGGTCGCCGAGGTCGAGCCTTGCCCTGGTGTCGGCGTCCAGATCGCTGCCGAACTGCGCGAAGGCGGCCAGCTCGCGGTACTGGGAGTAGAGGAGCTTGAGCTCGCCCGAGACCTTCTTCATGGGCTTGAGCTGCGCGCTGCCGCCGATACGGGAGACGGAGATGCCGGGGTTGATGGCCGGCATGATGCCCGCGTGGAAGAGCTCGGTCTCAAGGAAGATCTGCCCGTCGGTGATGGAGATGACGTTGGTGGGGATATAGGCCGAGACGTCGCCCGCCTGGGTCTCGATGATCGGCAGCGCGGTGATGGAGCCGCCGCCGTATTCGGGCGCGACGCAGGCCGCGCGCTCGAGCAGACGGGAGTGGAGGTAGAAGACGTCGCCGGGGTACGCCTCGCGTCCCGGAGGGCGGCGGATCAGCAGGGAGAGCGCGCGGTAGGCGACGGCGTGCTTGGAGAGGTCGTCGTAGACGATCAGCACGTCCCTGCCCTTCTCGCGGAAATACTCGGCCATCGCGCAGCCGGAATACGGCGCGATGTACTGCAGGCAGGAGCTTTCCGAAGCGGAGGCGGAAACTATGGTGGTGTATTCGAGCGCGCCGGCGTTCGCGAGGCGGTCGGCGATCTGAGCGACGGAGCTCGATTTCTGGCCGATCGCGACGTAGATGCAGATGACGTCCTTGCCGCGCTGATTGATGATGGTATCGACCGCGATGGCGGTTTTGCCGGTCTGGCGGTCGCCGATGATGAGCTCACGCTGGCCCCTGCCGATCGGGATCATGCTGTCGATGGCCTTGATGCCGGTCTGAAGAGGCACGGAAACGCTCTTCCTGCGGATGATGCCCGGCGAGGGCGACTCGATCGGGCGCTCCTCCGTGTTGTTCACGGGGCCCTTGCCGTCGATCGGGCTGCCGAGCGCGTTCACGATCCTGCCGAGCATGCACTCGCCGACGGGAACGGAAACGACCTTGCCCGTGCGATGCACCTCGGTGCCCTCGTGGATATCCGCGGTGTCGGAAAGGACGGCGATGGAAACGACCTCGTCCTCGAGGTTCTGGGCGATGCCCACGCTGCCGTCCGCAAGTTCGAGCATTTCGTTTGCAACGCAGTTGCGCAGGCCGTGGGCCTTTGCGATGCCGTC
>JAEEKE010000126.1 GCA_016282255.1 Bacillota bacterium
GAAGCTCATGCGGGAGAACTTCTGTGATGGCTTCGGTGACTGCCTTCCGGGATGTCCGACCGGTGCGATCACTTTTGAAGAGCGTGAGGCTCCGGAATACGATGAATCAGCAGTGAAAGCAGCGAAGGAGAGAAAGACGATGAACGAAATGAATCACGAACACCATGAGGGCGGCTGCCCCGGATCAAGAATGATGCAGTTTAAACAGAACGAAGCGGAAAGCACTCCCGCGAACGTGAGTAAGCCGGTTTCCCGCCTGGCCCAGTGTCCCTGTCAGATCAAACTGGTGCCGACTGAGGCTCCCTTCTTTAACGGAGCAAAGTTGCTGATCGCAGCGGATTGTACAGCTTACGCTTACGCCAACATGCATGAGGAGTTCATGCGCGGCAAGGTTACGATCATCGGATGCCCCAAGCTGGATGCAGTGGACTATTCCGAGAAGTTGACGGAGATCATCCGGAATAACGATATCAAGAGCGTGACCATCGTCCGCATGGAGGTTCCGTGCTGCGGCGGTCTCCAGAGAGCGGCGGAAAATGCACTCAGAAACAGCGGTAAATTCATCCCGTGGCAGGTTGTTACGATCTCCCGCGACGGCAAGATCTTAGACTAACGCTTCGCATCGGATACACGCAAAAATGTGTGAACAGGTTTCTGACTTTCACACATTTTTCACACATACTTACTTTACAAATGTGCGAAAATCCGGACAGAATGAACAGTTTGATCAGGTTTGCTGCTTTCAAAAAACCAGTGAATATAAGAAAAATTCAACAGTTGCTTGGTTTTTTTGAAACTGTATTTTCGACTACTCCTAAGCGGAAGGTCCCGGGTTCGAATCCCGGCAAGTGTGCCAGAAAAAATCCTTGATTATCAAGGATTTTTCTTTTACATCTTTCTTTCATGCACTCGACAACAGCCTCAAAAAGCCGTTTTGGCACCCATTTTGGCACCCTGCCAGGCGCCCTGGCGGATAGTCAGTGCAAATTATTGTTCATATCTTTCGTAGAATTTTAGCATCCAAACTGTCATTTTTAGGGTGATCAAGCTTGGCATATTAGTCCTTTTCGGTTATCATTCTATGCGTCCGTTTTCTATTTGAACTTTTTGTATCACGCACCGAACCCGATCCGTTTTTCGCGCTTTTCAGTTTTCATAACCGGCACTTCGATGTCCTCAGGCATTATCAGCGTCAGGGCCTCGGCGGTCATCGCGGCGGGATCGATCGCGAGAAGACGGCCTGCCATATTCATCTCGGTCTTTTCGAGGAGATTGCGGACGTAGCGGCCGTTGCCGAAATCGGGTGAAAGCTTGGCGGCTTCAAAAACTCTCTCGAACTTCAGCGCAGCCTCATCGGAGATGGTGAGTCCCTTGCTTTTGCCGATATGCCTCGCGATATCGCAGAGCTCTGTCGCCGAATAATCATTGAACGGAACGTGGAACGCGATGCGCGATCTGAGGCCGGGATTCTTATTGAGGAAGCCTTCCATCTTGTCCGGATAGCCCGCGAATATGACTACCAGGCTGTCACGGCGGTTTTCCATCTGTTGGACGATGGTGTTGATCGCCTCGTCGCCGAAGCAGCCGTCGCGGTCGTCGACAAGTGAATACGCCTCGTCTATGAACAACACGCCGCCGTCCGCCTCGCGGAACTTCGCTTCGACCGTCTTTGCCGTCCATCCCACGAACCTGCCGACAAGATCGCCCCTGCCGACCTCCACGAGATGCCCGCGGGAGAGGAGCTCGTTCTCCTTCATTATGCGGGCGAACAGGCGGGCGACGGTCGTCTTCGCCGTACCGGGATTGCCGGTGAATACCATGTGCATCGCCGGCCGCGCCTGATCGATGCCGCGATCCTTATAGATACGTTGAAGTTTATAGAAGTTCAGCGCCTTGTCGATCACGGTTTTCGCCTCCGCAAGGCCGATCATCGAGGCGAGTTCGTTATAAGCGTCGCCCTTCTGCTTTTCCTTTTCCTGTTTGATCTTGCACTCTGAAAAGCAGCAGTACTGCGGATAGATCACGGTTTTGAGCTTCGTATTGTACCAGCGGTCATAGATCCTGCCAAGCTCGGTGGCGGTATAGGTCTTTTGGGGATCAAGCTGCGCAAAGAGCATTTCGTCTGCGCCGATGCCGCGCTCCTTGGCCTTCGCATCGAGCCAGTTCTTCGCTTCTTCGATACCGACGTCGTCCTCCTTGAGCTCGACGAAGGTCAAGCCGCCCATGTATTCCGCGAGCCTTTTCTTGATGGCGGTGCATTCCCGCGGAACCCGGAATATGAACAGGATCCTGTTGCCGTAGGCCTGCACCTCGCGGCATAATGCGTCGAAAGTATCCTCGCCGAAGGACTCAAGCTCGTCCCCGTTTTCGCACCAATCGTTGATTAGCGAGATCACGAATGCCCCTCCTGTCGCGGCTTCGTAAACGTTTTTGATATCGTCAGTCCTTATCCTCCCGGCGGTGCTGTCGATCTCGAAGAAGCAGCGGCTCTGCACCCTTCCATTCATATAAAGCGCGCTCAGGAGAATGTTCATCGCATTCAGCGCGGTGGCGTCGCTGTCGGCTTCGACAAGATAATGCACCGGATGCCCGTAATGCTTTTCGCCGTCGGCACCGGCAAATATCCTGTCCAGCTCCGGCGCAAGGGTGTCGATAGCAAGACCGCGGCGGGCCGCTTCATAGAGTTTTTCCTGTTTCATGCAATCGTTTATCATCCCATCGCGAATCATCATGCGCCTGAGAACGCTGCCGTCCATGTCCTTTATTCCGAAGCGCGACAGAACGTCGGAGCTGTCGCCTATGTAATCTTCCCGCTCTGCCTTTTCGAGCATTTCCAGCATTTTTCTAAAGGTCACGGATCGGGAGACGCCGTAGTCCGCGTCGAGACCTATCCCGGAGAAGAAGCACTTGGCACGGCCCGCAATATCGAGCCTTCCGCAGCCGATGACGCCGCAGGTCACCTCCGCACCGCGCACGTTCGAAACGAACCAGAAGGAACCGTCGTCGAGACCTTCCGAATACTTTTCGGTCATATCACTGAGGCCGATCGCTGCCTCGCGGCGTTCCTGCCTTGACTGCAGGCTG
This sequence comes from Bacillota bacterium, assembly GCA_016282255.1. GTDB lineage: Bacteria > Bacillota > Clostridia > Christensenellales > CAG-138 > PeH17. Next base: position 3,085 of record JAEEKE010000126.1, read on the forward strand.
TTTGCCGTATCGCTGTCCCTGAGCTTTCCAGTAAACTGATAGTAAAGCATGATCCCGTCTCCTTCGTTTGTTGTGCCGTAAGGATACCATAAACGATGCGGCAAAAACGGGGCATGCGTCGATCGCAGCCCCGTTTCGTATGATCAAAAGTAAGGTGGTCATACTCGCTTATTCTTATTGGCATTTCTCTTTTCATGGTCCAACACTTCTTCCTCGGCATTTCCAATATGATTAAACTTTTCCATTTTCGCTTTTCGCCATTCAGCCATTGCCTTATCAATTCTTCCGCTTCTTCGTATGTTTTTACCCGCATTTTGCCGACGATGATGCACTTTGGCTCTTGTTCTTTTATACTGTTTTGCGCAAAGGGATTCATCATAAACATCTTCTCTCTGATCATCACAAACCGAAGCAGGTTTTTTAAAACGGTACTTGAATTCGGCGTCCATGATGCTTTCATGCAGGCTGTCTCCGGCATTCCAACAAATGAAACCATACTCGTTAAACACTTCCCATACTATATGGTAGAAGAATGCTTCCGCCTTTTCGAACTGAGCGCTGCATTCATAATACTCATAAAAGTAATCATAGAAATTGAGCGGCAGAAGATCCGACACGAAAACCGGATGAAACCTGACGGTGATAACAAGCTTATCCATATAGTCATTCGAGCCGTCGACAGCCATCTTCAATAAAGCTTTTCGTTTACGCCTGTTCATCGGTCCACCTCCATGCGCCAATATCAGCACATGGCATGGGACTTTTTCGGGACACAAAAAGCCCGAAGGTTTTCCTCCGGGCAGCAATCACTATGCTATTTACTTCGCAGCTCCTTTCAGCTTCTCCCACACCTTTACCATAGCGTAGGTGTCGAGTTCGCAGTATTTGAGAAGATTCCTGCGCGTGCGCTCGAGCTCATCCGGCCGCATATGCTCCATCGCGGGGAAGGCGCTCATCGCCTCGGAGCCGTTATGAATGTCCTCGAGGTTGTGATAATCGAGCGTCGGATCGTCCGGGAACAGCGCGGGCAGCACGGACTTTATTGAAAAGCTTCCGCCCATCGCGCGGTTGTAGTAAAGACCCGATTGGAAAGGCGTGATCAGATCGACTATGTTCCCGCGAATATCGAGAAGATGCTCCGCTAAGTCGGGGAACAGCTCTGCGAGATCTTTTATCCGACCACACTCAAAGCTCTTGTTGTACGCCGTCACGCAGACGCCCAAGGGGATATCCTCGCAAAGCCGCTCCGCGATCGCCCTCCGCGGGTCCGTTCCCGCCTCGGCAAGGAACTCGCGGTGCTTTAGCTCCCCGCCCTCGCGCTCTATATAGTGGAGCGAGTACTGGAACGGTATCTGCTGAAACGGCTTCGTCCCGACGTATCGCGGAACGGCGTACTGCACCGTCTCGAAGTCGAGGAAATACAGCGGGTATGAAAGCTGCGAGAGAAAATCCCGAATTCCCTCCCGGTCGATATAGTCCCCGCGGTCGTGAAGCGCGAAGTCCATCTGCATTATCTGCTTCCGGTTCGCGACCGTGTTGTGATCCCACACCTCCCGGTACGAAACCGCCCCGGAGAGATAATACCTTATCTTCGTCGCAAAGTCCATCCGATAGAGGTCGAACACGTTCGGCTTGGGAAGGCCTCGCGTACAGTATTCCCAATAAGGGCAGGCGTACGGATGATTGCAGGCCTCGGAGAGGTCGATATCCGGCTCGGCGGGGGAGAGAAGGTATTTTTCCCCTAGGGCGAGCACGCGCTCTATCTCTTGGCTCTCGGACTCGACTGCTTTTGAAACGTCCTCAATGCGGAAAAGCCCGTTTAAATCGAGCGTGCCTTCGAATACGTACTCGTTGTTGATGATGACGACGTAAGTGCCCGTCACGTTCACGCCGCAGTGCGCGAGAACGTATTTCTGGTAGGCGACGTCCGCGGCGTACACGTCCTTGTTCGCGTGAGTCGAGCTCTTGACTTCGTAGATAGCCCAGCCGCCGTTCTCCTTCTTGAGGATATCGACGGCGCAGTAGAGCCCGTCGTAGGAGAACGAAGCCTCGCAGATGACCTCCATCCCGCGATCCATCTCCTCCTTCGTCCGCTCTATCATGCGGGTGAGGTCAAGCTTTTCGCCGTGCTTAACCGTGACTTCGACGAAATCTCCGAAGAGCCCCATCGCGAGGTCGCCGATCTCGTTTCCTGCGTCGAACCGCGCCTGCAGATCGGGCGTTATCGCCTGCTCCTCGGGCTTGTACTTCGAAAGCCACGCAAGCTTCGGGCACTGCCTGAGCTGGCAGTATTTGGATTTGGAAAGGAAAAGCTTTGACATCTCAGCCTCTCTTCTTGCTGTAAAACCTGTCGCTCGATTTGAAGTTGTAGATCGGGCGGATCTGCTTTTCGATGCTGACGGTATCGCCGATCGCATCGATGATCGTCTGCGGGTCCTTGTAGGCCATCGGGCATTCGTCGAGCGTGTCCGCGCCGACGGAGCTTGTGAAGATGCCCTCCATGCTCTTTTTAAAATCGGCGAGGGTGAAGCTTTGCTCAGCCTGCGTGCGGCTGTAAAGCCTGCCCGCGCCGTGGGGAGCGCTCTGGTTCCATTCGTCGTTGCCCTTTCCGATACAGATCAGCGCCCCGTCGCGCATGTTGAGCGGGATCAAAAGCCTTTCGCCCTCGCGCGCCGATACCGCGCCCTTTCTAAGTATCATGTGGTCGAGGTCGATATAGTTGTGGATCGTTGTGAAGAACTCCGCCTCGTGCAGCTTGAGCGCGTCCAGTATGCACTCCTTGATGATCTGCCGGTTGAGCGCGGCGAAGCGCTGCATCAGCGCCATATCCTCAAGGTAGCTGTCACGGTCGGAGCCGGTCAGGTACGCGAGCTCGAAGGGTATCTCCGTCTGCTTTCTGCCGCCGACGTTCGTATAGGCATTGTTCTGGTAGTGCTCCGCGACCTGCAGACCGAGGTTGCGGCTGCCGGTGTGGATGACGAGGTAGAGGTTCTCCTCGTCGTCGCGGTCGACCTCGATAAAGTGGTTGCCGCCGCCGAGCGTGCCGAGGCTCTCCTTCGCGCGGCGCGTGTCGACCCTTTTGATGCAGTTGAGCTCGTTGATATCGATGCGCCCGTGCCCGCGGTGCGGCCTTTCGCGCACGTCGCGCCCGTGGGGGATGTTTTTGCGGATGAACGAATCGAGCTCGGGCAGGTTGACGCGCTTCTCCTCAAGGCGCACGACGTCCATGCCGCAGCCGATGTCGACGCCGACGAGGTTCGGAACGACGTAATCGCCGACCGTCATGGTCGTGCCGATGGTGCAGCCCTTGCCCGTGTGCACGTCCGGCATTATGCGGATCTTCGCTCCCGCCGTGAACGGCTGATCGCAGAGCGCGCGGATTTGGCCCTCCGCAGAGGGCTCGAGAACGTCGGTGTAGATTATTGCAGTGGCGTAGGTGCCGGTTAGTTCGAGCATTTTTTCTCCTTATCTTTGCATAAATGCCCATAAACCCAAAGCGCTCGATCAATATCTCTGCACTTTTTGTACATATCTCCAAAGTGATGTTCTAACAATGCTATGTATTGTTCATACCGTTCTGTAAGCTTCTCGATAAAGCCACCATCTATTCTCCCTTCTGTTCCACGTTGAGGTAGCTCATGATAACCAATTAACGGATCAGGTGTCATGTTAAAAAGAGCCATCATTGCATACTGATCATAAATCGGTTTATTTCCTTTTGTTAACGAGTCCGCTCCTTCCGGTACTTCAATAGCTGCTCCGGAGTGATGCTCGACAACATTATTCTCGCCAAGTATTTTTCTGAAAACATCCGCAGTTTGTTCGATTATTGATGTGTATGGGATTACATATATCAAGCGGTCAAGTCCATTTTTAATTGCATGCTCCAAGGCGAACGCGAGAGAAGAAACGGTTTTTCCTCCACCAGTCGGAACCGTCAGCGAAAACAAGCCTCTTTCATGTTGACCTTCTTCAATGCAAGCCTTCAGAACATTGCAGCGGAGTTTGTTTAACTCATTATTTGGCTTGAGCCAGGGATCAATATGCTTTTTCAGCTTGATTAAGAGCGTACCAAGATCATCATATCCGGAACGGGATACGGCGCCGTATCTCATGAACGATTCCGTGTCGAGGTAATCTGCATCCACGAGGCAGGAATAAAGCATCCGTATGATAAACGAATCCGTTAATCGGTCTCTTCCGAATCCTGCGGGATCAGCTACGCGGTTAATTGCATCAAATGCACGGTATGGCGGAATCAAGCCCTTTTTAGCTTTCCAAATCCTGCCGTACAATGTAGGACTATCCTCACGATCGATTCTTAGATTGCCACAATCAGGCAAACCACCGTGATGGCCAGCTATACATTCCGCAGCCCAAAGCAGATTAAGCTTTGCACTTTCAAATGCGCCAGCGGTTGAGTGGTCAACGACACAGCCGCCACGAAGCCTTTGTTGGAATTCTTCAGAGCATTTCCCAATATCATGCAAAGCACCTATCAGTTCACCTTGTTCAGCGCATCCAAAAGCGCCGGCAAACAACTTGGATTTGCAGGCTGTCCCTTGAAGATGCTCCTGCACGGTTTGTTCTCTGCCATCAGTAGATATGTGAGCAAGATACGTGTTCATATGATTTCACTAATGCTATGATGAGTGCTCACCATAATGATCTCCTATAGTTATAGCCTTTAGGATCATTCGGACAGTATTTCCAAATACATATCCAACCTCTCATTCACATACTCCGCTACCAGATCGGTCATGGGGGAGGCGTCGTTATCGCGGTAGTAGGCGTCGAAGGCGTCGTAATACCTGCGTCGGTCGGTGAACTTGACGTTTATTGGGGGGAGACCGCAGCGGATCAGGTCGAGGTTCATGATGAGGCGGCCGGTCCTGCCGTTGCCGTCGATGAACGGATGTATGCCCTCGAATTCGAGGTGGAAGCGGGCGATGCGCTCGATCGCGTTCATGTGCGCCTTGCGCTCCTCGTCCACGGCGAGCAGCTCGGTGAGCTTCGGCTCGATCAGGTAGGGCTGCACCGGCTCGGTGTACGCGCCCATGATGTGCACCGGGATCCGGCGGAAGACGCCCTTGTCCTCGGGCTTATCCATGAGCACGAGGGAGTGGATGTTCTTGATGACGAATTCGCTGAGCGGGACTTCCTTTTTTGCGATGTCCTCGATGTAGAGGAAGGCGTCCCTGTGACCGACGGCCTCGAGGTGATCCTTGAGCGGCTTTTGGTCGATGGTGACGCCCTCGAGCACCATCGCCGTTTCCTTGAGCGTCAATGTGTTGCCCTCGATGGCGGTGGAGTTGTAGGTGAATTCGATCATGAATTCATTCTGCAGGCGCTTGACCTCGCCGGCTGTCAGCGGACGCATTTCGCTGAGCCGCTCGCGTTTTACGTCGATCTCCGCGAGCAGACCTGCGCGGGTACGGCGGCCGTCTAGCGGTTTCAGCGCGTTGGCGGGGATCATGTAAAGGTTTCCCTTGCGGATCACGCCGGGAACCTTGCCCTCGGCGCACAGCAAACGCACGCGGCGCGTGGAGATGCCCCATTTTTCGGCGGCTTTTGATACTTTGATGTAGTCCATCCGGAATTCTTCCTCTCGATATTATTTATCGGAGTATATAATAGCACGTTTTCGGAACGAATGCAAGCATGACATACCCATCCAAGAAGGTTTTTCATTCCTTTTTCAACTGCAACGGGAACAGTGCAGCGATCGCTATGAGGGATTCCCTTCACGCCGAAGAGCCTTTTGTTCCGGAAAACAAAAGCATCTGCCTATTCTATTTTATTCTAAAGGATTTGTTCGATGGTTTCAAGGTAGTAACAGTGCATATTTATGTACTGCATCTATGCATCGATATGCTGCTGCCGCTTCACATGCGCGCTTTTAGGCAAGAGATGCAATTTCAGGAGCCAAAATGGGATTTGGCACCCAATTTGGCACCTGAGACCTTCTGCCTGACACGCATTTCGTCAAAGATTTCGTAAAATAGGAATAATACGCACGATTCAACCACAACATATTGATTTAGTTTCAAATTAGACACAATATGTTGTATTACGAATAATAATTACATTATGCAATCTCGCTCCTAAGCGGAAGGTCCCGGGTTCGAATCCCGGCAAGTGTGCCAAAGCCCCGAAAAACTCAGGTTTTTCGGGGCTTTTCTGCATTTTTACAGTTACCTGCTCAGTTTTCTGATTCGGCAAAGACCGCCGTTTTTGAGCATTTTAAGGCTTACCCTGCGACCTTTCGCCTGCGATGACCGTGTGTCAGTATGTTTCTTTCACACATTTTCACACATTTTTCATGCAACTGCACGAACAAAACCGATCTGTTTCGGACATGATGAACAAACAGCTTTTTTGTATCGTATCATTCATGCTTCATACCCGTACTGCAATACCTACGATGCAAATCATGAAACTGTAATAGCCGAAAAAAAGGCATTGACAACGGCACTTTTTCGGGTACAATTAACCTCGTGGGAAGAGTGAGCGAAAAACTGCATACCCTCCGGGAAAACGGAACGCCCGGAGCGATCCTTCTCAATATGCTGATCGCGATCGTCAGCCTGTTTGTCAACGGATTCGGCATCTATCTGACCATCCAGGCCAACATCGGCGCGGCGCCGTGGGACGTTCTGAGCCTCGGCCTCTCAAAGACCTTCGGCATTCTCTACGGCACTGCGTCCATTGCGGTGTCCCTGACGATCCTGCTGATCGATATCCTTATGAAAGAGCCGATCGGAATCGCCATGTTCATCGACGCCATAGTGGTGGGTAAGGCCGTCGACTTCTTCAACTGGACAAAACTGGTGCCGCCGTGTCAATCGCTGTGGGCATCGATCCCGGTGCTGCTCGCCGGGTTGATCGTGCTTGCATACACGCAGTACACCTACATGATTGCTTCCCTCGGCTGCGGGCCGCGCGATACGCTGCTTGTCGGCTTCGCTAAACGCATCAGGCGGATCCCGATCGGGCTCGTCAGCATCTTTATCCTCGGTTCGGCAACGCTTATCGGCTGGCTGCTCGGTGGCCCGGTCGGGCTCGGAACGATCCTTTGTGTCGCCTGCGCCGGACCCATCATGCAGCTCGCTTTCAGAACGGTCCGCTTCGATGCGACCACGATCAAGCACCAGCGCCTGAGAGATTCCGTCAAAGTGCTTTTTAAAAAACAGTGAACTTTTATAAAATCGTAGGGCCGGCTCAAGCCCTCCTTTTTGTTTGCCGACTTCTTTTGAAAGCTTTATCGTTTTCTGCGAAGCTGGAAGTGAACAGGCGATTTCCGACCTTTTAAACTTGACGCTGCAATATTGTTTCTGCCGTATTGTAATATGATGAGCAAAAGCAGATCACCTCTTCCAACAGGAAAGAGGTGATCTGCGCATCCATGGAGGTCAATATGAGAAAAGTCAGTTTATCGCTCCGTATCCGGCTCTGTAAGCGTCGATATTAAGCTCGGCGAACTTAGCGGGGACGATTTCACGTATAACGGCTTCCCAGTCGGCGATCGACTCCATGCCGAGCGCTTTGACCATCGAACCGAACAGGACTATGTTCATACATTTGGACGAGCCGAGGGATGCGGCGATCTCCGCGGCGTTGAGCGAATAGGTCGTAAAATGCTTTCTGAGTTCTTCGATGCAGCCTTCCGGGTACTCGGCGAGCCCGGCCGCTATGCTGGAGGAAGCCATCTCATAATCGTTCACAACGACTATTCCGTCGGGCTTCAGATAATCGGAATACCGTACCGCTTCCATCTTTTCAAAAGCGACTATGATATCCGCGGCGCCTTTGCCGATGACGGGGGAATTGACCTTTTCACCCCAGTGTACCTGCGTGGAAACGCTGCCTCCGCGCTGGCTCATGCCGTGGACTTCGCTCATCTTGACGTCGAAACCGGCCTTCATCAGGCCGTTGACAAGCACCTTTGCGGTGAGGATGGCGCCCTGTCCGCCGACGCCGACCAAAAGGGCAGATTTAGTATTAGCCATGGTTTTACTCCTTCCTTGAGATCGCGCCTTTTGGGCAGACCTGCGCGCAGACCGTGCAGCCGACGCACTGGATACGGTCGATCCTTGCCTTTTTGTTCTCGACGGTCACTGCGGGGCAGCCGACCTTCAGACACATCTTACAGCCGATGCACTTATCGGCGTCGACCTCGCACTTGCCGAAGTCGTGCTTTATGCGCTTGATCATTATGCAGGGCCTGCGGCTGATTATCGCCGCGGGCACATCGCTTTTGAGCGCGTCCTGCACGGCCTTTTCCATGGCCTTGAGGTCCTGCGGATCGACGATGATGACGTTCTTATAGCCGTACGCGGCGAGCACGTCCTCGATGCGGACCTTTTCGGCGATATCGCCCTGGAGGGTGTAACCGCTGCCGGGGTTGTCCTGATGGCCCGTCATGCCGGTTATCGAATTATCGAGCACGATCGGGATGACGTTGCCCTTGTTGTATGCGATCTCGACCGCGCCGGTCATGCCGCTGTGGAAGAAGGTCGAATCTCCCAGTATGCCGAAGACCTTTTTATCGGTCTGACCGCTGAGCTCGAACGCCTTTGCAAGACCCATCGCCACGGAGAAGCCGCCGCCCATGCAGACGACCGAGTCGATCGCGCTGAGCGGAGCGGAGCCGCCGAGCGTGTAGCAGCCGATATCGCCGGCGACGACGAAATCCTTATGCCGGCTCATGGTGTAGAAGAAGCCCCTGTGCGGGCAGCCGGGACAGAGCGCGGGAGGCCTTGAGACGGCCTTGACGGCAAGCTCGACGCCGTCGGCCTTCTCACCGAACACGCGCTCCTTGATGAGCTGGGGATTGAGCTCGTAAAGCAGACCGGTGTATTTCTTACCCTCGCAGGCGATGCCCGCCGCTCTTATCTGATCCTCCATAAAGGGCTCGAGCTCCTCGATGATATAGAGCTTTTCTACCTTTGAAGCGAAATCGCGGATGAGCTCCATCGGAAGCGGATTGGTCATGCCGAGCTTCAAAAAGCTCGTATCCTCCGGGAAGGCGTCCTTCGCGTACTGATAGGCGATCGAGGCGCTGACGACGCCGATCTTATTGCCGTTCATCTCGACCCGGTTGAGTTCGCTCTCATTCGCGAACTTCTCAAGCTCCACAAAAGCGGCTTCGAGCTTCGCGTGGTTGCGAACGGCGTTTGCAGGGGAGGCGATGTTCTTTGCCGGGTTCCGCTTATACTCCGGAACGGGATGCTCGGTCCTTTCACCGAACGATACTATACTCTTGGAGTGGGCGACGCGGGTGGTGGTCCGAAGCAGCACGGGAACGTCGAATCTCTCGGAGATATCGTATGCGGCCTTCATGAAATCGAGGCATTCCTGCGAGTCGGAGGGCTCGAGCATTGGGAGCTTGGCGGACTTTGCGTAATAGCGGTTGTCCTGTTCGTTCTGGGAGCTGTGCATGCTGGGATCGTCCGCTGTAACGATCACGAAGCCGCCGCCCACGCCGTTGTATGCGGCGGTGAAAACGGGATCCGCGGCCACATTGAGGCCGACGTGCTTCATTGCGCAGAGGCTGCGCATACCGGCGATCGAAGCGCCGTAGGCCACCTCGGTCGCGACCTTTTCATTGGGAGCCCATTCGCTGTAAAGGGCTTCCTTATAGTTCGGAAGGTTCTCGAAGATCTCCGTGCTCGGAGTCCCCGGGTATGCGGAAGCGACCTTCACGCCCGCTTCATACGCACCTCTCGCAAGGGCTTCGTTGCCCGACATAAGATGTTTGTTCATAAGCATTCCTCGAAAGTTCTTTTATTATAGTTCTTTAGCGCGGACACATGCGACGCTGTGGCCGCCCTCTATCTCGGTAAGAGGGATATCACCCTGCGTACACGCTTCCGTGGCGTAGGGGCAGCGCGGTGCGAAGCGGCAGCCGGGCTTGGGATTGATCGGATTGGTGACCTCGCCTTTTATAAGCTGCGGTTTCCGGTTCTTCATCTCGATGGACGGAACGGGGATCGCCGAAAGCAGCGCCTTGGTGTAGGGATGAACGGGGTTTTTGAAAAGTTGTTTGCTTTCGCAGTACTCCACGCATTTACCCAGATACATTACCGCGATCTGATTTGAGATGTGGCGCACGACGCTGAGATCATGCGTGATGAACATATAGGTCAGATTCCTCTCCTCCTGCTGATCCATCAGAAGGTTGAGTATCTGCGCCTGGATGGATACGTCCAGCGCCGATACCGGCTCGTCGCACACGATGAACCTTGGGTTCAGCGCAAGCGCCCTCGCGACGCCTATGCGCTGCCTGCGTCCTCCGTCAAGCTCATGTGGATATGCTCCGGAAAGACGGGAGGCCAGGCCTACGGTTTCCATGAGGTCGGCGACTTTTTCGTACACCTCGCTCTTGGTCTTGCAGACGTCCGCAACCAGAAGCGGTTCGGCGATCAGCTCCTGCACCGACATACGGGGATTCAGGCTTGAGTAAGGATCCTGAAATATCATCTGCATCTGCTGACGGATATCCGCAAGCTGCCTGCCCTTGAGGCGGGTGATGTCCCTTCCGTCGAACAGGATCTGGCCGGAGGTCGGATCATGCAGACGCAGCACGGTCCTGCCGAGCGTCGATTTCCCGCAGCCGGATTCGCCGACGACGCCCAGAGTTTCGCCCTCGCGAATATTGAGGCTGATCCCGTCAACGGCGTGGAGCATCACGTCCTTTTTGATTTTGAAGAACTTGGTCAGCTCATGCATTTCAATTAGATTTCCGCTCATGCTTCCGCCTCCTTATCCTTTTCAAACATAAGACAACGTATCCTGTGGCTGCCGTCGCCGTATTCGTCGGGATGGCGCTTTTTGCATTCCTCCGTGCAGTGCGGGCAGCGGGGAGCGAAAGCGCATCCTTCAGGAAGGTCCGTGGGATCCGGCATCATGCCGTCGATCGGATGGAGCCTGTCTTCGTCCAGCTCAAGGTTTGGTATGGAGTTGAACAAGCCGACCGTATAGGGGTGGTGCTTATCCCCGCTGAAGATCTCCTCCATTGTGCCGTATTCGATGACCTCGCCGGCGTACATTACGGCGACCTTGTCGCAGGTTTGCGCCACTATGCCGAGATCGTGGGTTATCATTATCATTGCCGTGCCGAGCTTTTCCTTCAGATCCATCATCATGGCGAGCACCTGCGCCTGTATCGTGACGTCAAGCGCGGTGGTCGGTTCGTCCGCGATCAAAAGCATCGGATTGCAGGCAAGGGCTATCGCGATGACCACCCTCTGCTTCATTCCGCCGGAGAACTGATGCGGATACTCTTTCTTGCGCGAAGGCATTATGCCGACCATTTCAAGCACCTCCTCAACGCGGGCCTCCAGCTCCGCGCGGGAATGGCCTTCGTTATGCAAAAGAAGGGATTCGATGATCTGATCGCCGACAGTCAGCACGGGATTGAGCGCCGTCATCGGGTCCTGAAAGATCATTGAGATCTTCTCGCCCCTGATCTTTCGCATCTCTTTTTCTGAGAGCTCAAGCGTATTCCTGCCTTCAAACTCGATCGTGCCCTCGTTTATGCGCGCCGTGCGCTCCGGCAGCAGGCCGAGTATGCTCAGCGCCGTAGTCGTTTTGCCCGCGCCGGTCTCGCCGACGAGTCCGAGCACTTCGCCCTTATCGAGAGTGAAGCTTATGCCATTGACGGCATGTACCGTTTCAAGATCGGTCTTGTAATCGATCCTCAGATCGGTCACTTTCAAAAGCTGTTCGCTCATTGTTGGCCCTCCTTAATTCTTAAGCTTGGGATCGAGAGCGTCCCTCAGGCCGTCGCCCGCGAGATTGAATCCGAGCGCCGCGATAACGATGAACACTCCGGGGATGTAAAGAAGGTGCGGAGCGGTGAACATATAGGTCTCCGCGGAGCTCAGCAGCGCGCCCCATTCGGGGGAAGGGGGCTGCACGCCGAGACCCAGGAAGGACAGGCCCGCCGCGGAAAGTATCATGTTCGCGACGTTCATCGTTGTGGTAACGATGATGGGTCCGAGCGCGTTGGGGATTACGTACTTGAGAATGATGCGCATATCGGACGAGCCGTAGGAGCGCGCGGCCTCGATATAGTCCTCATCGACGACGCTAAGCACCGTTGAGCGCACCATGCGCAGCATGCTCGGCACGCAGGAGACGGTTATCGCGATAAGCAGGTTCCTAAGGTTCGCTCCGAGCGCCGCCACGACGGCAAGGCTTAAAAGGATGGGCGGCACGGTCATGATAACGTCGGTTATTCGCATGATCACATTGTCGACCACTCCGCCGTAATACGCCGCGATCGCGCCGAGAAGACCGCCTATGATCAGTGAAAACACGCTCGTCGAAATACCGACAAGCAGTGAGTAGCGTGAGCCGTGAATGACCCTTGCGAACAGATCGCGCCCCAGCTCGTCGGTGCCGAAAAGATGCTTCCACGATGGCGAAAGCAGTCTTTCGGCCGAATTCTGCTCGATCGCCCTGTCATACGGAACTATCACGTTGGCGAAGATCGCGATAAGGATCACAAGGGATAAAAGAACGAGGCCGAGCATGGCTGTCCTGCTCTTTTTGAAACGGCGCCATACTTCCTTGACCTGACTGTTTTTCTTGCTTTTTTTCACTTCCGCCACCTCCGATCAGGACTTGTATTTCGCCTTGATGCGCGGATCGATATAGGCGTAGAGTATGTCCACCACGAGCATTACCAGGCAGAACAGGACCGCGAGGAAGAGCGTGGCCGCCAACACCATCGGCGTATCCTTCTGACGGATCGATTCCACGATCAGCATGCCGAGCCCGGGCACTCCGAACACGGTCTCTATGATGACCGCTCCGCCGAGGCTCGCGCCGAAATTCATGCCCATCGAAGTTACAACCGGCAGCAGGGCGTTGCGGAGCGCGTGCTTCCAGATGACCGTCTTCGGCGGCGCGCCTTTGCTCTTTGCGGTGCGGACGTAATCGGTTCGTATCGCCTCGAGCATGGTCGATCGCGTCAATCGCATCTGACTGGCTGCGGCTCCAATCGAAAGCGTTATCACGGGCAGGACGTAGCCCTTCCATGAATCCACGCCGCCGAAGGGCAGTATTCCGAGCTTTAACGCGAATATGACCATCAGCATCAGCCCCAGCCAGAAACCGGGCATTGCCGAGAAGAACATCGCGAGCGTGGTCAGAAGATTATCCAGCCACGAATACTGCTTGACTGCGGAAACTATACCGAGCGCTATCCCAAGAATGGAGCTGAGCACCATGCTCATAAGCGCAAGCTTGAACGTGGTGGGGAACCTCGCCAATATCGAATCAAATACGGGCTTTCCGCTTCGGTAGGAATTGCCGAAATCGAAGCGGGTGAAGATGTTCTTTAAATAATTGAAGAATTGCTGGAAGAACGGCTGATCCGCTCCCAGCTTGTGGTTGAGCGCCGCTATGTCTTCCGGCTTGGCCGTGATGCCCAGTATCAGCGTGCCGGGATCGCCGGGGGTCAGATACATGATCGCATAGACCAGCAGTATTGCGCCCAATAGAACGGGTATCGTGAGGAGTATCCTTTTGCCTACGTATTTGTACATTGGACCGTTCGCCCTCCTTCGGTTTGGAGTAATGTCTGCGCCGAGGCATGGAAGATGACACTGTTATAATAACATAATTTGCAAAATTGTCAAGAGATTTTATAAAATTGCCCCAAAAAGATATTGCAAAATTTGTTTTGATTTGATAAAATGAAGTCAACACCGAGACAACGGGAGCCGAAAGGCCGGGTTTAGGCTTAATGCGGCGGCGGAAGGTGACACAAAACTGCCGCAAAGAAGGAGGCTGAATAATAAATATGAACGGTTCGATGAAATGGCCGTATCCGTCCAGGGTAGACGAGGTGACGCGGCTGCAGGCGGACGTGGTCGTGCTTGGAGGCGGCATAGCCGGCTGTATGGCGGCGATCGCTGCGGCAAAGAAAGGCCGCAGCGTCATACTGGTCGAGAAAGGCGCAACCAAACGCTCCGGCGCGGGCGGCTCGGGCTGCGACCACTGGGAGAGCGCGGCGACCAATCCCTGCTCCGGAGTTGCACCGGAGGAGCTCGTAAAGGCCATGCTGGACGACAACGACGGCTTTAACAACGGCATCTCTCATTATATAGAGTGCCGCGAGGGTTGGGATCACCTTCAGGAGATCGAGAAGATGGGCGGCAAGATCCGGGACACGGAGGACGAGTTCAAGGGCGCCGAGTTCCGTGACGAAAAGACCAAGCTCATGTTTGCCTATGATTATAAGAACAAATTTACTATAAGGATATGGGGCACGACCTTCAAGCCGGCGATGGAGAAGGAGCTTAAACGGCTCGGCGTTAAGATCGTGGACCGCGTCATGGTCACATCGCTTTTGACCGAGAACGGCAAGGTCGGCGGAAAATGCATCGGTGCGACCGGCGTACATACGCGCACCGGCGAATTCTACGTATTCTCCGGCAAGGCGATGATAATAGCGATGTCCCGCCCGGCGCGGGTATGGCTGTTCTCATCCGCTCACCCGGGGCTGTGCGAGTTCCGTCCCCTTCAGACCATCGGTGACGGTCACGCGATGGGCTGGCGCATCGGAGCGGAATTCAATATGATGGAAAAATCCGTGCGGGCCGAGTTCTCCGCCGCGGGGCGTTCGTTCCCGCCGTACAGCGCGGGCAACAACCACAACACCTGGTATCCCGCCTCGATGGTGGATGCGGAGGGCAGAGAGATCCCCTATGCCGACCGTGACGGAAACATTCTAAAGACCGTCAGCGAGCGCTTCCGCCCCGCCGAGGGTCAGGACTATTTCCTCAAGGGCGGCAACATCGAGAAGGCGAAATACGCCTACGACGGTCCCGAGACGCTGGAATATGAGAAACTGGCGAAGATGGGCTATAAGCTGCCATTCTATACCGACCTGAGCATCATGCCGGAGCTTGAACGCAAGGTGATCTGGGGCATGATGGTGGGGCAGGAGGGAAAGACGAACGTACCGGTCTACCGCAATTTCACCGAGGCCGGCTTCGACCCCGAAAAGGACGTGCTTCAGTGCTACGGCACGGGCTGGACCAGCGCGGAGTTCCTGCCGCAGGAAAGGCAGCTGTTCGGAATGCCGGGCGGCTTCATGAACGACTGGGACCTTATGACCAATATCCCCGGTCTGTTCGTCGCAGGCGATTCCCTATTCTCGTCGAACTGCTTCGGTCATGCCGCTTCCACGGGTTCGTACGCGGGCCGCAAGGCGGCGGCGTACGCCTCCCGCGAGGACGCTTTCGTTGAGATCGACGAGGCGCAGGCGGAGGCGGAGATGAAGCGCATCTATGCTCCGCTTTACGGTGATCCCGTCAACGGCATAAGCTGGAAGGAGCTGAACGAGGCGATCGCGAAGGGAATGCAGAACTACTGCGGTGAGCAGAAGCGGGACGAGCTGCTGCTCAGCGGGCTCGAGCTGATGGAGCATTATGAAAAGGATATCGTTCCACATGCCTACGCCGCCAATCC
>JAEEKE010000127.1 GCA_016282255.1 Bacillota bacterium
GTGACCGAAGAGGGCATCCTGGTCGGCCAGGTGACCGAGCTCGGCACCAACTGGGCTACGGTTTCCACGCTGATCGACGTGGATATGAGCGTCGGCGCCTTCGTCGGCGCGACGGGCAGCTCCGGCATGGTGGTGGGCGAGTTCGGGCTTATGAAGAACAAAACCGCGAAGCTCACCTTCCTGGCCGACGGCGCGCAGATCTTCGTCGGTGACGAGGTGCTGACCTCCGGTTCCGGCGGCGCTTTTCCGGCGGGGCTCGTGATCGGCACGATCACGAATGTTCAGAACGAAGCCGGCGGGCAGATCGAATACGGAATCGTGGAGCCGCGCTGCAATCTGGATTCGCTGGTCCAGGTCTTTATTATCAAGGATTATCACGTGGTGGAATAACGAGCCGGAAGGACCGACATGGAACATCTTGCCAATACAATCGAAAAGCTGATCCTCTCGCGCATCAATGGCAAGAGGGTGCTGCGCTATGCGCTGTACCTGTTCCTGTCGCTGCTGGCGCAGACCATGCTGCTCAACCGCTTCCGCATCCTGGGCGTCTGCCCGATGGTGCTGCCGGCGGCGGCGGTTGCCGTCGGGATGTTCGAGGGTGCGACCTGGGGCTCGGTATTCGGGCTTGTCATGGGCATTTTCGCGGACATGGCCTTCATTGAGAACACCGTGCTTTTCACGATCCTGTTCCCGGCACTCGCCTTCGTGTCCGGCTTCATCTCCCAGTTTTTCATCAACCGGCGGTTTTTCGCCTTCATGGGCGCGGCCCTGGCCGCCCTGCTCATCACCGGTCTTGTGCAAATGCTGCACACTGCGGCGACAGACGTCTTTTCCCTGTCGATGGTCTCGACGGCCCTGCTTCAGACGCTCTGGTCCCTGCCGCTTTCGGCGCTGGCCTATCTGCCGCCCGCCCGGTGGATCGAATAGCTTTCTCAGCGTTTTTTCCCATGGATTCGAGGTAACTGAATGAACAGACTTGTTTCCTCCGGCCGTGTGGCCGCGATGACGATCATCATGTCCGTCATCCTGATCCTGTACATGTACTTCCTCTACGACCTGCAGATCATTCAGGGCGAGGAGTACTACAGCCTCTCCGAACGCATCACGAGCGAAGAGACCGTCATCACCGCGGCGCGCGGCAACATTCTCGACCGCTACGGACGCGTGCTGGTGAGCAACAAGGAGTGCTACAACCTCAAGGTCGACAACGTCAAGCTTTTCTCCAACGCGGACCCCAACGAGGTCATCCTGGAACTCGTGCGCATGGTGCAGAGCTTCGGCGACGACTACAACGACGACCTGCCCATCAGCGCCCTGCCGCCCTTTGAATACGACAAGGATATGACCGACATCGAGCGGACCATGCTCGACGCCTATTTTGCCGACAAGGCGGACAGCCTTCCGGTCAACCCCACTGCGGTCGAGCTGCTGAGCTATATGCGTACGCGCTACAACATCGACAACAGCTACACCGCCGAGGAGATGCGCATCATCGCGGGCGTGCGCTATTCGATCAACGTGCGCTACGCCGTCAACACGGCGGACTACCTCTTCGTCGAGGACGCGAGCATGGGTCTCATCAGCTCCATCATGGAGAACAAGCTCGCCGGCATCGAGGTCGAGCGTGCCTATGTGCGCGACTACGGCACTGAGTACGCCGCCCATCTGCTCGGCTATGTCGGCCTTATGACGCAGGAGGAGTTCGAGCGTTTCTCGCTGCTGAACTACGCCAACGATGCCATGGTCGGCAAGGACGGGGTGGAGTACACCTTCGAGACCTATCTGCACGGCAAGGACGGCAAAGCCACCGTGACGCGCAGCCCGACCGGCACGATCCTCGCCACCGTGTACGAGGAGGAACCGGAGCCGGGCAACCACATCTATTTGACGATCGACCTCGCCCTGCAGGAGCAGGTCGAGAAGATCCTGAGCCACGGCATGGAGATCATGGTGTCCGACCGCAAGCAGGAGCGCGAGGAGGGCATCGGCCGCGGCGACTATAACCCGGACATGAAGGATGAGATCACGGGCGCGGCGATCGTGGTCGTCAACACCCGCACGGGCGAGCCGCTCGCGATCGCGAGCTGGCCGACCTACGACGTGCGTACGATCATCGAGGACTACGCCGAATATCTCGCCCGGCCGAACGCGCCGCTCTTCAACCGCGCGCTGATGGGCACATACGCGCCCGGCTCTACCTTCAAGCCCTGCGTGGCCATCGCTGCGCTGGATTCCGGCATGATCAACACCGAATTCAAGGTCAAGTGCCAGGGCGTCTTCACCAAGTACGCCGACCAGGGCTACGCGCCGGAATGCTGGATCTGGCGCGCGAGCAAGAACCCCAACGAGCATCTGACCCACGGCGAGAACAACGTCACCGACGCCCTGCGCGACTCGTGCAACTACTTCTTCTACACCATCGGCGAGCAGCTCGGCGTCGACACGATGGGCGAATACGCCCACGACCTCGGCCTCGGGGTCTCGACGGGCATTGAGCTCGTGGAGGCCACGGGCAACATGTCCAACCGATACAACCACGCCGATTACACCGGTACCGAGTGGCGAATCGGTGATACGATGCAGGCCGCCATCGGTCAGTCCGACTCCGTGTTCACTCCGCTGCAGCTCGCGGAGTACTGCGCGACCGTCGCCAACGGCGGCCAGCGCCATTCCGCGTCCATCCTCAAGAGCGTGCGCAGCTTCGACTACAACGAAAAGATCTATGAGCGCGATCCCGAGGTCCTCAGCGAGATCGTATCCGCCGACTACAACTGGGTCGCGATACACAAGGGCATGTACAAGGTGCTGCACGACTGGTCCGTGAACGAGGCCAACGCCAAGTGGTGGGCCGACTGCGCCTGGGAGATCGCCGGCAAGACGGGAACGGCCCAGAAGGGCGAGGGCATTACGAACGACGGTATTTTTATGTGCTACGGTCCCTTTGACAATCCCGAGGTGGCCATCGCGGTCGTCGTCGAACGAGGCGGCGCCGGTGCCAATACGCAGTTCATGGCCCGGCAGGTCATGGACGCCTATATCAACATCCGCAGCTACAGCGACACCTCGGAGGAGACGATGACGCTCCTCAAATAAAACAGGAGGAACAGGCGATATTCAAAATAATTTAATTGTTGCAGATTTGACGGAAAGCGTTTATAATATTTTTATTCATTTTGGATGGTTTGAGAGACGGATTAGAGAACGGAGAATGGTATGAACATTGCATTAATGGCTCATGACCGCAAGAAGGAACTGATGGTGCAGTTCTGCATCGCCTACTGCGGTATTCTTTCGGAGCACAGTCTCTGCGCCACGCATGTGACGGGGAAGCTCGTGTCGGAGGCCACGGGCCTGCCGATCACGCTGTACCTGCATGCGGACCAGGGCGGCGCGCAGCAGATCGGCGCGCGCATCTCCTTCAACGAGATCGATCTGGTGCTGTTTTTCTGCGACCCGGCCAACCCCAAGGGCTTTGACGATATCAACAAGGTGGAACGCCTCTGCGA
>JAEEKE010000128.1 GCA_016282255.1 Bacillota bacterium
GAAAGGCCCTTCTCCATGCGCTGCTTATAGCACTCGGCACGAAGCATGTTGTTGACGGAGAAGCAGGCGCCGACCTCGCGGAGCATGTCGATATAGTTCAGCTCCATCAGCCAGTCGGCATTGTTGACCATCTCGGCCTTGCCCTCGCCGAACTCGATGAAGCGCTCCATCTGCTTTTTGAAGCATTCGGCGTTGTGGTCGATGTCCTCACGGGTCAGCATCTTGCGCATGTCGGTACGGCCCGAGGGGTCGCCGATCATGGTGGTGCCGCCGCCGATCAGCGCGATGGGCTTGTTGCCGGCCATCTGCAGGCGCTTCATAAGGGTCAGCGCCATGAAATGACCCGCGGTGAGGCTGTCCGCCGTGCAGTCGAAGCCGATGTAGAACTTGGCCTCGCCCGCGTTGATGAGCTCGCGGACCTTCTCCTCATCGGTGACCTGCGCGATCAGGCCCCTTGCTTTGAGTTCCTCATAGATCTTCATAAAGTCCTCCTGTGCGCCGAAGCGCTTTTTATGAAAACAGCCCGATAAGCACGATTCCTTATCCGGCCTGCCGGGCACATGCCATCATATACGATAAATATGGAGAGATAATAGCACAGCTTAAGCCGTTTGTCAAACGGTTTTTGAGCTTTCATGCCGTCTTTCGGAGAAAAAGCGGTCGAGCAGGCGCAGGCTCTCCTCCTCCAGCATGCCGCCGACGAACGGCACCTCGGGCGCGATCGTGCATTTGCCGAGCTCGCATTTCGACACGCAGCAGCCCGAGGCCGGATCGAACGCGCCGAAGCAGAGCGCGCCTACGCGGAAATTGAGGATCGCGCCCATGCACATGGGGCAGGGCTCGAGCGTGACATAGAGCTCGCAGTCGGTCAGCCGGCTTTTAGAGAGCCGCTTCGCCGCCGCGCGGAGCGCGATCAGCTCGGCGTGCATCGTGGGGTCGCCCTCGCGCTCGCAGAGGTTGTGGGCGCGGGAAATGATCTCGCCCCCCCGCACCACGACGGCGCCGACGGGGACCTCGCCCTCCGAGAAGGCCAGCTGCGCCTCGCGAAGCGCCTCTAGCATATATTCGGCTTTGAGCTCCGTTTTTTCCTTCATGAACAGGATTTTACCATAAACGGCCGCAAAAAACAATACGGAACAGGAAAAGGGCCTCCCCGAAGGGAAGCCCCGGCATTAGGGTTTGATCGAAGCATCAGAACTCGTCGATCAGGTGCATGGAGTAGCGCATGATGAGCAGCGCGTCGTCCATATTGACCACGCCGTTGAGATTGACGTCGCCCGCAAGCAGGTTGAGCTCGCCGAGCTCGATGATGTGCATCGCATAGCGCATCGCGAGCAGCGCGTCGGTCATGTTGACCTCGCCGTTCAAATCGACGTCGCCGAGGATGTACTGCGGCTCGGGCGGGTTGATCAGCTCGAGCTCGACGTTGTCGAGCATGCCGACGTCATCGCCGCTGTTGACCGAGTAGTCCTTCTCGTAGGTCCACTTGAAGGTGTAGGTGCCGTTCTGGTTGATGTTGTAGGTGTAGACGGCCCAGTCGTGATCGCCGCTTATCGCCTCGACCTCGCTGTTGTTGACGTAGAACCTGAGCTTATCGTAGTTGTTCTCGCTGCTTACCAGCCACTCGAAACGGAGCTTGTCGCCCGCCTCGAGCTGCATCGCGTCGGTGGTCACGGTGGAGGTGGAGCTGGTCACGCCCTCGTTGGTGCTCTTCGCCGCGACCCTGTCTCCCGTGAAGACGATCTCCCAGGGATAGCTGCCGCTCGTGGTGAAGTTGATGCTGCCGCCCTCGACATTGAGCGCCTCGTTGAGCGTCGGGAAATCGTTGACGGTGATCGTGGCAGTGGCGGTGAAGACCTCGCCGGTGTTCCTGTCGGTCGCGGTGGCGGTCACGGTGCAGGTGCCCTCGTTGACGCCGGTGACGATGCCCTTGAGCATGGTGCCGGTGACGGTCGCGACCGAGGTGTCGGAGCTGGTCCAGACGGTCTCGAAGTTATTGGCGTTGGAGGGCTCGCGGACGATGTTCAGCATGCCGGAATGGCCCTCGTAGACGGTCAGGCCCGCGGGATTGAGGCTGATGCCCTCAAGGTCGACGGGGGTCAGCGAGCCGCCCTCGCCCTCGGTGATCTCCTGGGTGATGTAGTTGTAGGCGTAGTCGCCGACCTTGACCCAGACCTGCTGGCGGTTGCCGACGTTGAAGCTGAGCAGCGTGGTCATATCACGCTCGTTCTCCTCGACGGCCTCCTGAGCGATAAGCTGGGTGCAGGCCGCGTTGGAGTAGACGCCAACGTAGGAGGTGTAGTGATTGTCGTGAACGTAGATATCGAGGTTGCCGTTCTGCATGTTCCAGTAGACGACCTCGGGATCCTCGTTGTCGATCGTGACCGGGATCTCCCAGACCGCGTTCTCGTTCGCCGCGGGGTCGAAGCCCTCGTCGAAGCTCTGCATGAAGCCGGTCATGCGCAGGATCGCGTGAGTGCCGCTGGGCAGACCGTCGCCGCTCCAGGGATCGATCACGTTCCAATCCTCGCCGCCGACGGGCGTGACGGTGTCCATCCAGCTGTTCGCAACGCCCTTGATCTCGAACTCGCAGTCCTTGACGTAGTACTGCTCGCCGGTTTCCGCATCGACGATCTCATAGCGGAAGATCTCGCAGTTGCGCAGCAGATAGGTGCGGACGTCGTCGATGGCGTCCATCCTGCCGTCGCCGTTCGGGCTGATGGAGGCGCGGTCGAAGAGGAAGCTGGTGGTGGAGGTGAAGGGGTTCACGCCGAGGAGCTGACCGTTCGCCTTGGCGGTGTTGGTGCCCCAGGCGGAGGGCCACTCGTTGGTGTGGAGGTAGGTGTCGTAATAGTATTCGCGGTCGAATACAGCCGCAAGGTCCCAGTCGCCGTAGAAGCCGAGGAACGGGATCGAAAGATCGACGGTGCCGTCAAGGGTGATGTAGCCCTCGATGTAGGCGCCCACGGGGAACTTCTGATCGAGCGTCGACGCGAGCGGGCTGACGTCCACGGTCACGGTAACGGTCGTCCTGCCGCCAGCGGGCACGGAGACGGTGTTGGGCTTGGTGATGGTGCACTGGCTCGTGA
The DNA here is from genome assembly GCA_016282255.1 of Bacillota bacterium. GTDB lineage: Bacteria > Bacillota > Clostridia > Christensenellales > CAG-138 > PeH17. Next base: position 3,090 of record JAEEKE010000128.1, read on the forward strand.
TATTCTGCATCGAGTGGGAGAGCACGTAGGCGCTCCTGCCGCCGATGGTCCTCGAGGTGGCGTTATCGAGCAGCACGACCGGGTTGACGGTGTAGGTCACCGCTGCGCTGCTGAAGTTGACGACGTCGAAGGTCATGGTGAAGACGCCGGTCTTGTCGTCGTCATCGCCGAGCTCGAACTTCGGGCGGACACAGCCGGGGATCTCGATATAGGCCCCGGTGCCGATGGCAGCGGTCAGGTCGGCCTGGCCCGCGCCCTGCCAGCGGACGGAGTACGGGGTGGCGCCGGACTTCGAGGGCTTGGCGGTGCACATAAGCAGAGTGTTGACCATCTGCATCTTCTCGGTCTCGGAAAGCTCCGGGAACTGGGTGTTGACGAACTGGTTGACGAGCACCATGCCGCCCGCGATATGCGGGGTCGCCATGCTCGTGCCGCTCTTGGTGCCGTAACCGCCGGAGCCGACGGCCGCGTTGATGTTATCGCCGGGCGCCATGATCTCGGGCTTGATCCTGAGGTCGGAGGTGGTGCCCCAGCTGGAATAGCTGGTGGGCGTCGCCGCGGCGGAGTCGCTCGATGCCGCGACGCAGAGCGCGGCGGGAGAGCTCGCGGGGGTGGAGGTGACGCCGTCGTCAAGGTTGAAGGTGGGGACCGCGGAGGAGAAGTTGTTGCCGCTGCCCGCATAGCCGCTGTTGCCGGATGCTACCGCGCAGTTGACGCCCGCAGCGACGAGGATATCGTAGACCTCGTCGATCTCGCTCATGCGTGTGAAGCCGCAGTCGGCGCCGAGGCTCATGTTCAGCGCGTCGACCTGCAGATAAGCGCAGTCCTCAAGCGCCGCGAGGATGGTCTCCCACTCCGCGCCGCCGCCGGGCTGGAACACCTGCATGGTCAGGATCTGAGCGTTGTACGCAACGCCGCGTGCGGAATCGTGATTGCCCGCCGCGATGGAGGAAACGTGGGTGCCGTGGTCGGAGCCCGCGTCGGAATGCGAACCGTCGAGGTTGCCCCTGTAGTAATTGTAGATGTAGGGGATCTTGGCGCTGTAATAGAGCGCGGAGCCGGTCAGCGTGCCGCCGGTGTAGCGCTGCTCGGCGCAGAGATCGTTATTGTCGAGGATGGTCTGCAGCACCGACGCGTTGAAATGCGGGTCGACCGGCGCGGCGGCGAAGTCGGCATGGGTCTTGAGGATGCCGGTATCGATGACCGCGATGGTCTGGCCTTGGCCGGTGTAGCCGAGCGCCCACATATCGTCGGCATTTATCCAGCCGACGGAGGTGGCGAGCCTTGAGCTTTCGCCGTCGGGCTTAACGTCCTCGGGCAGCTCATAGCTCCAGCTCTCGTAGCAGTCCTTGACGCCCTTGAGCTTTTTGATCTCGTTGATGAGGCGGTATTCGCCCCTGAACGAGAAACCGTTGAACAGCAGAACGTACTGATAGAGCAGGTCGACGGGCGCCTTGCCAAGGAGCTTTTCGCTGATCTCGGCGATGACGGCCGCCTGCTTTTCCTTGAGCGCTTCGATCATGCTCCGGGAGCGGGTATCCTCGAGCGAGGTCTTCGAGAGCACCGGCGCGTCCTTGAGCTTGACGATGATGCTGACGATCTCGTGAGGATCCCTGGCTCTTATCTCTTCGGCGCCGAGGGTCGAGCTCGTCTGCGCTTTGGCGCTCATAAGCCTGCCGGCAAAGCCGAACAGCGAGAACGCCATTGCCGCGGTGAGGAGCACCGCGAGCAGTCGGTTAAGGGTCTTCTTCATGTGTTGTCCTCCGTTGTTTTTTATATCGCCATCCGCTGTGCGGAAATTGATACCGTAATCGTCTCAAGCAGAAAGATTATATCATAATCAGGGCCCGCGCGCAACATGCTAATAGAGGAAATACCTTTTTGAAAGAGGATGAACGGTGACGGAAGAAGAGAGTAAGACGAAGGGATCAAAGCGCTTTTTTCCCGGCGCGGACGGGCTTCTGCGGGCGGCGGCGCTGCTGCTTGCGGCCGGCCTTGCGCTGACGGTGGTTTTGGCCGAAAATGGAAGGAAGAAGGCGGCCTCTCCCCCGCCCGGCGCTCAGGAAAACACGGCTTTTATCAGCGAAGCGCCTACGGAGGCGGTCTTTGCCGAGGGAGTGAAGGTGCTCGGCGCCGACATCGGCGGGCTCGGCCTCGCCGCGGCCGAAAGGAAGCTCGCGCCCCTTCTCGAAGCGCGGTTCTCGGCCTACGAATGCAGGCTCTTTGGCGGCGGGAAGGAGTTTTTGCTGACAAAGGAGGACGCTGCGCTCGGCTCGGATCTGGACGAGGTGCTTTCCGAAGCGCTCCAAGGCGGTCCCGGCAGCTACGAGGTGACCGTCGCCCCGGAGGACGGCCCCGGGCTGCGGGAAAGGATCGGCAAGATCGCCGAAGCGATCTACCGCGAGGGCAGCGCGCCGAGGGTCGCCGAAAAGGGCGCCGAGGAGGGCGGCGTCGCCGGGGAAAACGGGCGGTTCGTGCTGCTCGCCGGGGAGGACGGGCTGCGCCTCGACCGCGCAAAGACGCTCTCGCTGATACTTTCGGGCGAGACCGAGATAGAGCTGCCGATCGAGGCGGTGCCGGTCCGGGGCGGGGCGGAGACCCTGCCGGTCAGGCGGGCGGGCTTTGCGACCTCATTTTCGAGCGCGTCGCTGAGGGCCGCGAACCGCGCGGCGAATATCGAAAAGGCCGCCTCGATCGTGAACGGCACGGTGCTTGAGAGCGGGGAGAGCCTTTCACTTAACGCGCTCCTCGGAGAACGCACCGAGGAGAACGGCTGGCTGCCCGCGACGGCGTTTGCAAACGGCGGCGCCGAGACCGCGCTCGCGCCGGGCGGCGGGATCTGCCAGGTCAGCACGACGCTCTATAACTGTGCGCTGCTCGCGGGGCTCGAGGTGCCCGAACGCCACGGGCATTCAAGGCGCGTCAGCTACGTGGAGGGCGGGCGCGACGCGAGCCTGAACTGGGGCACGGCGGATCTCGTGATACTGAACAGCACTTCTCGGCCGATCCATATCTTCATGTGGGCCGACAGCACCGCCTGCCAGGTCGGCTGCGAGATCTACGGCGAGCCGTTCCCCGGGGAATACGACTCGATACGTATCGAGGCCGAGCTCATCGAGACGGTCGAGCCCGGCGAAAGCGAGTTCGTCGCCGACGAGAGCCTTGGCGCGGGCGACTGCGTGCTGATACGCAGCGCGATCACGGGGAGCGTCTATCGCACGTATCGGGTGTTTCTTAAGGACGGGAAGGAGCTGCGGCGCGAGACCTGCGCCGAGACGGTCTACCCGATGCACCCCGCGCTGTATGCCGTGGGCGGCGGATAAAGCAAAAACGAAGAAAAAGGAAAAAGCGGGGCCGAAGCCCCGCTTTTATCATATAGTCCGATGGATCAGATGCCCATCGCGGTGCGCAGGATAACGATCGCGTCCTGCACCGAGACGCCGTTGTCGCCGTTCATATCGCCCGCGGCGATCTGCTCGGGGGTCGCGCTCAGGATGCCCATCGCGATGCGCAGCGCAAGGATCGCGTCGGTAACGTTCGTTTCGCCGTTTCCGTCGACGTCGCCGCTGCCGGGTACGGTCGTGCTCTCGCTGAACCTTGCCGTTACCTCGATCTCGTCATGCCAGGGACCGGTGTAGCTAAGGCCTGTGGTGAGCCGTTCGCCGTTTTCATTATACCAGCCGAAGAACTCTGCGCCGGAGTACGGGCAAGCCTGCAGGGAAATGTCGTTGGCATAAAAGACCGCTTCGCAGCCGAAGGTGCCGCTGCCCTCGGCGCGGACCGTGTCGAGCGCAACGCCGTCATTGCGCGGGAGCTCGAGCAGCCGAAGCGGGTTTGCCGTGCAGTCGAGGTAGGTCATCAGCGTGACCGACGAAAGATCCAGCTCCGTCAGGCGGTTATCGTAGCAGATCAGCCTTTCAAGGCCCGCGGCGTCGGAAAGATCCAGCGAGGTCAGCTCGTTTTCGAAGCAGAAGAACATGCCGAGCGACGTGCAGCCGGTCAGATCCACCGAGGTCAGACCGTTAGCCTCGCAGTGAAGGAAGCGGAGCGAGGCGCAGCCCGAAAAATCCGCGGAGGTCAGCTCGTTGAGCTGGCAGGTCACGGAGATCAGCGAGGTGCAGCCCGTGACGTCAAGCCTTGTAATGCCGGTGCTTGCGCAGTCGAGATTGGTCAGCGCCGCCAGGCCGGAAACGTCCAGCTCCGAGAAGCTGTTGCCGTAGCAGCTCAGATATTCGAGCGAGGTGCAGCCGGAGACGTCCAGCCCGGAAAGGCTGTTGATCGGGCAGTGAACGAGATTCAGCGAGGTGCAGCCGGAGAGATCGAGTTCTCCCGAAAGGCTGCGGTCCTCGACGCAGATGCGGCGGAGCACCTGCTCAGTACCGTTATAATACCAGCCGAAGCAGGGCACGTAATCATAATTCCAATCCTCGTCGGGACCGTAGCTCGTGCCCCAGGTGGAGGGATCGTTCACGTCGTAGTCGGAGCTGAGCCTTTCGCCGTTCTTCACGCCGAACTCGTCGACGACCTCGAGGAACTCGGCGCATTTTTCGTAGTCGTGCGCGTTGTAGCCC
>JAEEKE010000129.1 GCA_016282255.1 Bacillota bacterium
CGGCAGCGACTGGAACACGGTCAGCGGCACGTCGCCGGTTCCCGGAGGCATGTCGACGAACATGAAGTCCACCTCGTTCCAGATGACGTCGGTATAGAACTGCTTGACCGCGCCCGCGATGACGGGGCCGCGCCAGACGACGGGGGTGGTGTCGGTCTCGAGCATCAGATTGGTGCTCATGATCTCGATGCCGGTGGTCGTCTTGTTCGGCAGGATGCCGAAATCGGTGCCCATCGCCTTTTCGCGGATGCCGAAGGCCTTGGGGATGGAGGGACCGGTGATGTCCGCGTCGAGGACGGCGGTCTTATAGCCGGCGCGGCGGGCGTTGACGGCGAGCAGGGAGGTGACGAGGGATTTGCCCACGCCGCCCTTGCCGCTGACGACCGCGATGATCTTTTTGATCTTCGTCTGGGCGTTGGGGGTCTCGAGCAGGCTCGCGCCGTTTTTGGAGGGGCAGTCGAGGCCGCAGCTGTCGCAGTTATGGGTGCATTCTTCCATTTAAGGTTCCTTTCGGGCGCGGGGACAGGCTCCGTGCCGTTTGTTTTCTTTCGCTATTATACCCCCGCGGGGAGGATTTGACAAATATATAGGGAAAAACCCGCTTATTTCGATTTGAGCCGGTTCTTTTTCCAAACGCCCCACATCCTGAAGCCGGTCGATACCAGCAGCACGCCCACCGCGACCGCGCCCGCTATCGCCGCCGTCGCGATGCCCTTGGTGTAGGCCTCGGCGCCCATGCCGCGGCGGATAAAGTCCATGGTGTAGTAGATTCCCGCGCCGGGGATCAGGGGCACGAGCGCGCAGAGCAGGTAGCTGGTGGCGGGGAACTTGCGGACCCTTGCCATGATCTCCGCATAGAACGACGAGGCGGCCGCAGCGAACAGATAGCTCGTGGGCTCGCTCAGGCCGAGGCGCATCGAAACGCTGCACACGAGCCAGGAGATGATCGAGCCGAGCAGCGCGAGCGGGATGCCCTTGCCGTGCATGTTGAACATCAGTCCGAAGCCGAGCGTGCCGACCATGCCCGCGAGGCACTGCACCGCGAGGTGATGGTCGATGGGCTCGAGGCCGACGGGGATGGACGAGAAGATATGCCTCGCGAGCGAGACCGCGCCGCTCGTGCCGAAGACGAGCGCAAAGGCGATGATCAGCACCTGCACGAGGCGGTTGATGCCGCTCAGCGTGTCGCCGTAGATGACGTCGCGCAGGCTGTTGGTGAACAGGAACCCGGGCACCAGCAGCATCAGCGCGCCGATGGTCGCGATATCGGCGTTTTTGCAGAGCCCGACCGCGGTCAGCACGTTCGCTATGAACGCGAGGATGAAGCTGCACACGAAGGACTTGAAGAAGGCGTTCGCGTTCAGCCTGCCCATGAAGCGCAGCGCCGCGCCGGTGGCGGTGCAGGAGATGCCCGCGGCCAGCGCCTCGAGCAGCGTGCCGCCGAAGAAGACGCCGAAGCCGGCGCCTATCAGGAACGCGGCAAGGTAATAGATGAAGCGCCCGTAGCGGCAGACGCTCGCGTCCACAGCGTTGAGCCTGCGCCGGGCCTCCTTCATATCGGGCCTGTCGGCGCAGATCTGCCTGCACAGCGCCGAATACCGCTCGATGCCGTCCAGCACCGTGTCGCCGTTCTTAAGGCGGCGGATCTTGGTGATGATATTGCCGTCGTCCGCCTCTATCGACGCCATGATGCAACTCGGTATAACGAACGCGTCCACGCGGGTGAAGCCGTAGGCCTCGACTATGCGCGTTATCGTCTCCTCGACGCGGTAGGTCTCCGCGCCGCAGGACTGCAGCCGGTTCGCAAGGGCGACCGTGAACTCGAGCAGCTCCTCGCCGAACTGTTCGCTGCGTACTATCTTGGCGACGTCGAGCAGCTCCTCGCTCGCCGAAACGCCGTATTTCCTTTTGTTTTTCTTTGCGGCCATTCTGCCTCCGGGCCCCACGGGGCCGATTTTTCACGAGGGATGATTATAACAGCAGCGGCGGGAAAAATCAATACTAATATTGAATTAAGGCTCTGCGGACAAAGAAAAAGCCCCGCGGCGCACGCTGCGGGGAAACTGCACCGCGGACTTCTGATCCAAGATGCGCTTTGTTTATGACGGCGCAGAGCCGTTTTATCTTCCGAAGCCCTCAAGGACCGCGGCGGCCTCCGCTTCGGTCTTCGGGCCGAATACCGCGGTATAGCGCAGCTCGTCCGCTTCGCCGTAGCGCAGCCGGATGACGAAGGCGTTTTCTGCTTCCGCGGGGAACAGCTCGGCCTTCGGCTCAAGATATTTGATCGGATCCTCTTCGTCGCTGTTGTTCACCTCCGCCGTGCGGTACACGAGCGTTCCCTCTCCGAGCACGCCATAACAGGCTTCGCCGATCCAGAGAATACCTTTTGCTGCGGTTTCATCGGAGTTTGCCTCGTTTGTTGTGGTGCTTTCGATATACCCCTTGATGTCGAAAACGCAGTCTTTGCGCATCTCTCCGCTCGAGGGCTGAACGGTCTTGACCCGTATCGGCGCGGTCCCGACGCTTGTTCCCGCCGCGTCGAATACGAAGCAAGTCCCTTCAAGGTTGAAGCTGTTATACCCGAACAGTCTGTGATAGCCGGATGAAGTGAAAATGATGTTGGGCACGATCGCCGCCGCAGCAATGGCGAGGACGATCAACGCGGTGATAATCAAAGCTTTCTTTTTCATATCTATTACCCGATCCTTTATATTTGCGGAACACTAACATTTGCAGACCAAATGGTAGTACTAACATTGTTCTCCTTATGCTTGTTGCGAACGGTGTATTGTCCTATATAATGGCAGCTATCGAATGGCGTCCCATTTGTTTTATACATATAATAACTCTAATTAATAATATTATAATCGTTAAAGGGGATAATTTCAAGAAATATATTTTCGAGCTTGCACAAGCCGGAACGCTCCGGCTTCGTCCGCAGGCGCGGAGATCCGAGGTTTTAAGATTGATTTAAGAACCGTTTTATAGAATGGCAGCATCGGAAATTATGCGGCCGGGGCTTCGGCTTCAAGCAAGCGGGCCCGCCGCAAAAGAAAGGGTAAAACTTATGAAAAAAAGGCTCACGGCTCTCTTCATGGCCATCATGATGGCGCTCGCCCTGCTCCCCTCGGGGTTCGCTGCGGCGTACACCGAGCCCTCGCTCAAGGTCGAAAGGACCCCGGTCGGCAACACCGGCATGGTCCTGACCGCTTCGGCGGGCGGCATGCGCGGCGCGAGGATAAGCGCCGTCTCCTCCGATGAAAGCATCGCGCGCGTCTCGGTCGCGGGCGATACCGTCACCGTCACCGGCGTGCCCGGCGCGGTCGGCGTGGCGAGGATCACCGTCACCGCCGAGGACGCGAACGGCAATCGGCTCGTCTCCGAGCAGGACGTCCCCGTCGGCTACACCACGTTCTATTTCCACGGCGATTCCGTCACCGTCATCGAGGGTGCGGATTCCAAATGGGAGGTCACCGGCCAGAACATCGCCGACGAGGCGGATCACGACCTGACCGTTTCGACCGACGCGCAGGGCAACACCGTCTATACCAATAACGACGACGCGACCCTCACCGTCTCGATCAAGAAGGCGGGCGGCGCGTACGCGTTCTACGGCACCTGCACCGACGGCTCGATCAACGTCAAGAAGCAGGCCACCGGCAACACCTGGCTGCTGCTCAACGGCCTCGACCTGACCTCGAGCTTCACCTCCCCGATCACGATCAAGAAGGATTCGGGCGCCTGCGCCGTCATCACCGCGCTCGCGGGCACCGAGAACGTGCTGACCGACTCCGAGTTCAACAACGGCGACGTCTACGGCTCCGAGGAGGACGGCGGCGACCTCTCCAACCAGTTCTACGCCGAGAGCGCCGTCATCAAGGCCAAGTCCAACACCACCGTCTACATCAACGGCGAGGGCAGCCTGACCGTCAACAGCAATTCCAAGAACGGCATCAAGTTCGGCGCGGGCTCCTGGGCGGAGATCGCCGACCTCGACCTCACCGTCACCGCTCCGAAGAACGGCATCTCGAGCGAGAACGAGCTGGAGATCAACAGCGGCCGCATCACCGTCACCAGTCAGACTAACGACGCGATCAAGGCCTCCGACGACACCGAGACGATCGGCAAGCTCACGATCCGCGGCGGCGACTTTACGATCAACGCGGCGGACGAGGGCATCATGGCCAGCGGCTCCGTCACGATCACGGGCGGCACCTTCGATATTGACTGCCAGGGCGACGCGGTCAAGGCCGAGAACGCCGACGAGACCGCGGGCGACCTTTCGATCTGCGGCGGCACCTTCGATATCACCACCCAGTGCGACGGCTTCCAGGCGGCCGGCGCCGCGACCTTCCGCGGCGGGAATATCACCGTGCTCGCCTGCGGCGGCTCGTCCAACACCTCCTACGATAAGGACAACGACCCCAGCGCCAAGGGCATCAAGGCCGGCACTGAGCTGACCTTCTGCGGCGGCACCTACAACATCAATTCCGCCGACGACGCGCTCCATGCCAACGGCGAGATGACGATCCTCGGCGGCGACTTCACCCTTGCCACCACCGACGACGGCATCCACGCGGACTACACCCTGAACCTCGGCGAATACAACGGCAGTGACG
>JAEEKE010000130.1 GCA_016282255.1 Bacillota bacterium
CGGCACCGTCAATGATGAGAGCACCGAAGAGATCGTCCAGACCGTCTCCGAGCTCGTTCCGGCCAGCATGCCCGAGAACGTGACCCGCCTCGTGGAGGCCGACAGCAAAAAGGTCGCGGCCGTCGGCGTCGGCGACAACGGCGAGGAGGTCGGCTACGTCTGCGCCATCGAATCGAGCGCGCCCGTCCAGCTCTCGATAGGCGAGGCCGCCTGCGTCGAGAAGGAGGGCCAGCTGACCTACTACTGGCAGATCAACAGCGACCAGGTCATCTCCGTCATTTTCAGCGGCTTCGAGCAGACCGACGCGGACACGATCTTCGATTCGCTCTCAAGGCGCATAACCGAAGCGATCGACGGCGAATAAAAAGCGCATATCATTGCGCCGATACTAAAAACATAAAAGCTGCGGCGCATTGCGCTGCAGCTTTCGTATAATCAGCGAAGCGGCATCATTGCCGAAGGCGGCATCATTTGCCCGACAGGGCAAACATCATTATTACAGAAAAACGCCTCATTTGCATGCAAATGAGGCGTTTCTGTTGGAGCTGGTTACGAGATTCGAACTCGTTACCTCGTCATTACCAATGACGTGCTCTACCTACTGAGCTACACCAGCGCGCCGAACGAATTGTATTATAGCGGACTTCGGCGCACATTTCAACCCCTTTTTGTAAAAAGTTATTATATATTTAGAGAAAAGCGCCCGGAGGCCCCGCGGCGCAAAGACCGAAAAACAAGCAAAAACGGCATAAATATACTGCATAAATATATCCCCGAAGCTGTTGAAGTTTTGGAGCGTTTGGGCTATAATGTATAAGTTGTATTCTGCGCCCGCGTTGGCGGCGGGCTGGAGGGACTGAATACCGTTCCGCTCGGAGGTTTGGATTGGAAAGCAAGATCATGACGGATGAAATGACCGCGTCGGTATCCGTTGAAAACCCGGTCGATAATGAGGATACGGAGTTCGTGAACGAGGCCGAGAGCTTCGATAACGATTATTCCGAGGAAGCCGCAGGCTCCGGCAGGGCGAAAAAGCGTTCCGGCCAGGGCAAGCGCGCGCTTGCCGAGCTTCTCGTCGGCGCGCTCGTGCTCGCAGGCGTGTGCCTCGGGCTCCGCCACGTGCGCAGCGAATACGTCAAGGCCGAGCAGGAGTTTGCCGAAAACAACTACACCTCCGTCCGTACCCTTCCCGACGGCACGGTCCGCGTAAGCGGCGCCGTTGAGGGCGAGTTCTTCGAATACATCGAGGACGGCAGGATCGTCGAAGGCGTCAGCGTCGGAGGCATCGATCTCTCCGGCATGGACTACGAGCAGGCGCGCCGCGCCCTGATCGACGGCATTGCCGAGAAGATCTCGGGCATCAACATCTGCGCGACCGTCGGCAACAAGACCCATGTTCTGACCGCGACCGACTTCAAGGTATCCACCAGCCGCGACGTCAACGAGCTCATCCACGAGGCGCTGCGCGTCGGCAGGACGGACGAGGGCGATATGGACTACTACGCCATCTACAAGGAGCGCGAGCGCATCAAGCAAGAGGGCGTTCAGCTCGAGGGCTTCAACCTCGTTATGGATGAGAACAGCATGCGCGCCATCGTCGATTCCATTGCGGACGACGTGGACCAGGCGCCGATCGAGCCCTATATCACCATGCTCAACCGCGTCGGCGGCGGCAAGCCCGGCGTCGGCATAGGAGGCCCCGCTTCGGACCTTTTTACCAGCAGGACCATCAAGGCGCCCAACGGCACGACCCTTGCCGAAATGCAGTTCCACAACGGCCAGAACGGCTTCGTGGTCGACAGGGACGATATGCTTTCGCAGATAGTTTCCGCCTTTGAAAACGAGAACTACAACGCCGAGCTGCAGATCGCGCTCAACGAGACCGCTCCGGACAGGACGGCCGAGGAGCTTGCCGATTCCATCGAGGAGATCGCAAGGTTCTCCACCGCGTTCGCTTCCTCCAGCAGCTACCGCGCGAGGAACGTCCAGAAGGCCGCGGGCCTGCTCAACTGCGTCGTAATGGAGCCCGGCGTGGATTACAGCTATAACGAGATCCTCGGTCCCCGCAACGAGATCGACGGCTGGCTGCCCGCTCCCGGCATCTCCGGCGGCAAGGAATACATCGACAGCCCCGGCGGCGGCATCTGCCAGGTCAGCTCAACGCTGTATAACTCGCTCCTCAAGCTCGGTCCCGATATCAAGATCGTTCGCAGATCGCATCACTCGATCCCCGGCGGCTATATCGATATGGGTCTTGACGCGACCGTGTCCTACGGCGGACCGGACCTTGTATGGCGCAACATGACCGATTCCCAGATGATCCTGATCTCCTATGCGGATATGAGCCGCAGGGTCGTCTATGAGATCATCTACGGCGTAATGAACGAGGAGCGCTGCACCTACCGCATCTGGTCCGAAACGGTCGAGGTCATCGAGCCGCCCGAGACCCTGCGCGTCGCGGAGCCCCTTTGGCCCACCGGGTATTCCAAGATGGTCATCCAGTCCAGAAAGGGCTATAACGTCAACGTCTACCGTCAGAAGTATGACAGCGACGGCAACGCCGTAGGCGAGCCCGTTCAGCTCTATCAGGACAAGTACGCCGCCGTCCGCGGCGAGCTGCACTACGGCACGGGCAGCTCCACGCTCCCGATACCCCAGGGTTAAGCCCGGGGCGCCCGAAACAGTTTTATCAGCTATTTATTGGGATAGGCACTGCGCGGCAGCTAACTGCCCGCGTGTTGACAAAACCGTGCCGACCCGTTAAAATAGGCAGGAGTTTTGATTTTAACAAAAGGAGATTGAACCCAACAATGAAAACCAAAATCGTCAAGATCGCCGCTCTCGTGCTGGCGCTCGTCATGATCGCCGGTGTTTGCGCCTGCGCCGCAACCGATAACAACCCTTCGATCGGTTCCGTCGGCAAGGTCAAGTTCAGGCTTTCCGATTATATGCAGTATTATCAGCAGTACTCCAGCTACGCGAACTATATCACCGATTTCAACGGTTTCATCAAGAACCAGCTGATCAACTACGGCGTCACCCTCAACCATTGCTATGATGAGGGCATCACGCTCGACGAATCCGAGGAAGCCGAGCTCTCCAAGAAGGTACAGGATACCATCGACAGCGCCGTCAGCAGCATGACCCTCGATTCCACCGACGGCCTCACCGATGAGCAGATCGCCGCCGCCAAGCTCGATAAGTTCATCAAGCAGCTCAAGGACGCGGGCTACAGGAACCTCGATCAGTACCGCAAGCTCGTTGAGGAGGAGACCCGCAAGGATATGCTTATCGACAAGCTCCGCGAGCTGGTCAATGCCGAGGTCGAGTTCGGCTCCGAGCAGGTCCAGAAGTATTACGACGACAACGTTTCTTCCGATGAGGAAAAGTATAAGGATAAGCCCTCCGAGTTCGCCAACGCCTACAACAGCTATATCACCAGCCAGGCCGCGGCGCCCCTCTTCGTGCCCGACGATATGTTCACCGTAAAGCACTGCCTCGTTCAGTTCGCGAACCAGGATAAGGTCTCCGACGAGGTCGAGGGCGAATTCGGCGAGGACGAGCAGAAGAAGCTCGAGGATATCCGCAAGGCGCTCAATGACGGCATCACCCTTGAGGACTTCATCGCCAACTTCGTTTCCAGCGCGGATTACAACAGCGACACCATCTTCGTTCCCAAGGAGCCCGCCGAAGGCGAGGAGCCCGAGACCGTTGAGACCAATCCCCAGGTCGGCTACCGCGAGCATGGCTACATCATGAACGAGAAGCTGCTCAGCAAGTACTACGACGGCTTCGGCGCCGCAGCCTGCCTGCTCAAGTACGGCGAGGACTGGACGATCCCCGTTGAGGAGACCGAGGAAGCCACCCCCGCTCCCGACGCCACCGAAGCGCCCGATGCCGAGCCCACCGAAACTCCCGAGCCCGAGCCCGCCCCGATCGAGAAGTACAACGTAGTCTTCCACGAGACCACCGACGGCCATAAGATCGCCGAGGTCCAGACCAACGTTGCGGGCGGCGGCGTGCACTTCATCTTCATCGCCGAAGAGCTTGAGCCCGGCACCGTTGAGCTCGATATCAACGATACCGAGAGCCCCGTCTATAAGAGCATCGCCAAGTTCTACCGTCAGGAGCTGGAGAACACCCACTACTCCGATCTGTTCGCCCAGTGGAAGGAGAACACCAAGGTCAGGCTCAACGACAGCTATATCGACGCCTACGCCAAGAACTATCTCGGCATCAACTGAGCTTAAAACCATGAACCCTTCGGGGCCGCATAAAAGCGGCTCCGTTTTCTTTTGGCCGGCTCTTTCGCGCAAAAAACGAATAAGCCCGCTGTTTTTGGGGATACTGCCTCAAAAAAGGAGCAAAGCATGCCGACCCTTCTAGTCAGGACCCTCATTATCTATCTTTTGACCTTCGCCGTGCTGCGGCTGATGGGGAAGCGCCAGATCAGCGATATGCAGCCGTTCGATCTTACCGTGACGCTCCTGATCGCGAACCTCGCTTCGCTCCCGATGGGCGATCCCGGCGCGCCGCTCCTCTACGGCGTGATCCCGATCCTGACGCTCTTCATTCTGCACCGCTTTGTCGCGTGGTCGTCGCTCAAGAGCGAGGGACTGAGGCGCTTCGTCTGCGGCAATCCGCTGATCGTGATACGGAAGGGCGTCGTTCAGGAAAACGTCATGCGCGCCGCGAGCTACAGCCTCGGCGACCTGATAGAGCAGCTTCGGCTCAAGGACGTGTTCTCGGTATCCGAGGTGGAATACGCGATCCTCGAAACGAACGGCAGCCTCAGTGTGCTGAAGAAAGAGTCGAGGACAGAAGCCGCGCCCGCTTCGCTGCTTGTGACCGACGGAAGGCTCCATCATCAGGCCCTGAGCGAGGCAGGCGTCTCCGAAAAGAAGCTGACCGCCGCTCTTAAAAAGGCGGGCGTCAACTCTCTGAAAAAGCTGCTCTTTGCCTCGCTCGACGGCACGACGCTGCATCTGCAGGAGAAGGCCGGGGGAGGGCGGAGCCTTGAAAAGCACGTGCATTTCGTCAAGCTCGGGCAGGGCAAAGCAAGCGGAAAGGAGAGGAAAAACGAAGAGCAAGACCGAAAGCCGAACGAAGCGCAATGACCCGCTTGCAATCCGCCACGCTGTATCCGCGGCCGCGCTCGTGCTCGCGCTCCTCATCCTCTTTTCCGCCATCGCCGTCTGCCGCGTCCGCATACGCCGCTTTTCGGAAGAAGCCCTGAGGCTCATCGACGCCGCATTCGCCGCGGAGGAGGGGAGCGGGGAAGCGTACCGCGCCGCATGCGGCCTCGAGCGCCTGCTCTCGGAAAACAAAAACGGCCTTATGCTGATGATAAGCCACAGGGATATCGCGCAGCTCGTCAGCCGCTCGCGCGAAGCCTGTGCGCTCGGCGAAAACGCGGGGGCCTGCGACCTTGCCGGTCCCCTCTCCGAGCTGAGGACCATGATCGAACTGATCGCCGAGAGCAACAGGCTGACGATCGGCAACATCCTTTGACCATCCTTCATTACAATAAAACGCGATCTTTTTTGCGATGCGCGAAAACGTTGCAGGATTTTTTCGCTTTTTGCAGTATTAATAGATTATCAAAGGATTATTGACCGCAATAAGCGCGCGTTAAGCGCCGCTGCGGCCTCACTTTTCAGGAGAGTTTTCTTGGCATTTCCCGAAGCATGGCTCAATGAATTGATGTCCCGCAACGAGATAGCGTCCGTTATTTCGGAGTACACGCATCTGGCGCCCAAGGGCGGCCGGCTGTGGGGGCTTTGTCCGTTTCATCCCGAAAAGCAGGCTTCCTTCACCGTTTCGCCGGATAAACAGCTCTTCCACTGCTTCTCCTGCAAGGCGGGCGGCTCGGTCGTTCAGTTCATAATGCAGGCCGAGAGCCTCTCCTATCCCGAAGCGATCCGCTTCCTCGCGCAGAGGGCGGGCATGGATATGCCCGAGGAGATCGACGATGAGAAGCTCCGCCGCGAGAAGGCCCTGCGCGACCGGCTCTACAAGGCGAACCGCGACGCCGCGAAGTTCTTCCATTCCACCCTGCTCGCGCCGGAGGGCCTTAAGGCAAGGCAGTATCTGCTCTCGCGCGGCATCGACGGCAGCACCGCGGTGCGCTTCGGTCTCGGCTATGCGCCGAACGATTGGGACGCGCTCTTCAACCATATGACCTCGCTAGGCTACACGAGGGACGAGCTCGTCGCCGCCGGTCTCTGCATCAGGGGCCGTCAGGACGAGAGCAAGACCTTCGATTTCTTCCATGGCCGGCTGATGATCCCCATCATCGACGCGCGCGGCCAGGTGCTCGCGTTCGGCGGCAGGATAATCGAGGGCGAGGACGCGGCCAAGTACATGAACACGGGCGACACGCTGATCTACAACAAGCGCCACAACGTCTATGCCATAAACATGATGAAGGGCAAGAAGCTCGATGAGCTGATCATGGTCGAGGGCTATATGGACGTGATAAGCCTCCACCAGTTCGGCGTGGACAACGCCGTGGCGTCCCTCGGCACGGCGCTCACGAGCCAGCAGGTCCGCCTTATGAGCCGCTTTGCAAAGCGCGCGATCTACGCCTACGACGGCGACGCCGCGGGTCAGAACGCGATGCTCCGCGGCGTGGACATCCTAAGCGAGGGCGGCATGGAGCCCCGCGTCATTGTGATCCCGGGCGGCGACGATCCGGACGAGTTCATCCGCAAATACGGGCGCGACGCGTTTCTCAAGCTCAAGGATTCCTCGATAACCGCCGTGCAGTTCAAGCTCGAGCATATGGCGCGCAGCGAGGACCTCGATTCGCCGGATGGCCGCCAGCGCTTCGCGCAGAACGCCTGCAGGCTGCTTGCCTCGCTCGAGCCCGTGGAGCGCGAGCGCTACGTTCCGCTCGTCAGTGAGCGCAGCGGGCTCTCAAAGGAGATCATCCGCGAGCAGCTCGGCACGGCGAAGCCGATCGAAAAGGACACGCACGAAATAAGGCTCACGCCCGGCGCGTACAGGCGCCCGGGCGAATTCCGGCAGCGCACCAAGACCGAGACGCTGCTGCTCGCCGGCATGATGGTCTCCAGAAACGACCTCGCCGCCATCGAGCAGCTCACCGGCTTCTCCTACGAGCTGTTTACCGAGCCCGCGCTCGCGGCCTTCGCAAAAAGACTCAAGGAAGCCTATTCCCGCTCGAACGGCCGAACCGTCGATATCCGCCTGCTGATATCCGAGATCGACGACGCCGGCGCGGATATGGTCGCGGAAGCGGCCGCCAAGGCGGAGGATATCCTTGCGCCGGTCGAAACGGCGCAGGACTGCATCCGCGCGATCAGGCGCGAGGACTGCAAGCAGGAGATCGCCGCCGTAAACGAAAGCATCGCCGCCGAGCACGATCCGGCGAAGCGGAGCGCGCTCATGCAGCGCCAGATGGAGCTGATCCGCATGCTGCGTTCGCTGAAATAACGCCCATGCGTAAGGAATAAGAAAGAAGAATCACCAAGGAGGTTTTCGATATGACAATCGAAGAAAAGAACAACCCGATGGAAAAAGTGGACGAGCTGATAGAGCGCGGAAAGAACAAGGGCGAGCTGACCTATCAGGAGGTCATGGACACCCTTGAGGGAGACATGCTCGACGTCGTCCAGATGGAGATGGTCTATGACCGCATCGAGAACGCGAATATCGACGTCGTCGAGGAGATCGACCCCGCCGAGCTCGCCTCCGATGAAGCCATCGAGATCAGCCCCAAGCTTGCCGCGAGCGAGAACATCGCCATCGACGACCCCGTGCGCATGTACCTCAAGGACATCGGCCGCGTGCCGCTGCTCTCCGAGAGCGAGGAGAAGGAGATCGCCGAGCGCATGGCGAACGGCGATGAGGAGGCCAAGCAGGAGCTCACCAACGCGAACCTCCGACTCGTCGTCAGCGTCGCAAAGCGCTACGTCGGCAGGGGCCTTCACTTCCTCGACCTCATCCAGGAGGGCAACCTCGGCCTCATCAAGGCGGTGGATAAGTTCGATTACCGCAAGGGCTACAAGTTCTCCACCTACGCGACCTGGTGGATCCGCCAGGCCATCACCCGCGCGATCGCCGACCAGGCGCGCACGATCCGCA
>JAEEKE010000131.1 GCA_016282255.1 Bacillota bacterium
CATGGCTCGAGCGACGCCGTATCCTTCGCCGTCTGCATGGATCAGGCTTACCGCATGTTCAAAAGCGGAATGACCGACAGGATCCGCGAGCAGATAGCTGCTCTGGGCGAAAACGCAGCGGAATAAGACTCAGATTACGCTGAAAAATATAATCTGCAAAAGGAAAATAATATCTTGACAACCATAGGCTGTTGTGATATTATTTCGTTCTGAGCCGCTCCGAAACGGTTTAAAGTTATGCCCCGAATCAGGGCATACACCCCAAGGGCGAGACTGGTAAGAGGAGGAAAAACTAATGTACGCAATCATCGTAACCGGCGGTAAGCAGTACAAGGTAGAGGTTGGCGACGAGATCATGGTCGAGAAGCTCGATAATGAGGTCGGCGAAACCGTCAATTTCGACGTACTGATGACGGCTGAAGGCGAGAATGTCCAGATCGGCAAGCCCGTTCTCGAAGGCATTTGCGCCAAGGCTGAGGTGCTGGAGCATGGCAAGGGCAAGAAGGTAATCGTTTTCAAGTATAAGCCCAAGAAAGATTACCGCAAAAAGCAAGGCCATCGTCAGCCCTATACCAAGGTCAAGATCCTTTCCATCGCCTGATCGAGAGGTAATCATATGACCGTGATAACCGTCTTGTACAAACACGGTGCGCTGATCGGGTTTGACGCCAAAGGGCATACCGGCTATGCCGACCGCGGGGAAGACATCGTTTGTGCCGCAGTATCCGCTGTGACGCAGACCGCCGCGATAGGGATAACCGAGCTCGTCAAGGCCGAATGCGCATTCGAAGTTTCGGACGGAGAGCTCCATCTGATGCTTGGCAGCAGCGTTAAAGGCGAGCAGCTAAAGCAGGCGGAGCTGATTCTTGAAACGATGCTCATGGGGCTTCGTTCGATTGAAACAGAATACAGTGATTATCTCAAAATTGAGAAGAGGGAGGTTTAATATGTTCAGGATCGATCTGCAGCTTTTTGCACATAAAAAGGGCGTCGGCAGTTCCCGCAACGGCCGTGACAGCGAATCCAAGCGTCTCGGGCCCAAGCGTGCCGATGGTCAGTTCGTACTCGCCGGCAACATCCTTGTCAGGCAGCGCGGCACCCATTTCCATCCCGGCAACAACGTCGGCATCGGTAAGGACGACACTCTGTTCGCAAAGGTCGACGGCATCCTTCGTTTTGAAACGAAGCATGGCGGCAAGAGGTGCGTCAGCGTCTACCCCGAGGAGATCGCGGGCTAATCCAACATAATTAAAACTTAGCGCTTCCGGAAACGGAGGCGCTTTTTGTATTCTCATCTTCCATTATTCGACGAATTGCTGTACAATATAAAGCATGAGAACAGAGCTTAAAGACAATACGCTTTATATCCGGGACCTGAACGGTTTCAATCTTAAGAAGAGCGCCGAATGCGGCCAGGCTTTTCGATGGAAGGCCTGCGACTTCAACGATGCCGCAGGCGAAACAGCGGCCTATACCTGCGTGCTTTCCGGCAGGCCTATAAGGGCCGCGCAGCTTGGCGACGGTCTTTCCGTCCACCCATGCAAAGAAGGGGAAGAGCGTTTCTTTATTAACTATTTCGATCTTGAACGGGACTACGCAGGTATCGAGAAGCTTATCGCCGACGACCGTAGGCTTTCGGTATGCCTTCCCGGCGCGTCGGGGATAAGAGTGTTCAATCAGGATCCGTTCGAAGCGCTGATCTCATTTATTATCTCGGCAAACAACAATATCAAAAGGATCTCGGGGATCATCGACAGGCTCTGCATGCTTGCCGGACAGGAGATCGAGTTTTGCGGCAGCCGGATGTTTGCTTTCCCGGAGCCCGCATCGATCGCCGCGCTCAGCGTTAAGCAGCTTCAGGATATCGGCGCCGGGTACAGAGCGCCATACATTATCGATTCGGCAAAACGGATAGCGGACGGCTACGAGCTTGAAAAGCTTCGCGGGCTTTCACTTTATGAAGCGAGGAAGGAACTGCTTGCTTTCAAGGGCGTCGGCCCGAAGGTTTGCGACTGCATACTGCTGTTCTCCCTCGGGCACACCGACGCGTTTCCTATCGACGTATGGATCGACAGGGCCATGAAGGAGCTGTTCTTCGACAGCATACCGCCCAAACGTTCCGAGATGCAGGAAGCTGTGCTGAGCATAGGAAAGTATTCAGGTATCATACAGCAATACATCTTCTATTATGCCCGCAGCATACAGCTTGGGAAAAACAACTGAAAACCAGATCTCATCTGCCTCCGAATAGCTTTTCTATGCGTTCCCGGAGGCTCTTCTTTACCCCGAAGCTGAAATCGAAGAGCGTTACGGCTGCAGGATCGAGATCCAGTATTATGGCTTCGACTCCGTCGTCGGAATCCGGAGCGCAGACGATTTTAAAGCACTCCTCCTTATCGGTTATCGTTGTGCTTCCGTCCGGATTGAGCACAACGTACAGTTCCCTTTCTCGAAACTCCTCTCTCCCGCTTTCCAGCTCGGCAAGGCAGACGTCTATCAGCTCGCTGCGCCGTATCTTCTCCTTACGCAGTCTGAAATCGTAGTAGCCTCCGAGGTCTATCCTTGAGTTTTCCTTAAGATAGCGTATCATGTTGAGCGCATATTCTGGCTCGTACTCAAAGTCACTGTCGGCTTCCGCGACTTTTAAAAACAGCTTTTTCTTTTCAGCTTCATCGAGCCGGTAACGCTCTATCATGTCCGCATAGGAAGAGTAACGGAGATCCAGCAGCAGCACGTCCGTTATCGCAAAAGCAAGCGCGGCCAATTCCCGTTCGTTCTCTATACCGACTGTCACGCAGGTGGGGAATCCTTTTGAATGTTCGACTGTTACCGGTATACCTTCTGCCTCCCTTGAAGCAAGCCTTCGCTTCAAAAGCTTTTCGATATCGTTGAGGTCAAGATCAGATGCGACTGAATAAAGCTGCATAAACATACTCCATAAAAAAGGTCGCGGCATCATGCCACGATCCTTATTATTCCGCCTGCAGCGAAAACTGTGAATGTCAATTAATTGAAGAAAGGCTTATTCAAGGAATCCGTTGAATTCGGGGGTATAAAAGCTGTCGGCGGAATCGAGCCTCTGCGTGTAAATGTTCGTGAACCCGAGGGACATCGCATAGTCCAAGGCGCGCCTGTATTCGCGCCTTAAGAGCCTTCTGTCAAGGGGTTTCGGCAAAGCTTCGCCGATGGGCGTATACTGACTCATAAGGGAAATATGCGTCTCGATCGGAAGCTCGCTGCTTATAAAATCGAGCACTCCGCGCGCCTCGTCGACAGAACCGGGCAGGACAAGGTGGCGGATTATCATGCCGCGCACCGCGATGCCGTTATCATCGGTAATAAGCACGCCGCACTGCCTCTGCATCTCGAGCACCGCCTTCGAAGCAAATGCAAAATAGTCGGCTCTTCCGCTGTACTTGAGCGAAGCGGCGGAAGATACGTATTTAAGATCGGGAAGGTAGATATCGATGAGCCCTTCGAGCCTCTTAAGGGTCTCGACCTTTTCATATGAATTGGTGTTGTAAAGGATCGGAACGGTCAGCCCGCGCTCCCTGGCTTTCAGAACAGCGTCCGCGATCAGAAGCGTATGAGGTGAAGGCGTCACAAGGTTGATGTTGTGCGAGCCGAGCTCTTCAAGCCGAAGCATGATATCAGCAAGCTCAGAAGCGTCCGTTGGGACACCCTTGATCTCCTGGCTGATGTCATGATTCTGGCAGAAGATGCAGGCCATATTGCAGCCCGAAAAAAAGATCGCTCCACTCCCACGCGTGCCGGAGATCGGAGGTTCCTCATAATAATGACGAGCAGCACGGGCTATCAAAGCAGTCCTATAAGGATCCCTGCCCGAAAGCTGCTCGGGTGAAAGCCCCCCGACGCCGCATGCCCCTATTGAAACGGCCCTGTCGCACCCGCACTCGAGAGGGCAGGCCCTGCATTCGGTTTTTGACTGATCGAAGCCGCACATCTTAAATGCTCTCTCCGCTCAGGGAATCTACGGTGATCCTGTTTGCAAGCAGCGGGTGATCGAGATCGGTTTCATCACGCTGTACAGTAAAAGTAAACCTGATTATGCCGCCGCTGTACTGAACGCTGATCTTTTCATCGAGCAGGTTGAGCACCTCGGAAACGATCGCAAGGCCGAGGCCCGTACCTTCGTTCGAATGCGCGTGATCGGCCTTATAGAATCGCTCGAATATATGCTCAAGATCGGCGGGATCTACCTCCGCCCTGTTGCTGACGCTGAAAAGATACTTCTCGCCGTCGTCGCTTATACCGAGCTCGATATCGACGAACGCTTCGTCGGTGCTGTGTTTGACCGCGTTGTCGGTCAGCGCCACGAGCACCTGTTCGACCCTGTCGGAATTCGTGAAGGCATAGTATTCATCCTCTGGAACGAGCAGTCGAACACCCTTGCCTCGCTGCGAAGCGGTCTCGTTCATCCTGTCCGCAACGTCGTAGAGGATCTCGTAGAGCTCTACCTTAAGCTTGGTAAACGCAACTCCGCCGCTCTGCAGTCTTGAAAGCTCCAAGAGATCGTCGATAAGTGTTGAAAGGCGGATCGATTCGCGCTGGATATAGCCGTAGTAGCGTTTCTTGTCGGCTTCATCCTGCACGAGACCGTCCGAAAGCGCGTCGGCAAGGCTGCGGATCGAGGCGAGCGGGGTCCTCAGCTCGTGGCTGACATTGGCGACGTAATCGCGGCGGGTCTGCTCGAGCCTTTCACTCTCGGTAACGTCACGTATCAAGGCGACAGCGCCGTAGAGCTCGTCGCTGTCCTCATGTATGGGCGTCGCGGTAACGCAAAGGATATGGTCGCGCAGTGAAACGTCCTGGGATATCATCCTGTCCTCGGAGAGTACCTTTTCGATGATATTGCCGAAGAGCGGATAGTTCTCGAGGCGCTCGGGCTCGTCGCCGTTCGTTCCGCCGAGCAGCTGCACTGAGCATTCGTTGAAATGCGTGACGTTGCCGTTCTTATCCACGGCGATGATGCCCTCGGCGATGCCGTTTAGCACCGCGTTAAGCCTGTTCCGTTCGATTATAAGATAATCTATATTGCTCTGCAAAGCCCCGGCAAGCACGTTGAACGATTCGGCAAGGTGCTGCGATTCGAAGCTGCCCTTTACCTCGGCGCGCGCGGAAAGATCGCCGCTCGCCATGCGGAGCGCCGTTTCGGAAACGCTCTTGATGGGCTTCGTTACCGAGCGTACGATCAGCATCGAAGGAATGAGCGCCAGCAGCAGCGCGGCGATCATTATGATGCCGAAGGTTTTCGCTATCGAATTTACCCGCTGATCGACGATGCTCGATCGCTGCAGCAGCACGACGGCGCCGATGATCTCGCCGCCGTTCCCGTATACCGGAACGCCGACTGCAACGCCCTGCGAGGAGCGGGGGACGGTGACCGTTTCACCCTCAATGCATTTCTGTGCATATTTAAGGATGAACTCGGCGCAGCCATCGGCTTCCTCCTGGCTGTCGGTCGTGATCATATTGCATTCGGTATCGATAACGTATGTGGAAGCATTGATAACTCGGAATTCATCCGAATAGATCATTCGGGCGATCATCCGCCTGTCGGCATTCTCCTGATAGAGCTTTGAGACCTGCTGCGAGATCATCTTGGCTTTGGGCGTCAGCTCCTCGATCCTGTAGGAAGAGTACATGCTCGTTCCGACAATGGAAAAGAACACGACGATGAACGCGATAATAAGGATCATCAACGCCGAAAAAGCAAACAGTATTATTCTCAGCAGGCTTGAGCGTCTCATTCAGACTTTATTAGAAAGAATATCAGTCGGGGTTTTCCTCGCTGTAATCGCTGTCGACGGATGAGGCATCGTTCCTTTCGGCATTCTCGTCGAATGCTTCGAAACGGTAGCCGACGCCGTATACGGTCCTCAGTTCCCAGCCGTGCTTTTCATGCTGAGCGATTTTTTGGCGGATGCGCTTGATCTGAGTATCGACCGCACGCAGCTCGCGCGTATCGCCGTAAAAATCATAGCCCCACACGAGCGAAAGGATCTTTTCGCGCGAAAAGACCTTGCCGGGATGCGAGGCGAGCAGCTGGAATATTTCGACCTCTTTGGGCGTCAGAGGCAGTCTTTCGCCGTCGATGCGGATATCGTAGTTATTGATATTGATCTCAAGATTGCCGTAGCGGAGAAGCTGGGCGGGCTCGGTCTCCTGAGTGTTGAAACGGCGGAGCACGGCCTTGATGCGCGCAACGACCTCGCGTGCGCTGAAGGGCTTAACGATGTAGTCGTCGGCGCCGAGCTCCAGACCGAGCACGCGGTCGATCTCCTCGGATTTTGCGGTAAGCATAATGATGGGAACGTTGCTCGTCTGGCGGATGGTCCTGCAGACGTCCATACCGCTCTTTTTGGGCATCATCAGATCGAGGATCATCAGATTGGGCTTTTTGCGGTTGAATTCATCGATCGCCTGTTCGCCGTCGTATGCCGAGATGTAGTCGAAGCCCTCGTTCTTAAGATAGACGCCGAGCGTTTCGTGGATTATATGCTGATCGTCGCAGATCAGGATAAGCGGTTTGGTAGACATAATATGCTCCTTTCATCATGTTGGTTTGATTATAGTGCTTTTATAAAGAACTTTCAATAGTTTTCGCAACTTGTCACGGTCTGTCCCCGTTTTTGCCATAAAGGCAGGATGCGCCTCTGCCATATTTGAGCCATTATTTGTCAAAGAATGTAACCTTGTTTTGGGGTTTAACTGACACATTCATTTGATATAATTTAAGCATAATAACAAACAGACGGAAAGGAAGCCTGCAAATATGGAATACGAAAGAGATAACGATCCGTTTACCGAGCGGGTCCCAGAGGAAAACAAGCAAAGGATCAAGATGCCTTTCGGAGCGATAGCCGCATGCATTCTCGTTCTCGGATTGGTCATAGGCGCATTAACGATCGGAGTCAAATACGCAAAGAAATACGTTTCCCGGATCAGCGAAAGGCTTGCGCAGAATGAAGTGACCGAAACTGTCGCCCCTGTCGACGACGGCAGCAAGGTGCCCGTAAACACCGTGCTCCCGAACGCCAATGAAATCGGGACCGGTTCCTCGGTGAATCCTTCTTCCGGCCTTCAGTTCGCGTCAAGCACAACACCGGCCGACAAGGAATCCCAGATCATCCAGCACTGCATGGATTCGGTAGTCAGCATCGACGTTATGGTGCGCAGCGGCTATTCCACCGTTCCCGCCTCGGGCTCCGGCGTCATTATTTCCAGGGACGGATACATCGCCACCTGCAATCACGTAGTCGAAGGCGCAAACAAGATCTACGTTTACCTTAACGACGGAACAAGTGCCGAAGCAAGGCTTATCGGGCGGGACGTTATCAACGATCTTGCCGTCATTAAAATAGAAGCGACCGACCTGACCTATGCCGTATTCGGCGATTCCTCAACGCTCCGGGTCGGTGAAGACGTTTTCGCTATCGGTAATGCGCTCGGCGTACTCTCCAATACCTACACAAAGGGCTGCATCAGCGGACTCGACAGAGTCCTGCAGATCGACGAACAGGAGATGACCCTCCTTCAGACCGATGCGGCCATAAACCACGGCAATTCGGGCGGCGGACTCTTCCGAAAGTCCGACGGCACTCTGATAGGCATAGTCAACGCAAAGAGCGCCGGCGAATCGATCGAAGGCCTCGGCTTCGCGATACCTTCCGTCGTTGTGGGCAACATCGTAAGCGATCTTATGGATTACGGCTTCGTTACGGGCAGGGCTTATCTCGGCGTTAGCACCGAGGACGTCACGCTCTCCGGCTACGGGTTCTTCACAAGCTACTATACCTATCCCAAGATAGTTTCGATCGAGGAAAACAGCCCCGCTGCGGCGTCCGAACTGCAGGCGGGAGACATCATCCTCTCCATAGACGGAACAAGCATCTCCGGTACCGACAGCCTTGTCAGGACGCTGAACTCCTATAAGATAGGCGATACTGTGACGATATCCGTACTCCGCGACAGGCAGAGCATAGATATTCAGATAACTCTCGGCGAGAGATCCGTTGATTGATCGGCGGATAAAACGATCGTGCAATCGTGACCGTACAGCGCCGATCATACACCCCCTGTGAAAAGCGCTGTACTTTTCGGTGGTTTCTTCCTGATGTTCGGCCAATAAGGCCGGAGAATACCGCGGCCTTCGCATATTGGGCCGCGGTATTTCTCTTATACGGAATTTCTAAGAAGTGATAACAGCCCGTATTGAACCGGCGCCGATAATGTGTTATAATTAGCAAAGTATAAAAATGAAAGGTGAGTATCATGCGGGGTAAGCTTTCGTCAATATTCAAAACTGCGGTCGTCGCCGTCCTGCTTATGGCGATGGTGTTTGCTTTGCCTGCGTTTGCCGAGGAAGCGACCGACGCTTCGTTCGAATCACCTTCGCCGACCGAGGTCGGAGAGACCGCCGCTCCTGCAGTCGTCTATTCTGAGGGCTACATAGGCGAGATAATCGTCAGGATACAGCTTCGGCTCCGCGAGCTCGGATACTTCTGCTTTAAGCCGACCGGCGCGTACAGATCTATGACGGTCAAGGCCATCGAAGTATTTCAGAAGCGCTGCAGCGACATTGGAAACAGCCTTGCCGTCGACGGAAGGATAGGCCCCGAAACGATGCGCCGTCTGTTTGAGAAGAACGCGCCCAAAGTACGCATTCCGGACTCCGTGCATATACCTAAAGGCCCTACTGCCGACCGCGTTAAGCAGACGGGGCAGATCATGCAATGGAGCGAAGTAAAGAAGCTGCTCGTTCCCGGAAGCGTTTTGACGGTTACCGACTGCTACACGGGCAAGACCTTCGAGCTTGTCTTTGCGGGCGGGAACAGCCACGCCGAAATGGAGCTTGCGGCCGCCTCCGAAAAGGATGTTTTCGATACTATCTCGGGCAGCGAGTATAATTTCTTAAAGCGTCCCGTGCTAGTAATGATAAACGGCGTCAACGTTGCGGCGTCGATGCAGTGCTGGCCGCATGGCTCGGACACTCGCGACAACAACGGTATGGACGGTCACGTTTGCGTATATTTTGAAGGAAGCTGTTCGCACGTGGGCATGCTGCCCGATCTTGAACACGCTGCCAATATAAAGCTTGCTTCGGGCAGATGAGTATTCTCCCGATGATTAAGGAGCTGTAATGAAACATATCCCCAACATTCTATCCGTTTTCAGGCTGATCCTCGTCGGCGTCTTTATCTTTCTCTTCGTCAAGGAACAGTATCTTTGGTGCATGATAGTCTATATCACCGCTTTCGGCACCGACGTTCTCGACGGCTATCTTGCCAGGCGCAATAACTGGATTACCAACGCCGGCAAGGTGCTCGATCCGCTTGCCGATAAGCTGATGCTCATTGCG
The DNA here is from genome assembly GCA_016282255.1 of Bacillota bacterium. Classification (GTDB taxonomy): domain Bacteria; phylum Bacillota; class Clostridia; order Christensenellales; family CAG-138; genus PeH17. Next base: position 9,383 of record JAEEKE010000131.1, read on the forward strand.
GTGCTTTCCTGCTTTTACGCCGTGGGGGAGATACCGCTCTACGTGCTGCTTATCATCGTTGCAAAGGACGTCATCATGATCGTTATCGGCGCGTTCCTGTATTCCAAGAAGGTCGTCGTGTATGCCGACTGGTTCGGCAAGATCGCGACTGGACTTTTCTGTGCCGCGATAATCCTCACCTTCCTGCATCTTATCTGGGGCATCTTCGGGTTCCATCTCTACGTATACCTGCTGGCGATAGCCGTCGCCGTCGGCTCGTTCTTCCACTACGGTATAAAGACATTTATCAGGAAGAAGGGCAACGGCAGGATAGAGGAAAGCTGACAGGCTTTATAACTTGATTTCAGGGCATGCGCAAAGCATGCTCTTTTTGTTAACATACGGATGGCAGCGGCATATTATAAACAAGATCGAATTCGGGAGGTTTATTTGAATGAAGAAGATCTTTGCTCTAGTCATCGCCATGCTGATGATAGTTCCCGTTATTGCCGGATGCACGTCAAAAGAGAGCGGCCTGAGGCACGTCGTGCTCAACGAAGTCACGCGCTCCGTGTTCTATGCGCCGCTGTACTGCGCCTGCGGGCTCGGATACTTTGAGGATGAGGGGATCGAACTTGAGATCGTGACGGGCGGCGGCAGCGACAAAAGTATGACCGCGCTTATCGCGGGAGAAGCGGATTTTGCCTTGATGGGACCGGAGACAGGAGTCTACGTTGTCAATGAAGGCAGCAAGGAGCATCCGATGGTCATCGGTCAGCTTACCAAGCGCGACGGCTCGTTCCTGATCGGAAGGGATAAGACGGATAGTTTTTCCTGGGAGGATCTGCGCGGCAGATCGGTTATCGGCGGAAGACCGGGCGGGATGCCGTTTATGACCCTGAATTACGTCCTCAAAAAGAACGGCCTCATTCCGGGAGAAGATGTTGAAGTCATATCAAACGTTCAGTTCAACCTCATGGCCGGCGCGTTCGAAGGCGGGACGGGCGATTATGTCACATTATTCGAGCCCACGGCAACGCTGTTCGAGCGGTCGGGAAACGGCTTTATAGTTGCTAATATCGGGCTTGAATCCGGCGAAGTGCCCTACACCGCGTTTATGACCATGCCGTCTACCATTAGGAACGACAGAAAACTCGCGGAAAGCTTCATAAAGGCGATCTACCGTGCGCAGCGCTTCGTTGAAACAGCTTCCGACGAGGAAGTGGCCGAAGCCATGAAGAGCTTTTTCCCGGACGCCGATATCGAGACCCTTGCCCTGGTCGCGCACAGTTATCGCGAGACCGATTCCTGGATGAAAACGCCTGTCATGACCGAGGATGCCTTCAACCGGCTTCAGGACATAATGGATTCGAACGGAGAGCTTTCTGCCCGCGTACCGTTCGGTGAACTGATCGATAATTCGTTCGCCGAGAAAGCTGTCGGCGAAAAATAAAACAGGGCGGAGCGTCACTCCGCCTTTTGTACTTGAAAAATCATCGGGAATGCGTCATAATAGGCGCATAAAGCCACGAGAGGTAATTATGATAAAGATCGGATTTATGGATAAATCACGCGCGCAGGAGCTGATGCCCGAGCTTTTCGAGCTGCTCTACGCCAACATGAACGAGATCGACCCGGCGGGAGAGGATCATGATAGCTTTAAGGAAGAATGGCTCACCGAGCTCATCCCGGCTGTAATGAAGCCCGCACGGCGGATAGTTTTGATAGAGGATGAAGAAAAGCTGATAGGATACTTTCAGTATTATGTCAACGCGGATACGTTCATGATGGAGGAGATACAGTTCGTCAAGGAGCGGCAGGGAACGGGTCTGTTCAGAGAACTGTACCGTTTCCTGCGCGACGCGGTACCGGCGGACATTGAGTTCGCGGAAGCATACGCCCTGAACGCGAACCTTCGCTCTCAGGCCATCCTTACGCACATCGGCCTTGAGCCTATCGGCGAGAGCGCAAACGGCAGATGCATCCACTATCGGGGCGACTGCAGAGCTATGTTCGACAGGATACTGAATACATAATATTGATTGCCCGATAGATAAAAGGCGGAACGATGATCGTCCCGCCTTTTATCTTTAATCCACTCCGCGCAGCTGCGCTTCCGGTATGTATTCCTGAATGATCTTTAAATATTCCTTCATTTTTTCATGGGAGGCGGGGGAGTGCCCGTCCTCGATCAAAGCACCGGAATCAACAAACTTCTGCAGGAAGAAATGCTTCTCGCCTCTAAGCCATTCGCCTATACCTATTATATCATTTTCGGTATGAAGATCGCCGACGACCGTAGTTCTGAATTCATGCTCGATCCCTGAGCTGCGGATCAGATCGACGCTTTTAAGTATGGGCGCAACGTCGAATCTCCTGAGCCCAACAAGTTTTGCGTAGTTTTCAGGCGCCGCCTTGATATCCATTGCGATATAATCGACGATGCCCTCTTCGATCACGGCACTAAGCTTGTCCGTCAGGAATCCGTTCGTATCAAGCTTGAGAAGAAGGCCGAGCTCCCTGCATCTTTTGATGAACGGGATCAGGTCCTCCTGAAGCAAAGGTTCGCCGCCTGAAATGCAGATCCCTTCAAGCATGCCTCTGCGTTTGGTGATAAACGAGAATACGTCCTCCTCGGGAATGGAGGGGTTGAGCCTCGGACTGATAACAAGATCGGAATTCTGGCAGAACGGGCAGCGGAAATTGCAGCCGGCGGTGAACACCGTGCATGCGACGTGTCCGGGAAAATCCAGCAGAGTAAGCTTTTGAAGTCCTTTGATATCCATTATAATCTCCTGGCAGGTTTGGTATGATTATAACTCAATTCACCGAAAACTAAAATATATTATTGCTGTATCCTGCAAATACTTGACATAACGTCCTAAACGCGGTACAATGTGTTAGCACTCGAAGAGATTGAGTGCTAATAGTGAACTTACGACCTCAGTCCATCGACTGTATGATCGCGAACTCAAGGGTAATGAATAACGGAGGAAAGAAATGACCCAGCTGCTCGACGTTAGAAAAATGAATATCCTTCGTGCGATCATCGACGACTATATCCTCACCGCCGCACCGGTCGGTTCAAGGACGCTTTCCAAGCGCGACGATATTGAGCTTTCGCCCGCCACGATCAGAAATGAGATGAGCGATCTGACCGAGCTCGGTTTCCTCGAGCAGCCCCATACGAGCGCGGGGCGCGTGCCGAGTGAGAAAGCATACAGGCTCTACGTAAGCAATATCATGGACAGAGCGCGCATCACCGACGAGGAAGCCGAATACATCCGGCGCCATCTCGAACAGCGCGTCAGCGAAGTGGGCGACGTCATCAAGGAGACCGCAAGGATGCTCTCCGGCATCACGAAATACACTTCGGTGGTCCAGAGCCCGCATATGAGGAACGCAAGGCTCAAGCATATCAGTCTGATCCCCGTAACGGACGGGTCCGCCCTCGCGGTGGTCGTAACGAACTCCGGCTCGACTTCATCGACGATGCTCAGCGTACCCATGGGCATCGGTCCCCAGGATCTTGAGAAGATCTCCAAGCTTATGAACGAACGCATTGCCGGCTACAAGTTGACCGACGTTCACAAGACTCTGCTCCCGCTGCTGCGTGAGGAGATCGGCGAGCAGGCCGATTCGGTGGCCGAGATGCTCGAGAACATCGATTCCGATCTTTCCAAGCAGAGCGTTGAAGTCGTCGGCGCGTCCAAGATGCTCGATTATCCCGAGTATTCCGACGTTTCGAAGGCGCGTTCCTTCCTTACGGAAGTAGAACGCGGCGAGATGCTAAAAGAGGTGCTGGCGGACGATCAGGGCGTTGAGATGACGGTCAGGATCGGTGCGGAGAACGATAATCCCGAGCTTAAGGACTGTTCGGTCGTTACCGTCAGTTACAAGGTCGGCGGAGAGCAGGTCGGCTCTATGGGCGTTATCGGCCCCACGAGAATGGACTACGGGCGCGTCGTTGCGGTGCTCAGATGCATGAGCGAAAGCCTCGGAAAAGTCCTTTCGCAGATGCTCGGAGCTTCGGATGACGGTGAAGACAATAAAAACGATCCCGTCAAATGATTATTCTTATCCGCTCAACAGCGGATGAAGGAGGCAGTTATGGCGAAGCATAAAAACAAGAAGGGAAGCTTTGGTATGAACGATCAGGAAAAGAACAAGGAAGGCGTCAAGGCTGAGGAAACCGCGGCTGAGACCGAAACCGTCGAAGCTGAGGCTTGCGAAACCGCAGCCGAAGAAAACGTAGAAAAAGCGGACGGCCGGAACAGTGAAGAGCTTAAAAATGAAGAGACTCCGGACGACGGCAGCGTGACCCTCACGAAAGAGGAATTCGAGAAAGCACGCGACGAGATAGCGAGGATGCAGAAGGAGATCGAAACCCTCAAGGCAAACGTCGATTCCTCCGTTCAGGACGCGCAGCGCATACAGGCGGAGTTCAGCAATTTCCGCAAGCGCAACGCCTCGATCCGTTCCGAAAGCACCGACGACGGTATCCGTGAAGCGGTAAAAGCCCTGCTTCCCGTGCTCGACAATTTCGAACGCGCGTTCGCCGCTTCCGACGATTCGCCCTTCGCAAAGGGAGTAGAAAAGATCTACAAGCAGCTTATCGACTGCCTTAAGAAAGTCGGCATGGAGGAGATAGAGGCCGAGGGTCAGTTCGACCCGAACATGCACGAAGCCGTGCTCCAGGATACGGACAGCGACTGCGAAGCCGGCACTATCACCGCCGTTATGCAGAAGGGTTATCGCGTCAAAGGCAAGATAATCCGCCATACAATGGTCAGAGTCAAAGTCTGACAGAAACCGTTTACAATTGCCCGAAAGGGCTTGACTAAATAAATAAGCTTTAGGAGGCTATGAACTATGTCTAAGATCATCGGTATTGACCTCGGTACCACCAATTCCTGCGTTGCCGTCCTCGAAGGCGGCGAACCCGTTGTTATCCCCAATCCCGAAGGCGCGCGCACCACTCCGTCCGTCGTCGCTTTCAAGAACGGCGAGCGTCTCGTCGGCCAGATCGCAAAGCGTCAGGCCATCAGCAATCCCGACAACACCGTAAGCTCCATCAAGCGTGAGATGGGCACCGACTACCGCCGCACCATCGACGGTAAGTCCTACACTCCCCAGGAGATCTCCGCTATGATCCTTCATAAGCTCAAGGAGGACGCCGAAGCTTACCTCGGCGAAACCGTGACCGATGCGGTCATCACCGTCCCCGCTTATTTCTCTGATGCTCAGCGCCAGGCGACCAAGGACGCCGGCAAGATCGCTGGTCTCAACGTCCTGCGCATCATCAACGAGCCGACCTCTGCAGCGCTCGCATACGGCATCAATAAGGAGCAGAATCAGAAGGTCCTTATCTACGACCTCGGCGGCGGCACCTTCGACGTCTCCATCCTCGACATTGCGGACGGCGTTATCGAGGTTCTTGCGACCGCGGGCAACAACAGGCTCGGCGGCGACGACTTCGACGAAAGGCTCATGAACTATATCGCCGACGATTTCAAAAAGAACAGCGGCATCGATCTGCGCAACGACCGTACCGCGAAGCAGAGGCTTAAGGAAGCTGCCGAGAAGGCGAAGATCGAGCTCTCCGGCATGATGAGCGCAAGCGTCAATCTGCCGTTCATCTCCCTCGATCCCGTGACCAACAGCCCCGTTCATCTCGATATGAACATCAGCCGCGCCAAGTTCAACGAGCTGATCTCCGATCTGCTCGACAAGACCAAGGTCTGCGTGGAGCAGGCGCTCCGTGATGCTAAGCTGAAGACCTCTCAGATCGATAAGGTCATCCTCGTCGGCGGTTCGACCCGTGTGCCCGCCGTGCAGGAGCTTGTTAAGAACATCATCGGCAAGGAGCCCTTCAAGGGCATCAACCCCGATGAGTGCGTAGCCTGCGGCGCAGCCATCCAGGGCGGCGTTCTCGGCGGCGAAGTCAAGGACGTTCTGCTTCTGGACGTCACACCCCTCAGCCTCGGCATCGAGACCCTCGGCGGCGTGTTCACCAAGCTGATCGACCGCAACACCACCATCCCCACCAAGAAGAGCCAGGCACTCCACCCCGCGGCCGACGGCCAGACGAGCGTTGAGATCCACGTGCTCCAGGGCGAGCGCGAGATGGCGCAGTACAACCACTCCCTCGGTAAGTTCCAGCTCACCGGCATCGCTCCCGCGCCGCGCGGCATCCCGCAGATCGAAGTCACCTTCGATATCGACGCCAACGGCATCGTGCACGTCAGCGCCAAGGACCTCGGCACCGGCAACGAGCAGAATATCACGATCACCGCTTCCTCCAACCTGAGCGAAGCCGAGATCGAGAAGGCCGTCAAGGAGGCCGAGCGTTTCGCGGCTGAGGACAAAAAACGCAAGGAAGAGGTCGAGATCCACAATCATGCCGACACCCTCGTCTACGAGACCGAGAAGACCATGAAGGAGCTCGGCGATAAGATCGCCGACAGCGACAAGGCCAGGATCAATTCCGAGATCGAGAGCCTCAAGAACCTGCTCTCCGGCAACGATTCCGCTGCCATCAAGGCGCAGACCGAGAAGCTCACCGAGGTCTCCTATGAGGTCTTCGGCAAGATCTATCAGCAGGCTCAGCAGAATCAGGGCGCTTCCGGCCAGGGCTTCGATCCCAACAGCTATAATACCGGCGCACAGGGCGGAGGAACTTCTTCCTCGACTCATGATGACGGCGTTGTCGATGCCGATTATGAGGTCGTCGACGACAAGAAATAACGGCATAACGCTGTCAGCGGCATAAGCAGGCATTGCCGACTTGAGATAAAATCCGGGGCGCGGCGAACACCGTGCCCCGAAGCTTGCATATTTCGGAGCCTGATCCCTGATCGGGATCCGTACATTGGGGGCTGCCATGGCAGATAAGAGAGATTATTACGAAATACTCGGCGTCAGCAAATCGGCGAGCGACGACGAGATCAAAACCGCATACCGTAAGCTTGCCAAAAAGTATCATCCGGATATGAACCCCGGTGATAAGGAAGCGGAGGAGAGGTTCAAGGAAGCCAACGAAGCGTACGAGGTGCTTTCGAACCCCGATAAGCGCGCTCAGTACGATCAGTTCGGGCATGCCGCATTCGATCCCACCGCGGGCGCCTCAAGCGGTTTCAGCGGGTTCTCGGGCTTCTCCGGCGGCGGCTTCTCAGGCAGCGGCTTTACCGGCGCGTTCACCGGCTTTGAGGATATTCTCGGTTCGATGTTCAGCGGCGGTTTTGGCGGAAGCGGCTTCGGGACCGGCGGGCGTACAGCCCGAGCGAACGCCCCCGTTCAGGGCGACGACCTTCGCTATACCTTGACCATAACCTTTGAGGAAGCCGCATTCGGCTGCAAGAAAGAGATCTCGTATCGCCGTGAGGAACGCTGCTCCGCATGCGGAGGGACCGGCGCAAAGGCCGGAAGCGAAACCAAGACCTGCACCAAGTGCAAGGGTACCGGCACCATCAACGTGCAGCAGAACACCATGTTCGGCACGATGATGAGCACGAAGCCCTGCGACGCATGCGGCGGGACCGGTAAGATCATAGAGCATCCCTGCGACAGCTGCCGCGGCACCGGGCGTGACAGCAAGATATTAAAGGTTGCCGTCAACATCCCCGCCGGCATCGACGACGGTCAGACGATCCGCCTCGGAGGCAAAGGCGACGCGGGATATAACGGCGGGGCCGACGGAGACCTCCTCGTTTCCGTCCGCGTAAAGGATCATAAAAAATTCGTCCGCGAAGGCTTCGACCTTTATACGAATATGTCCATACCGATCACCACTGCGGTACTCGGCGGAGAAGTCAAGGTTCCCACGCTTTCGGGCGAGCTAAAATACAATATCCCCGCCGGCACTCAGAGCAGCACCACCTTCAGGCTGCGCGACCAGGGCATACAGAAGCTCCAGCAGCAGGGGAAGGGCGACCTTTACGTGAACGTAACCGTGGATATCCCGAAGCATCTCACCGAGGAACAGCGCAGGCTTTTCGAAGAGCTTGCCGTGACCTTCGGTACGGAACACGGCGAAGGCTCAACGCTCTTCAATAAGTTCAAGAAGAACAAAAAGAAATAACATAATCTGTTTAAGGACGGAAAATTGATTTCTCCGTCCTTTTTTGTTATAATCGTAGAAGAAAGAAATCAGGAGGCCGATAATGACCGAAAACAGCAGAAAACCAAGGATCGGAATGATAGTTGCCGTGGAGATCGGAGCCGTGGCAAAGAGATATGAATCAAAGCTTGTCGATGTTCCCAGCGTCGGATTCGAAGTCAAGCTGTACAGCTGCGCTTCGTATGACATGTATATAGTAAACAGCGGGGCGGGGGAGATCGCGTCGTCTTCGGCGGCTCAGTTCCTTATCTCGGCTTTTAAAGTCGATATGATCGTCAATTTCGGTGTCGTCGGAGGACTGACCGAGGAGATGACCGTTTCAAAGCTTGCGGTCATTACAAGCGTCGTACATTACGATTTCGACGTTTCCGAATACATAAGCACGAGGAAAGCGCAGTATGCCAATTATCCTTCGTGCTATATCCCCACGAACGAACGCCTCGTTGAGCTTGCTGTCGCGATCGAGCCTACGCTTAAGAAGGTCATATGCGCAAGCGGCGATAAGTTCATCGGCGCTCCCGAAAGGAAGCAGGCGCTTAACCGCGAATACGGCGCAGATATCTGCGAGATGGAGGCCGCCGGCATAGTGCTTACCTGCAATCGCAGCAGCGTGCCCTGCCTGCTGATCAAAGCCGTATCCGATTCGATGAGGGGCGGCGCCGAAGAGTTTCAAAAGGAATTCGAGCGCTGTGCCGACATTTGCCTCGATACCGTTGAACGCATCATCGAGAACGAAAAATTCGATATAATTAGCCGATAGGGTATTGACAACCGAATCGAATCAGCATATAATAACACTTGTGCAATAGTTCAAGTGTTTACTTTATGTTAGGAGAAGGTTATGAATACCACGATACCGCAATGCGATCACGTCGAATGCCATGAAGAGATCGTTAAGAAAGTGACCGAAGAAATGCCCGATGAGGAGCTGCTGTATGACCTTGCAGAGCTGTTCAAGGTGTTCGGAGACAGCACCAGGATCAAGATCCTCTATCTGCTGTTTGAAAGCGAAATGTGCGTCTGCGATATAGCCGCGCTGCTCAACATGACCATATCCGCGATCTCGCACCAGCTCCGCGTGCTGAAGCAGTCCCAGCTCGTCCGATTCCGCAGGGAAGGGAAGACGGTCTATTATTCGCTTGCGGACGATCACGTTCGGTCCATACTCGCTCAGGGAATGGATCACGTCTGTGAATGACCGGAAAGGAAATGATATTATGAAGAAGACTTATAAAGTTACCGGCGTTGACTGCGCCAACTGCGCTGCCAAGATGGAGCAGCAGATCTCGAAGCTCGAAGGGGTCAATTCCTGCAGCCTCAGCTTTGTTCTGCAGAAGCTGACTATCGACGCAGAGGATGAAATGTTTAACAGGATCCTTTCCGACGCTCAAGCGATAGTAAAAAGGATTGACAGAGGCGCCAAAATAGTCTGCTGAAGGTTATGAAAGAGCGCAGAAAAGAGCTTATCACCATTATCATCGGCGCCGTCCTGCTTTGCGGGGCGGCCGCTGCGGTAAGGCTCATTCCGGAGCTTCCCGGATGGGCCAAGCTGTTGATCTTCGCAGTTCCTTATCTCGTAGTCGGACTCGAGGTGATCCTTGACGCCGTCCACGGGATAATCGGCGGTGAGTTTCTAGACGAAAACTTCCTTATGACCGCTGCGTCGATCGGTGCGCTGCTTATCGGTGAAGGGCTTGAGGGCGTGCTCGTCATGCTGCTCTATCGCGTCGGGGAGCTGCTGCAGTCTATCGCCGTCGGCAGAAGCCGCGATGCGGTCGCAGCCCTTATGGATATATGCCCCGAGACCGTCAGCCTCGAGACCGAGAACGGCGTAGTCGAGACCGATCCCGATAACGTTCATTCGGGCGATGTTTTCATCGTCAGGCCCGGGGAGCGCATTCCCATCGACGGCGTCGTGCTCGACGGCGTTTCCAGCCTCAATACCGCGGCGCTTACCGGGGAATCCTTTCCCGTAGACGTTTCGGCGGGCGACAGCGTCTCATCAGGCTGCATAAACACGAGCGGCCTGCTGCGCATAAAATCGAGCTGCGAGTATGAGGATTCCACCGTTGCGAGGATGCTCTCGCTTATAGAAGGCGCGGCGGCGAACAAGGCAAGGAGCGAGAAATTCATAACTAAGTTCGCCCGCTTGTATACTCCGATCGTCTGCGGGCTCGCGGTGCTTCTTGCGGTGATACCCCCGCTGTTTTTCGGCGGCGAATGGAAGGACTGGATCTATCGCGCGCTCAACTTCCTTGTTATCTCCTGCCCCTGCGCGCTTGTGATCTCTGTACCGCTGACCTTCTTTGGCGGCATCGGCGGCGCAAGCAAAAAGGGCATACTCGTCAAAGGCTCGAACTGCCTTGAGAGCCTCGCAAAATGCGGAACTTTCGTTTTCGATAAGACCGGCACGCTGACAAACGGCATTTTCGCGATCTCGGCTATTCACGAAGCGGAGGGCTTTCCTGGAGGCGAATTGCTTCGGTACACGGCCGCTGCAGAGCGCTATTCGACTCATCCGCTCGCCTTATGCGTTCGCGAAAAATACGAAAAGGAGTTCTCAGGCACTGCATTCCCCGAAGCATCCGACTATGAGGAGCTTGCGGGCCGCGGCGTAAAAGCAAAAGTCCAAGGCAAGACCGTGCTTGCCGGAAACATCCTGCTGATGAAAGAAAACGGTATAGAAGCAGTGGAAGAGAGCTGCACCGGCAGTATAATCTACACCGCGGTCGACGGCAGATTCGCCGGCAGTATCGTTATAGAAGACGCGGATAAGCCCGGCGCACCCGACGCGATCGCCGAGCTGAAGAACAAATGCGGTATCAAAACCGTTATGCTCACGGGCGACCGCGCGGAGATCGGCAACAAGGTTGCCGAAAAACTCGGGCTCGATGAAGCGTACACAGAGCTTCTGCCGGAGGATAAGGTCCGTCACGTCGAAAGGCTCATTTCGGAGCAGGATTCAAAGCAGACCACAGCCTTCGTAGGCGACGGCATCAACGACGCGCCCGTTATCGCAAGGGCCGATATAGGCTTTGCAATGGGCGGGCTCGGGTCCGACGCCGCGATAGAAGCCGCGGATATCGTGCTTATGGACGATCGGATCGAAAAGATCCCTCTCTCCGTCCGGATCGCAAAGCGTACGGTCGGCATTGCCGTGCAGAATATTGTATTCGCGCTTGCGGTCAAGCTTATAGTACTCGTCCTCGGCGCGCTCGGATACGCCGAGATGTGGATGGCGATAATCGCGGACGTCGGAGTGTGCCTGCTTGCCGTGCTCAACGCGATGCGCGCGATGCATGTTGAATAAACCGTTTTAAGCAGGGAGCCGGCAAGGCTCCTTTTTTGTTCATTCGATAGTTCAAAATCGGCCAAAAACGTTTGCAATCGTACCCGAATGATGTTATAATCAAATAGTGAGCATATACACAAAAACTATGCTTGAATCGCAGCATGATCGAAAGGAGTAAACATGGATTTTAAACTTTCCGCACAGCAGGAGCTCATGCAGCAGCTCATGCGCAGCTTCGCAGAAACCGAAGTCAAACCCCTCGCGGCTGAGATCGACGAGACCGAGCAGTATCCCCGCGCCACCGTCACAAAGATGGCCAAGAACGGCATGCTCGGCATCAACATCCCCGCTGAATACGGCGGAGCGGGCGCAGATTCTCTGAGCTACGTTATCGCGATCGAAGAGCTTGCCAAGGTCTGCGCGACTACCGCTATCATCATGAGCGCACACACTTCGCTCGCATGCGGGCCGCTGCTTTCCTTCGGTACCGAGGGGCAGAAGCAGAAGTACCTTGTGCCCCTTGCAAAGGGCGAGAAGATCGGCGCATTCGGTCTCACCGAGCCCAATGCGGGCACCGATTCCGCCGCTCAGCAGACCACGGCCGTGCTTGAGGGCGATCACTTCGTGCTCAATGGCAGCAAGTGCTTCATCACCAACGGCGGTCAGGCGGACGTCTACATCATCTTTGCCATGACCGACAAGGCCAAGGGCAACCGCGGCATCTCCGCTTTCATCGTGGAGAAGGATTTCCCCGGCTTCTCCATCGGCAAGATCGAGCATAAGCTCGGCATTCGCGCCAGCGCTACCACCGAGCTGATCTTTGAGGACTGCATCGTTCCCAAGGAGAACCTCCTCGGCGAGATGAACAAGGGCTTCAAGATCGCCATGCACACCCTTGACGGCGGCCGCGTCGGCGTTGCAGCGCAGGCGCTCGGCATCGCGGAAGGCGCGTTCAATGAGACCGTCAAGTACATGAAGGAGAGGACCCAGTTCGGAAAGCCCCTCGCTCAGTTCCAGGGTCTTCAGTGGATGGTCGCGGATATGAAGTGCGATATCGAATCCGCAAAGCTCCTTCTCTATCGCGCTGCAATGGCCAAGGACAGCGGCAAGCCCTTCTCCATGGATGCCGCTATGGCCAAGCTCCGCTGCGCTGAGACCGCTATGAGCGTCACCACCAAGTGCGTTCAGCTCCACGGCGGCTACGGCTACAGTCGCGAATATCCCCTTGAGCGCATGATGCGCGACGCCAAGATTACCGAGATCTACGAAGGCACCTCTCAGGTCCAGAAGATGGTCATCTCGGGTCAGATCTTCAAATAAGGGAGGAACTAAAATGAAAATCATCGTTTGTATCAAGCAGGTTCCCGATACCACCGAAGTAAAGCTCGATCCCAAGACCGGCCGTCTGATCCGCGACGGCGTGCCCTCCATCATCAATCCCGATGATAAGAACGCGCTCGAGCAGGCCCTCGCCATCAAGGACGAGAACCCCGGCACCACCGTCACCGTCGTTTCCATGGGTCCTCCGCAGGCGGACGTCGCGATGCGCGAAGCGCTCGCAATGGGCGCCGATGAAGCTATCCTGATCAGCGGACGTGAGTTCGGCGGCTCCGACACCTGGGCCACCAGCTATATCATCGCGACCGCGCTCAAGAAGATCGGCGATTTCGATATCATCTTCTGCGGCCGTCAGGCCATCGACGGCGACACCGCGCAGGTCGGTCCCCAGATCGCCGAGCAGCTCGGGATCCCTCAGATCACCTACGTGCAGTCCCTAAAGATCGAAGGACGGAAGGTCATCTGCGAGCGTCAGCTTGAGGACGGCTATACGGTCGTCGAAGCCAATATGCCCGTGCTCCTCACCGCGATCAAGGAGCTCAATACGCCCCGTTATATGACCCCCAAGGGCATCTACGATGCGTATAAGCAGACCGTTAAGATCTGGGGCTTCAATGACGTTCCCGTCGACGCCGAGAAGATCGGCCTCAAGGGTTCGCCCACAAACGTCAACAGGACTTTCAGCCCCGAGCCGAAGGGCAAGGGCGAAATGCTTGAGGGTGCCGACCGTAACACCGTCAAGACCCTTGTTGACAAACTCGTTGAAAAGCATCTGCTGTAAGGGGAGGGAAAACAATGGTTAAAGTAAACAGCGAAAAATGTATCGGCTGCGGCGTATGCGAGTCTTCCTGCCCCGTTGGTGCGATAAAGGTCGACGGCGTAGCCAAGATCGACTACGATACCTGTATCGGCTGCGGCGCCTGCGCCGGCAACTGCCCCTGTGAGGCGATCGACGCTGATGCGGTCGAGAAGGACGAGCCCGATATCTCCGATTACAAAGGCGTTTGGGTCTATGCCGAACAGCGCCAGGGCGAGCTGATGCCCACCGTTTTCGAGCTTCTCGGCGAAGGCCGCAAGCTTGCCGATGACCTCGGCGTCGAGCTTTCCGCGCTGCTGCTCGGCGATGGCGTTGAGGGTCTCTCGGACAAGCTCGGTGCCTACGGCGCCGACCGCGTCATCCTCGCGGAGAGCCCGCTCCTCAAGGATTACAATACCGAGGCCTATGCAAAGGTCATCTGCGACCTCGTTCGCGAGCGCATGCCCGAGATCATACTGATCGGCGCGACCAATATCGGCCGCGACCTCGCTCCGCGTCTCTCAGCAAGGCTCTACACCGGCCTTACCGCGGACTGCACCGGCCTTGCGATCGATCCCGAGACCAAGGGCCTGCTCCAGACCCGTCCCGCTTTCGGCGGCAACGTCATGGCAACGATCGTGACCCCTAACCACCGCCCTCAGATGTCGACCGTTCGTCCGGGCGTTATGAAGAAGGCCGCTTACGATCCCTCGCATAAGGCGATCGTCGACCGCGCCCGCTTCGAGCTTGCCGATTCCGACATCCACACCAAGGTCGTTGAGACCGTCAAGGCCGTTAAGCAGGTCGTCAACCTCGTTGAGGCGGACGTTATCGTTTCCGGCGGCCGCGGCGTGGGCAGCAAGGAAGGTTTCAAGCTCATCGAGGAGCTGGCTGAGGTCATGGGCGGCGTTGTAGGCGCGAGCCGTGCGGCAGTCGAAGCCGGCTATATCGACGCAGATCATCAGGTCGGCCAGACCGGTAAGACCGTTCGTCCAAAGATCTACGTTGCCTGCGGCATCTCCGGCGCGATCCAGCACCGTGCGGGCATGGAGAAGAGCGAGTGCATCATCGCGATCAACAAGAATCCCGATGCGCCCATCTTCACCGTTGCCGATTACGGCATCGTCGGCGATCTCCACAAGGTCATCCCGATGCTGATCGACGAGCTTAAAGCAAGATAAGTACTCTTAATACCGAAAGCACGGGGCGTCACGCTTCGTGCTTTTCCTTTTGGATAAGTTGCCATCGGATGAAAAAACGTGTATAATACCACCTTGAAGAGAGGGAAAGAGCGGCATGAGCAGGAGCACAAAGAAAGCAAAAAAGAAGAACGACAGCCGACGATTCATACGCTTTTCGATCGCAGCGCTTTTGGTCCTGCTCGTCCTCGCAGTGCTGATAATCGCGTGGCTGTTCAAGCAAGGCTTCTTTTCCTCCTGCGGCCGAAAGGTCAGCGCTTACCGTTACGAGCCGCCTCGGTCCGATTGCCTCAGCGTATATGTGCTCGACGTCGGGCAGGGAGACGCCGCGATACTCGTTTCACCCTTCGGAAAGACGATGCTGATCGACAGCGGAGACAGCTTTTGTTTCCCTGTCGTCAAGGATGCGATGGAGCAGCTCGGTATCGAAAGGCTTGACGCCGTCGTAGCGACGCATCCGCATTACGACCATATCGGCTCCATGCCCGCGGTGCTTGATTATGCGGCAATCGGCACCTACTATATGCCCGAAGTTCCATTTGAATGCTTAGCGCAGTTCCCCGTTGATGAAGCGCTGAAAGAAAAAGGACTAGCGCCGGAGATACTTTGGTCGGGCGATACCGTCGATTGGGATGAGGAATGCACCGTTGAAGTGCTGTCTCCGGTAATATCCTGCGATTACAGCGACTATGACGCAAACGACTACAGTCTAATCCTCAGGATCTCTTATAAGGATACCGCTATTATGATGACCGGCGACGCGACGGTAAGATCCGAGCAGCTCTCGATGTTCCATAACGAGAAGGAGAGCTTCAAGGCAATCGTGCTTCACGTCGCGCACCACGGCTCTACCACAAGCTCTTCCTATGGATTTCTTGAGACCGTAGGCGCCGAATATGCCGTGATCTCGGTCGGAGCCGACAACGAATACGGCCATCCCGATTTCGACATCCTGAACAGGCTCAATGCCGTAGGATCCCAAACATACAGGACCGACGTCTCCGGCGCGATAACTCTGTTTCTAAACGGAGCATCCGTCGAGATATTGACCGAAAAACAGGCTGGCAAAAAGTAAAGGGAAAGATAATTGTATTGTCCGGACTGTAAAATAACCGTTGAATCCGGTTCATACTGCCCCTTATGCGGCAAAAAGATGAGCGCCGACCGCCACAATATCGGCACCCTTGTTGACCCAAGCTGTTATGATGACGATCGGCCCGTTCCGCGCAAGGGCATCCGGTTCAATTTCAGCAAGCCGCTGTGCCTCGTGTTCGCTTTGATCCTTATCGGATTCGCGCTGCTGCCGTGGTTCACTATCAGTTTCTCTGCGGCCTCGCTCATCGGCATCAGCGGCAAGGAGCTGACAATAGTATCGTTTAGAACGTATCTTCTCGATACCTTCGGCACGATAGTAAAGCTGCTCAGCCCGATCGCCGTGATAGACGATTCGGTCAGGGCCGCAGTCGAGAGCGCCAACACGGCCATGCTGCTTATCCAGCTCTATTTCGCGGTTGCCCTTTTGAATATCGCGCTGTTCGGCATTATAGGACTGCTTTCGAAGGGAAGGGCAAGGTACTTTTTCGCAAGGGTCGGCGCGGCGCTGTATTCAATAGGATCGATCCTGGTTATCGCAGGCATCTGCATCGGCCGCGAGGTTTTAAAGAACATGCTTGAAAGAAACGCAGGCAATCTTGCAGTACCGATAAGCGTGGATATAAAGCCCTGCGTCTGGCTGTTCATCGCCCTCGCCGCCTGTCTGCTCTTCCGGTTCGGAGGGATTAGGCTTTTAAGGTATCTTAACGGCATAAGCTCCATGAACCGCGGCGATTACAGAACGGCCGAAAGGGAATTCGAGATAATAAACTGCGTCAATAAGCTTCCGAAGAACTTTTCAAAAAGCAAATTCAAACGCGGTGCAAGGCATAACCGTTACGGCGACAGCGGCAAGGACTACGGCGACGGGGTCCTGTGACGGCGCATCACAAAGGAGAAATAATGGCAAAGAAGAAGAATAACGATAATCGCTCCGCCTCTAAAAACGAGCGCAGGGCGGCAAGAAGAGAGAATAAGTACACCTGGAAGCATCAGCTTCTTAAGCTGCCGCTTCTGCTGCTTATACCGCTCGGGCTCTTTCTGCCCAAGCTCGCGGCGAAGTTTCCCGATACCGTCGAAAGCGTCTATTCCGAGAAGATCTATCCGGTGATAGCGAAGGCGCTCGGCTTTTTAAGCTCGCTCTGCCCGCTTTCGGCCGCCGAGCTTATAATACTGTTCCTGGGCGTGCTGCTTGTACTGATCCTTATCATTCGCATCCTGAGGGTCCTTTTCGGGAAGCTCGCCAACAGGAAGCACAACAGGATACGCTGCATCAGCTATATCCTTTCGCTCTGCGTATTCGCGGGCGTCATGCTGAATCTGTTCTACTGCCTGTGGGGCTTCAATCATTACAGATACCCTGTTTCAAAGCTTATGGACCTTGAGGTCAGGAAGTATTCGGTCGAGGAGCTCGAATCCCTTTGCCGTAGCCTTGCCGCTGACGCGAATGAGCTTCGCGGTTCCGTAGCCGAGGATGACAGGGGAGTGTTCACCATCGGCGACAAGGCGACCGTAATGAACAGCGTGGTGAACGCCTATGAGCGTCTCGGTGCGGAGAACAGCCTGTTCGGCAACAGCGTTTATCCCGCAAAGACCGTGATCCATTCCACCGCGCTTTCAAAGCTCGATATCGTCGGCATCTATATCCCCTATACCGCCGAAGCGAACGTCAACATCGAGCAGCCCGATCTCTACGTCCTTTCCGGCGCCGCGCATGAGACCGCGCATTATTTCGGCTTTGCGCGCGAGGATGAGGCAAACTTCCTCGCCTATCTCGTTTCGCTGTATTCAAGCGACGTGTCGCTCAGGTATTCGGCCGCGATGTTTGCGCTCAGCCACGTTGCCAACCAGCTCTATTCCGCAGACGCGGATAAGTATTTTGAGATACATGCTGAATTATACTCCGATGGTATGAAAAGAGATCTTTTGGATTATAGAGCCTACTACCAAAAATACGAGGATCATCCTGCCAAGAAGGTGAACGACACCATCAATGATTCCTACCTCAAATACAACGGACAGAACGACGGTATCCGGAGCTACGGCCGCATGGTCGATCTGCTGCTCGCGTACTATCTGTCAAATCAACAGTAAGCCAAAAGCGCAATAATACACAGAAAAACAGGGCTCCTTACACGGGAAGCCCTGTTTTGTGTTGCTTAAGCTATCAGTCCTTGTCGATATCGGTTACCCAGCCGTGGGTATCGGGGATGCGGCCCCACTGCAGCCCGGTCAGGGTGTTGTAGAGCTTCATGGTCAGCTCGCCGATGCCGTTGTTGACGCTCTTGTCGCCGATGTAGATGTGCTTATCACGGTATGCAAGCTCGCCGACGGGGGAGACGACGGCAGCGGTGCCGGTGCCGAAGGCCTCCTGGAGTTTGCCGCTTTCGCCGGCCTCGAAGAGCTCGTCGACGGAGAGGGGACGCTCCTCGACCTCGATGCCCATCTCGCGGGCGAGGGTCATGACGCTGCGGCGGGTGATGCCGGGCAGGATCGTATCCTCAAGGGGAGCGGTAATGAGCTTGCCGTCGATGAGGAACATCATGTTCATTGCGCCGACTTCCTGAACGTACTTCATGTACTCGCCGTCGAGCCAGAGCACCTGGCTGTAGCCTTCCTTCTCGGCCTCCGCGCCGGCAAGGATGGAGCAGGCATAGTTGCCGCCGGTCTTTGCGAAGCCGGTGCCGCCGCGGACCGCACGGACGTATTTGTCCTCAACGCGGATGCGGATGGGGGCGAGGCCCGCCTTGTAGTAAGCGCCGGAGGGAGCGCAGATCACGTAGTAGATGTAGTGCTTTGCGGCGTGTACGCCGAGCGCTTCATCGTTCGCGATCATAGTGGGGCGGAGATAGAGGCTGGTCCCGGGGCTGTGGGGCACCCAATCGCGCTCGACCTGTACGAGCTGACGCATGGCCTCGTAGTTGAAATCAACGTCGACAGTGGGCATGCACATACGCTCGGCGGAGGTGTTGAGACGCCTTGCGTTGTCCTTTGCGCGGAACATGAGGATGCGGTCGTCATCGGTGCGATATGCCTTCAGACCCTCGAAGATCTCCTGTGCATAGTGGAAAACAGAGCTTGCAGGATCCATGGAGAACCTGTGATAGGGAACGATGCGTGCATCATGCCATTCACCGTCATCATAGTTCATGATGAACATATGATCCGTGAAGCGTTTACCGAAACCGAGGGAAGCTTCTTCTTCAAGCGTGGGTTTCTGCTTTAGTTCGGTTGCCTTGGTGATCTTGATATCCATGTTTTTTCCTCCTGAAGATTTGTTCAGTATTTATAATTCTGCGTGCGAAGGGAACCTTCGTGCGTTAGATCGATCAAAGCGGCAAGTATTCCTCGCCGATAACATTCGGGGCCGCTCGTCCGTCCGTCCTCTCAATGATATCCGAAACGAATGCATCGCATCGCTCATTTTCAACAAGGCATTCGAAGCGGATCCTGTCGGTGAACTCAACGTCCTTCACGGTGGCGTTGGCCCTTACAAAGCCCTCTATCGCGCCGTAGCGCGTGTAATCGATGCTGAACTCAATAACACTGCACGGCGTCATGGTCCTTATCTCAGAGGCGCTGAGAGCGTCTGAAGCGGACTTGGAATAGGCTCTTACGAGCCCGCCGCTGCCGAGCAGGATGCCGCCGAAATAGCGCGTTACTACTATCAGCGCATTCTCGGTCCCGCTTCTTATCAGCGTATCCATGATCGGCATGCCCGCGGTGCCGCCGGGTTCGCCGTCATCCGAAAAGCGCCTTACTCCGCCGACGAGGCTGTATGCATAACAGTTGTGCGTGGCGTCGTAATGAAGCTTGCGGACAGCTTCGAGCTTTTGGAGCGCATCCTCCTCTGATTCAACGGGGAAGCATCTGCCAATAAAGCGCGAACGGTTGATTATGAACTCCGTTTCCGACGAAACGGAAGGGGTCTTATAGGGCTTAAGCGTCATCGAAGCTCAGAGCTCAGCGGCCATTTCGCGAAGGAGATCGCCGAGGCGGCGGATGCCCTCAACGATCCTCTCCTCGGGCTCGGCGGAGAAATTGAGGCGGAAGGTGTTCTTGCCGGCGCCGGGATTGGTGTGGAAGGGCTCGCCGGGAACAAAAGCGACCTTGCGCTCAACGGCGCGGCGGAAGAGTGCATCCGCCTCCCAGCCCTCAGGCAGCGTGCACCAGATGAACAGACCGCCGACGGGACGCTCGTATTTCACGAATTCGGGAAAATACTTGTCCATCGCTTCGATCATGCAGTTCGCGGACCTGGCGTAAACACCGGAGATGTATTCGATGTGTTTCTCCATGCAGCCGCGATTGATGAATTCGGCAACTATCGCCTGATTAAGGTTGGGGGAGTGAGTATCGGAGCCCTGCTTTGCGATGGTCATCTTGCGGATGAGCTCCTTATTGCCGAAGCAGAGTGCGACGCGGAGGCCGGGGGAGATGGTCTTGGAAAAGCTTGAGAGCACGATCACGTTGTCGCTCGTATCGAAGCTCTTGATAGTCGGCAGCTTTTCGCCGCTGAAGCGGAGCGCCGCATAGGGATCATCCTCGATGACGAGCATATTGTGCTCGGCTGCAAGCTCGGCTATGCGCTTGCGCGCCTCAACGCCGGTAACATAGCCGGAGGGATTCTGGAAGGTGGGGATGCAGTAGAACACCACGGGATGATGCTCGTTTACTACCGCCTCGAGCTCGTCGATGTGGATGCCGTCGGCATGGATGGGGACGGTAACGAGCTTGGCCTGTGCAACGTGGAAGGTCTGCAGCGCGCCGAGGAAGCTGGGCTCCTCAACGAGAACGACGTCGCCGGGGTTGATGACGGCCTTGCAGATAAGGTCGAGGCCCTGCATAGAGCCTGTCAGCGCAAGCACGTTTTCAAGCTCGCCGTGAAGACCGTTTGAAGGCAGGATATAGTCGAGATAGGCGCGGCGCAGGGGCATATAGCCCTCGGTTGCTCCGTACTGCAGGAGAACGTCAGCCTTTTCGCTGAGAAGCTCGTCGGTGATCTTATGGATCTGCTCCTTCGGGAAGCAGGCCTTTGATGGATTGCCGCCGCCGAAGGAAATGATCGCAGGGTCGCCGAGAAGCTTAAAAAGCTCTCTGATGGCGCTGCCGGAAACACCTTGCATTCTGTTTGCGATTTGCATAGTTCGACCTCCGTACAATGATAGGATTCTATACGTTCATTTTAGTCCTTTAGGGCTTTGGTTGCAAATATATTTGCCTTGTTTCGGCCGTGAATCGGCAGAGACGGCCGAATATACCAAATGCGGCTCAAAACAGGCTCTTTTCACTGTCGGCAAGCAAGTTCAGATACTCCCTTTGGAGCATTGCGTACTGTTTTTCGCTGCGCCACTGAAGCCTGCCTTTGAGGCGCATATAGCGCGATGATTTAAACTCGCCTTCTTTACGCATGCCGATGCGCTGCATCACTCTTTCGGAAGCCGCATTCTCGCTGTCACAGCGGGCATAGATACGGTGAAGGTCGAGGCATGTGAAGCCGAAGCGGAGCAAGCCTTCTGCTGCTTCGGCGGCATACCCAAAGCCCCAGTACTTCTTGTCGAGGATGTACCCCAGCTCCGCCTGAAGGCGATCCGTCGATAGAAAAAGCCCGGCCGATCCGATCATTTCGCCTGTTTCGCGCAGGCAGATCGCGAAATCATAGAGCCTTCTTTCGGACGTGAGCTGCTCCTTGAGCCTTGAAAATACGAAGTTCTCGGCGTCCTCACGGTTTTCGATACCCAGATCCATATAAACGGTGTTTTCGGGGTCGCAAACGTACGCGGATACGGATTCGAAGTCATCGGCGTTGAATTCGCGTACGATAAGCCTTTCGGTTTCAAACACAATGAAATCGATAGCTGTTTCGCCGTCATAGATCATATCGTTCGCTTCGGTACTGTTCATTAAGCCGCAGTATCACATAAAATCGATCAGCACTTCGTTTTGAAAATCGAGGCCCTTTTCGGTAAGAAGCATTGCTTCGTCGGTAACGGTCATATTTCCGTTCAATATCGCCTGGTTCACTGCCTGGGCGTACTGCAGTACCGGATCGACGCCGAACCTTTTTTCAAACGCGGCGCGATCCACGCCGTCGATCTTGCGCAGGCCGAGCATTACGCTTTCGAACATCTCTTCCTTTAGCGGTACGTCCTCGGTCTCGGCGATCGGCAGCCTGCCGTTGGCGGTATCGCTTATGTATTCGGAAAGCGAGGTTTTATCGGAGAACCGGACCCATTTACCGTTTGCGTGCAGTGCGGAATGTGCGTTGACGCCAAGGCCCAGATAATCGCCATTGTTCCAATAGTTGAGGTTATGCCTGCACCTAAAGCCCGGCTTTGCGAAATTGCTGATCTCGTATCTTTCATAGTCCAGGTCCTTCAACAGCCTGAAGCCGGCGTCCTCCATATCGGCCGTTTCATCATCATCGGGCAAAGTTACTCGTCCCGAAGAAACGTCTTCATAAAGCTGCGTTCCTTCTTCAAGAATAAGGGCGTATGAGGAGATATGCGCAGCTCCGAGATCGGAAGCGAGCCGGATCGAATCCAGATAGGAATCGACAGTCTGCAGCGGCAGACCGTGCATTACGTCTACGTTTATATTCGTGAATCCGGCGCCCAGGGCAAGCTTGAAAGCTTCTATGAAGTTTTCCTTATTATGGATCCTGCCGATCGCTTCAAGCACGCGGTCGTCGGCGCTTTGCATCCCGATCGATATCCTGTTGACTCCTGCAGAAGCATAGTCGCTAAGTTTGGGGGAAGTAAGCGATTCCGGGTTGCATTCGATCGTTATCTCCGCGTCCGGCGCTATCGTAAAGCACGAGCGCGCTTCGGAGAGGATCCTTCCGATAAGGCCTTCGGGCAGCAGGGAAGGGGTGCCGCCTCCGATAAAGACGGTCTCAAACGTCCTGCCGCTCATGAGAGGGGAATGGAGCCGCATCTCCGTTATAAGCGCTGCGGTATATGGAAAGAAGTCGTCGTGACTCGCAAAGCTTACGAAGTCACAATAACGGCATTTCCTCTTGCAGAAAGGTATGTGGATATATAGACCTGCCATCAGTTTATGCGCAGCACGCTCATGAACGCTTCGCTCGGCAGCTCGACCGAACCGATCTGCCTCATGCGCTTCTTGCCTTCCTTCTGCTTTTCAAGCAGCTTCTTCTTTCTGGTGATATCGCCGCCATAGCATTTGGCAAGAACATCCTTTCTAAGTGCGCGAACGGTCTCCCTTGCGATGATCTTGCCGCCGATAGCCGCCTGGATGGGTATCTCGAACTGCTGGCGCGGGATGACCTCCTGCAGCTTTTCGGCGACGGCCCTGCCCTTTGCATAGGCCTTATCGCGATGGACGATCGTCGAAAGCGCGTCGCACATATCGCCGTTGAGCAGGAAATCGAGCTTGACGAGTTCGGAGGGCACGTAGCCGCTGATCTCGTAATCGAAGGAGGCATAGCCGCGGCTGCGGCTCTTGAGGCTGTCGAAATAGTCGAAGATGATCTCGTTGAGAGGGATCTGATATGTGAGCTTGACGCGCGTCTGCTCAAGATAGCTCATATCCTGAAAGATACCGCGCTTTTCCTGCGAAAGCTCCATTATGGTGCCGACGTATTCGGGCGGAGTCATGATATGCGCCTCGCACATCGGCTCCTCCATATGCTCTATATCATTGACGGAGGGGAGGTTTGCGGGGTTGTCGATCATCAGCACGCGGCCGTCGGTCATGATGACCTTATAGACGACGCTCGGCGCAGTCGTGACGAGGTCGAGATCGAACTCGCGCTCGAGCCTTTCCTGTGCGATCTCCATGTGCAGCAGACCGAGGAAACCGCAGCGGAAGCCGTAGCCAAGGGCCTGGCTCGTCTCGGGCTCGTAGCTGATGGAAGCGTCGTTGAGTATCAGCTTTTCAAGCGCATCGCGCAGGTTCTCGTACTCCGCGCCGTCGGCGGGATAGATGCCGCAGAACACCATCGGGCTTGCCTGCTTGTAGCCGTGCAGGGGCTCCTTTGCGGGATTCAGCGCCAGCGTTATCGTATCGCCGACCTTCGTTTCCGCGACGGATTTGATCGAGGCGGAGATATAGCCGACCTCGCCTGCGGAGAGCTCCGCGACCGGCTTGAGGGAGGGGGAGAACACGCCGACCTCAGTGACGTCGAATTCATTTCCGGTATGCATGAAACGGATCCTGTCGCCCGTTCGTACGACGCCGTCCATTATCCTGACGTAGCTGAGCGCTCCCTTATAATTATCGTAATAGCTGTCGAAGATAAGCGCGCGCAGCGGAGCGCCCGGATCGCCCTTGGGGGCGGGGAAGTCCGTCACTATGCGCTCGAGCACGTCGCGCACGTTGAGCCCGGTCTTTGCCGATACCTGCGGAGCGTCCTCCGCGGGAAGGCCGATGATGTCCTCGATCTCGCGGATAGCGTTCTCGGGGTCGGCGGAGGGCAAGTCGATCTTATTGATGACCGGCAGGATCTCAAGCCCGTTGTCGACGGCGAGGTAGACGTTTGCAAGCGTCTGCGCCTCGATGCCCTGCGTTGCGTCAACGATAAGCACCGCGCCGTCGCATGCGGCCAGCGCGCGGCTCACCTCATAGGTAAAGTCCACGTGGCCGGGAGTGTCTATAAGATTCAGCATGTAGCGCTTGCCGTTCGAATGGTTATAGAACATCTGAACGGCGGTGGATTTTATGGTTATACCGCGTTCACGCTCGATATCCATCGAGTCCAGAAGCTGGTCGGCCATATCGCGGCTCGACACGGTTTCGGTTATCTCCATAAGGCGGTCGGCAAGGGTCGATTTGCCGTGGTCGATATGCGCTATTATGCAAAAGTTTCTGATCAGTTCCTTGGGGTATGGCATTTATCCTCCGATGCCCTTTATGCATCCGTTATCGTTTTATGCTTTGCCGGAAATGGGGTCAGCCCGTCCCGCAGTATTTCCATTGAATTATACCATAACAGGGCGCCTTCGGCAAATAGATTATCTGCAAAAGGAAAGAGACGGCCCAGGCCGTCTCCTGTGTTTCTGTATTAGATTAATACTTGCGCTTCCTTGCAGCTTCGGCTTTCTTTTTACGCTTTACGCTGGGCTTCTCATAATGCTCGCGCTTTCTTGCATCGGCAAGGATACCGGAACGGGCGCATTTACGCTTCCAACGCTTGATGGCGCTCTCCAGAGATTCATTTTCGCCAACTCGAATTTCCATTTACAGTTTCCCCCCTCTCTCACGCGGGAATTACAGCTTACTGCCGAAAACGGCTTAAACCATTCGACAACACATTATAACCGCATCTTTGGTAATAGTCAATATCAAAACCGGGATTTTACGGAAATAGTTCAAATATACTATCAAAGCGGAACGAGTATTGAGAGGGTTCGAAAAAGGCTGTTGAGAATTGACAATAATGCGCTGAATTGTTATAATCTCTCTGTTTGCGGGCCCCAAAAAACAATCCTATCGGTCCGCAGGGGGAGGTTCATTTGGAAACAGAAAGAAAACGCAGGCGCGGAGACCGCAAGGATGCATACCTTCTTCGTGATCTCGATTCGATGCACAAGTTCATGGCCTATCTGCTTCCCAACAGATGCGATAACGAAGCGGTCATGAGCGAGCTTGTCGATCTGACGGCGATAAACGAATACCTTGAGATGAAGAATGCCTCTGATCCGGAATTCAAATACACGCTGTTCCACGTGCTGTGCGCGGCGATCGTCAAGACCATCGCACTGCGGCCGAGCCTTAACTGGTTCATCGCGGGCAACAGGATCTACGAACGCAAGGCGCTCAGCATATCTTTTATCGTAAAGAAGCAATTTGAAGATCACGCATACGAAGCGCTCGCGATCTTTGACATAGATAAGGAAGGCGCTTCTCCCATCGACCAGATCCACGATAAGGTCGAGAAATTCGTCACCGACGTCCGCAAAAACAACGTAGTCGACGGCACGACCGACACCATGGACACGCTCACCAGTCTGCCAAGGCCTATCCTAAGGCTTGTCGTCAAGCTTCTGATGTGGCTCGATTATCACGGCTGGGTACCCCGCAGCATCACGAAGGACGATCCCTATAACTCCTCCGTCTTCGTTACTAATCTCGGCAGCATCAAGATGCACGCAAGCTATCATCACCTCACGAACTGGGGCACGAATTCGCTGTTCGCGATCATCGACGAAAAGCATCTGCATCCGTTCTTCGGTCCCGACGGCAGTGCCAATATGCGTGAGGCGCTTCGCCTCGGACTGACGGCCGACGAAAGGATAGCCGACGGCGTTTATTTCGCAAAGAGCGTCCGGCTGCTTAAAAAACTGACCGAGAACCCCGAGCTGCTCGATCTTCCGATCGAAACACCCGTTGATTATTGATCATTATCATTCATCATAATTATTTATAAGGAATCATAACAATGGAAGCCATTCATATCAACAAGCCCGAACCCGAAGCGCCGTGGCTTAAATACTACGGCGAAGTACCTTTTCACCTTGATTACCCGGACTACAGCATCAGCGACGCTGTTATAGAATCCTCGAAACGTCTGCCTGATTTCACCGCTGTCTCCTTTATGGGGAAGAAGTTTTCCTATAAAACGCTCGCTAAGAAGATCGACGAAGCCGCCGCCGGTTTTATTGCGCTCGGCGTCAGGAAGGGCGACGCCGTCACCATCTGCATGCCGAACGTTCCTCAGGCGGTCTTCTGCATGTATGCGCTGAACAGGATCGGAGCTATCGCAAGCATGATCCATCCGCTTTCGGCTGTGGGCGAGATCGTTCATTATCTCGGCGAAGTCAACAGCAGGATCATAATGACGCTCGATCAGTTCTATTCCAAGATCGCCGAAGTCGAGGAGCAGTATGAGCTCGATAAGGTGCTCATCACCTCTGCGGCCGATGAGCTCGGTTTCGTCAAGAGCACCGCCTTCAAAGCTATGAATGCAAAGAAGAACAGGGTCGATAAGGCCGACGCAAGAGTCGTGCTCTGGAACAGCTTCATCAAGGCAGGCAGATCCGTCGAGCTTGAAAAGCACCTTGTTAAATCAAAGGGAAACGACCCTGCCGTCGTACTGTTTTCCGGCGGTACCACCGGCGTGACCAAAGGCATATCTTTGAGCAATCTCAATTTCAATGCCCTCGGCCTGCAGACCGGCGCGATGTGCCACAAGGAGATCCTCAAATCCCGTATGCTGGCCGCGATGCCCATCTTCCACGGCTTCGGCCTGGGCGTTTGTATCCATACCATGCTCGAGGTCGGAGGCACGAGCATACTCGTTCCGCAGTTCAACGTCAAGAAATACGCCGATCTTATCAAAAAGGAGAAACCGCATTACATCGCCGGCGTACCCACCCTGTTTGAAGCGATCACGCGCAATCCGTATCTTGACGGCGTCAAGCTCGATTTCCTGCGCGGCGTCTTTTCGGGCGGCGATTCGCTTTCTGTAGAGCTCAAGCGCCGTTTCGACGCCTTCCTTGAGGCGCACGGAGCAACCGTTCATGTGCGCGAGGGGTACGGCACCACCGAATGCGTCACCGCCAGCTGCCTGACCCCCTATACCGAGGAGCGCGAAGGGAGCATCGGCCTGCCTTTCCCGGACACCTATTACAAGATCTGCGCCGTAGGATCAAACGACGAGGTCAATTACGGCGAGCTCGGTGAGATCTGCCTGCGCGGACCTTCGGTCATGCTCGGGTATCTCAACCATCCCGAGGAAAACGCAAATACCCTTCGCATGCACTCCGACGGCTATATCTGGCTGCATACGGGTGATCTCGGCAGTATGGATCCCGATGGCTTTATCTATTTCAAGCAGAGGATAAAGCGAATGATCGTCACGAGCGGATACAACGTGTATCCTTCCCAGCTCGAGAATATAATCGACGGCCACGAGGCGGTCCAAATGAGCTGTGTAGTCGGCGTCAAGGATTCGTACAAGATGCAGAAGGTGCTTGCCTTCGTCGTTCCGAAGTCCGGATACGAGCCCTCCGAGGAGCTTAGGCAGCAGATACTCGCTTACTGCAGGAAGCATATTGCAAAGTACGCAATGCCCTATACCATAGAATTCCGGTCTGAGCTCCCCAAGACTCTGGTCGGTAAGATAGCCTATACCGTCCTCGAAAAGGAAGCGAACGAAGCTGCGGAGCAAAATGTATAAAAAAGTATATACATTTTCGGCTGCCTATGCTATAATATTATAAACCGAATCCGGCGAGCCGGAATCGGCTGCCGAAATATAAACGAAAGGATAATACGAACATGAAGTGTCCCATCTGCGGAAAGGAAAGCGAAGGGAACGAGCGTTTCTGCACCGAATGCGGCGCTAAGCTCGAACCGTCAGCAGAACCCAAACCTCCCGAGAAGACCGAACCGGTCGTAAAGCCCGAACAGCCCCCCGCAGCGCCCACCGCGCCCAAGCCCGTTCCGGCACCCTATGTCAACACCGCAGCCGCCGGTACCAAGCCCGTTAAGGAAAAGGTCAAGAGGGATATGTCCCCGTGCAAGCCCCTTTCCACTTGGTCCTTCGTCTGGCGCAGCCTGCTCTTCATGATCCCCGTCATCGGCATCATATTCATGTTTGTCTTTGCATACTCCAAGGGCATCAATGAAAACAGCAAGTCGCATGCAAGGTCCTGGCTCATCTTCCTGCTCATCGCCGTGATCATTCTGATAGCGGGCGGCGTGCTCTGCTATATCTTCCGTGAGCCCGTGCTTGAGTGGATCAGGACTTTTCTCAGGAACTTTTTAAGCGAATAAACCGATAAGACCGAAAGCGCCGGCGCAAAACCGGCGTTTTCTTTTATATTACCTCCCGACGGTTTACACGGATATTCGTTTATGTTATAATGCAGTGGATAAAGAAGCACATCGCTTTCATAAACGGAGGAAATACATGAGCGGCTTTATAAACGTTAAGTCCGAGATAGGCAGGCTCAGGCGCGTCATGCTGCACCGTCCCGGCATAGAATTGAGCAATCTTATTCCGGATTATCTCGAGCGCATGCTCGCAGAGGACACGCCCGACGTAAGAAGGGCCGGGGAAGAGCACGACGTATTCGCAAACATACTTCGCTCCAACGGCGTTGACGTCGTCTATATCGAGGATCTGTTCACGGACGTCGTGAAGGATCCCGAAGTCAAGAACGCGTTCATTGACGATTTCGTTTCCCTCGGCGTGCCCGGGCTCAGCCTTGCAGCTGCTATAAGGGAGTATCTTCGCTCCGTTCCGGCCGAGATGCTCTTTGATACGGTCGCTAAGGGCATAACCAGGAACGACCTTGACGGGCTTGATAAGAAGCCGATCCAGTACTACGTTAAGGAGGATTATCCCTTCCTTACCGATCCTCTGCCGAATATCTATTTCACCCGCGATATAAGCTTCAGCCTCGGCACCGGCATCGCCATATCCGCCATGTGCATGCCCGCCAGAATGAGGGAGACGCTCTTCATCCGCTATATCCACAAGCATCATCCGCTGTTCGGCAAGGGCAGCGTCGATCTGCTCTATGACTATAACTGCGGCGACGGCATCGAGGGTGGAGACGTCCTGTCCCTTTCGGATAAATGCGTCGCCATAGGCAGCGGCGAGAGGACGACCGTAGCGGCTGTCGAGAGGCTTTCCAAGACACTGTTCGATCGCGGGTACGAGAATGTCCTGCTCTTCAAGAACCCCAACACGCGCACCTATATGCATCTCGACGTGCTTATGACGCATATAGATTATAATAAGTTCCTGGCGCACCCCTGCATCGCTCACAAGTGGTTCGACGTTTACGAGATCACTCCTTCCGCCAACGGTGAACTGAAGGTCTCGCTGACTACCGATCCTGTAGAAAAGATCCTCGAGCGCGCGCTCGGCTTGGATGAAGTCAGGTTCGTTGAAGTCGCAGGCGGCGATCCGATCCAGTACAGGCGCGAGCATTGGAACATGGGTGCGAATTCGCTTGCGATGGCGCCCGGCAGCATCATAACCTATGACCGCAACGTCATCACCAACGAGCTTATCGATAAAGCGGGCGTCAAGGTCAGTCCTATCCCCGGCGGCGAACTGAGCCGCGGCAGGGGAGGCCCCCGCTGCATGAGCATGCCGATGCTCAGGGACGATATCTGATCCGGCCATGATACCGGGCCGCTGCCATAAGGAAGCGGTCCGTTTTTATGCCCTAAAACGCATAAAAAGCAGAAAAAAGGCAAATAACATTTTGGTTATTGTATTGATCCTGCTGTTTTGATATAATAATTTCAATGGTATTTTTCAAAACAACGAGGCGTCGGATGAAGGATTTCAGCGTATTCGATATCATAGGACCCAGAATGGTCGGGCCGTCAAGCTCGCATACCGCCGGCGCGGTAAGGATCGGCAGCGTCGCGCACAGGCTTATAAGCGGCGAACATATCAAGCAGGCCGATATAATCCTTTACGGCTCTTTCGCCGAAACGGGTTACGGTCACGGCACCGACAGGGCCGTGCTGGCAGGTATCCTCGGGATCGAGCCCGACGACCCGCGCGTGCGCTATTCCTTCCTGCTTGCGAAAAGCGAAGGCATCGAATTCAGCGTCTGTAGAAGCGAGGAGGATACGAATCATCCCAATACCGCAAGGATCAAAGTCGTTTCCGAAAGCGGCCGGAGCTTCTCTCTGCTCGGCGCATCGGTCGGCGGAGGCAATATAGAGATACAGGAGATCAATGGGATGCAGGTATCGTTTACCGGCGATTATCCCACGCTGATCATGTTCTATAAGGACGCGCCCGGCGCCATATCGTCCGTTACGGCGATACTTGCCGAAGAACAAATAAACGTTGCGTTCATGAAAGTGTTCAGAAACGCTAAGCGCATGGACGCATGCATGGTCATTGAGACCGACGCGCCGATCCCCGATGAAACGGTCGCCAGGATCAGGAGCCGCGTAGGCAGCACGAAGGAGATCTGCACGCTATGAGTTACGCATTCACAACGGGAGAGGAGCTTATCGCGCTCTGCGAAAATGAAAAGCTGACCATCGCCGAGGTCATGATCCGGCATGAGATGGAGACCAGCGAGAGGGACAGGAACGATCTTGTCAACGAAATGTTCCTCAACCTTATGACGATGCAGGAATCCATCAAGATCGGCTTTGAAGAGGATCAGGAAACGATGACCGGGCTTGCGGGGAACAATGCCGAAAAGCTGCTCGCCTATGCCGATAAGGCCAATATGGGCCCCGCGATGGCCAGGATCTGCGCCGCTGCGATCGCGGTCGCAGAGGTCAACGCTTCAATGGGAAAGATCGTCGCTGCGCCGACAGCGGGTTCGAGCGGAGTCATTCCCGCAGTGCTCGTTATGTGCTGCGAGAAACACGGTTTTACCGACAGGGACCTTGTAAACGGCCTGTTCACAGCCGGCGCCGTCGGCGTCATAATCGCGAGGAACGCAAGCATCTCCGGCGCGGAAGGCGGCTGTCAGGCCGAGATCGGCACCGCATCCGCAATGGCCGCCGCTGCTTTGACCGAGATGTGCGGCGCATCCCCGCGCGCGGCGCTCTCCGCCGCCGCTATGGCGCTCAAAAACATTCTCGGCCTCGTTTGCGATCCGGTCGCCGGACTTGTGGAATGCCCGTGCATCAAACGCAACGCTATGGGCGCCGCCAACGCAGTGCTTTGCTCGGATATGGCGCTTGCCGGAGTTGAGAGCATAATCCCATTCGACGAAGTAGTTTCCGCTATGCGCAGCGTCGGCAGAATGATGAACGTAGATCTGCGCGAGACCGCTAAGGGCGGCCTTGCCGTCACTCCCACTGCGCTTGAAATAGCAAAGCGCATTCACGTTGAGTGAAAAGTAAAAAGCAAACCTGCTGAGATTTGGAAAACAAAGAGATAAAACGGAATAAACTGCTGAAGATACTGATCCAGGCGATATTGATCATCACCGTTGTGGTGCTCGTTTATATCGCCGTAGAGAGCGTTCTTCCCGGTATCATTCCCGCCGTAGTAAACGGCACCAAGGAGGACGTGCAGGCCTATCTCGAGCGTTTTCACGACTTTCATGGCTATGCAGTCTGCTTTGTGCTCCAGTTCATTCAGATCATAACGATCTTTCTGCCCAGCATCCCTATACAGATCTCGGCGGGTATCGTTTTCGGCGTAATAAAGGGCTTCCTCGTCTGCTTTCTCGGATACGTGGCGGCTAACGCCGTCGTCTTCTTTGCAGTCAGAAAGCTGGGCGCGAGTCTTGAAAAATGGCTGCCTTCTCCAAAGCGCAAGAACGAAAAGCAGGAGAAGCGCCGCAACGCAATTCTGGCGTCGGACCACCCTGCCTTTATGGTATTTCTTGCGACCACCTTCCCGATACTTCCCAACGGTCTTATTCCTTACATCGCCGCAAAGACGAGGGTGAGATTCATCCCGTATATGCTCGCTTCAAGCATCGGTTCGATACCCACGATCCTCACGCTCTGCTCGGTCGGCCGCCGTATCGTGCGCGGCGATTTCCTTTCCGCGGCCCTTATCACCCTGCCGCTGCTCGCGTTCTTCCTTATAATGTTCTGGCAGCAGAAGAATATCACGAAACTGTACAGCAGCATTGCAAACAGGATCAGCGCCGGAAAAGAAGAAAAACACAAACCGCATGAAGAGGAGCCTAGCGAGAGCGGGGGAGTGCCTGAAGAAACACAGACGGAATAAAACAACAGAAGCTGCGGCGTCTGCCGCAGCTTCGTCTTTTTGTTCAGCTTATAAATGCGCTCTAAGATTTTCGGTATTGACCGCTTTGACCGAGGCTCTTCTCGGATCCATGATCCTCGAGAGGAACCTTTCTCCATACCTGTCCTGAATGGGAAGCGGCTTGTTTTCGATCTTCAATGTATCGTCGCCTATCAGATCGAGATTGCTCGCAAAGAGCGTCGGCTTGTTCTTCTCCTGCCTTTCGTTGAGGATCGACAGCAGCGTTTCAACGGTTATGTTCCTTATCATAGGTTCGGTACCGAGGTCGTCGATTATCAAAAGATCGGGAAGCAGAAAGTCGGGTTTATCCTCCGGTTCGCTCCTTAGGCTGTCCACGGTCATCTGTATCAGGCGGGAGGCGTTGAGCTTGAGTACCGAATAGCCGCGTTCGAGCACGCGTACGCCGATGCAGTTGAGCAAGAAAGTCTTGCCGACTCCGGTCTCGCCGTAATAGAGCATATCGGGCTTTTCGACGTTCGGAAAACGCTCCGCGTATTCGACCGCATCGGTAAACAGCTTCTTCATGCGCCTTCTGTTCTTCTCGTCGCGCTGCAGGTCGATATCGAACCGTTCAAAACACTGTGCGCGGTTCAGTCCCGAATCTTCAAACGCGATTTCGAACGCAAGATTGGTGACACAGTGACAGAGCTCGCCGTTTATCCGCCCCGTATCGCGGCAGTCGGCGCAGATGTATTTCGGCTCAAGGTAATCCTCGGGGTATCCGTTCTCTATCAGCAGGCGCTTTATCCTTGCATTCTTTTCTTCCAAAGCGCTCATTGCCGCTGTATCGGAGAAAGCGGCTTCACCGCGGATCATCATCTTTCCGAGATCGAATGCGATGTCGTTCGTTTCGGTCAACAGCGTTTCAATTTCGGGCACGGCGGCGCCGACCTCTTCTCGGCGCTGCTTTTTCAGGCGCGCGATGCGCAGCCTGCGGTCCGCAAGCTCGTTTTTCAATGCCGTAACAAACGCGGCCGACTTAATCCTCATCGTCATCCTCCCCGAAATCAACGCCTATGCGCTTAAGATCTTCCTTCGTGTATTTCCTTTGCTTATACCGGAGCGCTGGGTTGACGCTTTTTCCCGCGGATTCCTTTTCGTTCTTTCTGTGCTCGGCGTCTTCCTTTGCCGCGGCATATGACGCGATCCCGCGCTTATGCCAGTCCTCTATCAGCTTTTTCATCTCCGCAAAGGGCGTGCCTTTTGTTGATGAGAGCTCTGCGGCATACATGATAAGCTCGGCGTTCATGCCGTATTCCTTGAGCCAGAACTCGAATTGACGCCGATCGTTCATATTCGCATTACGTTTCATACCGGCGCGGACGAAAGCCTGCCTGGCGAGCTCGCGGATCATGTCCTGCTCCCGCATGGCTTCCTTGATGCCCTCGGAAGTGATGCTTCCTCGCTCATGATAGCCCGAGAGCACGGCGTCAAGGAATTTGAAATTGGGTCTGTCAACGGCGACCATCTCTCCCAACGCGATGTCGATCGCTTCGTCAGTGAAGCCCCAACCCTTTGTCCACTTCTCGTATAGAGCGATCTCATCGTCGGTCGGTCTTCTTGAGATATGCCAGCGCTTCAGTATCGAGGCGGCGCCGCCCGAGATAAGCTTCTCGTTTTCAAAGCTGCGGATAACGTCGCCGTGCGAAAGGATCGAATCGGCGGCAAGCCGCTTCGCGACGGAATCCATATAGTTGATGTGAACGCGCGCGCCCTTGATCGCGATGCAGTGGGCAACGATCTCGGCAGCGGCGTCCTCATCGAAATGATAGACTTCTATCCAATCGTAGATGCGCCGCAGTTCCGCGCCGGAGAGGTTCCTTGTCCCCAGCACCGCGCGAAGCTTTTCAACAAGCGAGGCATATCTTTTCTCGTTTGCGGCGGAGGGGATGACGTTTGCCGGGGAAGGTATGCTTAAGTAGCGGACGGCGATATTGCCGTTCTCTCCCCTGTCGATATGAACGAGGCCGGCTTTCTCCCAATAGAAATAGGCTTCATCCACGTCCTCCTGCGTAAGCGAAAGCGCGGACGCTATATCATCCGCATCGCCGCCGCTCCTTGAGAGCAGCATAAGGCCGAAAAGATAAACTTTAACTGCATGCTCGGGAGCCTCGGGCATGTAGTTTTCGATAAAGCGATTGTCGATTATTGTTGATGTGCAGAGAGCACTGTCCTTAAGTATTGCGGTGGTCGGCATATCCTGTGTTTCCTCTTTTGGGTGATTTGATTTTATCACCACAGGGAGGCTGATGTCAATTGAAAGGTAAATAAAAACTGCCCCGAAATATCGGAGCAGCCGTAATGCTTTGGAATGCTTTAGTTTACTCCTTATCGGAGCAGCCGCAGTCGCAGTCGTCTTCGCCGCAGCAGCATCCGCCGTCTTCGAAAAGGCTCTCGACCAGCTTGATGAGCTCGGGCATATCCTCGTCGGCGGGGGGTACGAACTCCTCGGTATCGTCCGCTTCATTGACAACGATTTTCATGATATAGAGGCCCTGCTCGTAGTCGCATTCCTCTTCGTTCTCGCAGTCGCACTGCTCGTTGGTGTCGATAAGGACGGCGTACTCATCACCGTTGTAATCAAAATACTCGATAACATCGAGCTCGAATTCGTTACCGTCGTCATCGGTAAACACAACAAAATCTCTTTCTTCTTCCATGATGGATCTCCTTAGAATGTTCTATTCCGTACAGCTTCCGTGTACCTGTTTATTCTACTACATCGCATTCGATATTGCAAATGCAATTTTGATTTGATTTTATCGAAACGGTCTGAATAACGCCTGAAGATTATATTCGGCGGATGCTTTAACCATATGTTGACAAACCGAATGCTTGCTGATACAATATGCATGATCTTTAAGGCGGTCCAGCGAGGCCGCAAACGGTACATTGATGCCGGCAAGATGAAATGAACACAGTAAGCGGTCTTTTGCCGCGGTTTATTCTGTCTTGCCGAAAGGCAAGCTTTTTTATACCCTGAAAGGAGAGCTGAAATGAACGCCGCATTCAAACAGAAAACAGCAGCAAAGCTTAAAGCGCTCAGTTCCTCCCGTGATTTCATTTCCTCCCGTTTTTCCACGGCAGCGATCGATTCCCTGATCGAAAGAGCCGACGATCTCGTTTTTCTTCCCGGTCTCGTTGATGTCCACGTACATCTTCGCGAGCCGGGTTTTTCTTATAAGGAGACGATAAGAACCGGCACTCTGGCGGCTGCGCACGGCGGTTACACGGCCGTCTGCCCGATGCCGAATCTTTCTCCCGTGCCCGACAGCCTTGAAAACCTCGGTAAAGAGCTTGCGCTTATTGAGCGGGACGCCTGCATAAGGGTGCATCCTTACGGTTCCGTTACCGTCGGCGAAAAAGGCGAGCTCCTTTCCGATATGGAAGCGATGTCGCCGTTCGTAATAGGTTTTTCTGACGACGGCAGGGGAGTGCAGGCGGATGAGATCATGGAGCAGGCCATGCTGACGGCAAAGCGGCTCGGGAAGCCTATCGCCGCGCACTGCGAGGTCAATTCGCTCCTTCACGGCGGGTATATCCACGATGGCCGCTATGCTTTTGAGCACGGTCACCGCGGCATCTCTAGCGAGAGCGAATGGAGGCAGATCGAAAGGGATATCGGATTGGTCAGGAAGACCGGCGCAAGCTACCACGTCTGCCATATCTCATGCAAGGAATCGGTGGAGCTTATCCACCGCGCTAAGGCGGAAGGGCTTGACGTCACCTGCGAGACCGCGCCTCATTATCTTGCCTTCACCGATAACGATCTTATTGAGGACGGCCGCTTTAAGATGAACCCGCCTTTAAGGTCCGAGGCTGACCGTGCGGCACTTGTTGAGGGGATAATCGACGGCACGGTCGATATGATCGCAACGGACCACGCCCCGCACTCTTTGGAAGAAAAGAGCCGCGGCCTTGAAAGAAGTGCGTTCGGGATAGTCGGGCTCGAGACCGCGTTCCCCGTGCTCTACACCAAATTTGTCAGGACCGGTTTGATCACTCTCGAACACCTCATTGAACTTATGAGCTTCAATCCCTCTTCAAGATTCGAGATAGATATCGAAGACGATTTCACGGTGTTCGACTGCTCAAAAGCCTACAGGATCGATGATTCCGAGTTCCTTTCCATGGGCAAAGCCTCGCCGTTCATCGGAATGCAGGTCTTCGGAAAATGTCTGCTCACGGTCTGCCGCGGCAGGATCGCATATACAGATCCCTCTCTCGCAGAAAACGGAGGAAACAACTGTTGAAACAGGGCATTTTCATAATCATAGCCAATGAGCGGATCGCCGAAAACACTTTCCGGCTCATCGTCGAGGGCGACGCCTCCGCGCATACCCGCCCGGGTCAGTTCGTCAATATCAAGCTCGACGGTTTCTTCCTTCGCCGCCCGATTTCCGTCTGTGATCATACCGCGGGCAGCTTTACTCTTATCTATAAGACCGTCGGAAGCGGCACCGAAAGGCTCTCTTTTATGCGGGCTGGCGAAACGATCGACCTCCTGACCGGTCTCGGCAACGGCTTTGACGTCGAAAAATGCGGTGCTCGGCCCCTGCTCATTGCCGGCGGCGGGGGAGTGCCTCCGATGCTCGATCTCGCAAAAGAATTGAATAAGCGCGAGATCAGACCTATCGCAGTCATCGGTTTCAACAAAGCCCCGGAAGTTTACCTTGAAGACGAGCTCTCTCGATTCTGCGAAAAGGTCTATGTAACAACGGCCGACGGTAGTTTAGGCATAAAGGGTTTTGTGACAGACGTCGTTAAGACGCTTGACCATACCTTCTTTTACACCTGCGGCCCGAAGCCTATGTATAAAGCGCTTTCATCGGTCGTCAAAACCGAGGGTCAATACAGCTTTGAGGAGCGTATGGGCTGCGGCTTCGGCGCCTGCATGGGCTGCTCGATCTTGACGAAGAACGGCGCGAAACGCATCTGCAAGGACGGTCCCGTATTCGGTTCCGAAGAGATCATTTGGGAGGCACTGTGATGGATAACAGGCTTTCGGTCGACCTTTGCTCGCTGCATCTCGATAATCCGATCATCCCCGCGAGCGGCACCTTCGGTTACGGCTATGAGTTTGCCGAGCTGTACGATATAAACATGCTCGGTTCCTTCTCGTTTAAAGGCACCACGCTTGAGCCCCGCTTCGGAAACAGGACGCCGCGCATAGCCGAGACCCCCTCCGGCATGCTCAACTCGATCGGTCTGCAGAATCCCGGGGTACACGCCGTTATTGAAAACGAGCTGCCTAAACTCGAAAAGTACTTTCAAAAAAAAGTTATCGCAAATATCGGCGGCTTTTCCGTTGAGGAATACGCAAGGACCGCGGAGCTGCTCGATAATTGCGAACAGGTCGGCCTGCTTGAGATAAACATCAGTTGCCCGAACGTCCACAACGGCGGAATGGCGTTCGGCACGGACTGCGCTGCCGCCGCGGAGGTCACGCGCGCGGTCAAGGCGGTCACGACGAAGCCGGTCTTCATGAAGCTGAGCCCGAACGCTGCCGATATCGCTTCGATTGCAAGGGCGTGTGAGGAAGCCGGCGCCGACGGAATCAGCCTTATAAATACGCTTCTCGGTATGCGGATCGATCTTAAAACGAAGAAGCCTATCCTTGCGAACCGAATGGGCGGTTTTTCCGGACCGGCCATCCTGCCGGTCGCGCTGCGGATGGTGTATCAGGTATATGAGGCCGTCAGCATACCGATCATCGGCATGGGCGGCGTCTCGTCCGCAAACGACGTTATAGAGATGATGCTTGCCGGCGCAACTGCTGTCGAGATCGGCGCGGCGAACCTCGTCGATCCCTATATCTGCCCGAAGATCATCGCCGAATTGCCGGCAGTTATGGAAAAATACGGTATCGATAGCATAAAAGATATTATTGGAGGTGCTCATATTGGGTAAGGACGTTATAGTCGCATGCGATTTTTCAAGCAAAGCCGAGGTTTTGGGTTTTCTCGACCGTTTCACCGGCGTCAAACCCTTCGTAAAGATCGGAATGGAGCTCTACTATGCGGAAGGCCCTTCGATCGTTCGCGAGATCAAAAAAAGGGGCCACAGGATCTTTCTTGACCTCAAGCTCCATGATATCCCGAACACCGTTATGAAGGCTATGAGAGTCCTTTCAAGGCTCGACGTCGACATGTGCAATCTGCACGCCGCAGGCACGCGTGCCATGATGGAAGCCGCTCTTCAGGGACTGACGCGCGAGGACGGAACAAGGCCCATCCTGATAGCCGTCACGCAGCTGACTTCCACGAGCCAGGAAGCGATGACGAACGAACTTCTTATCGACAGGCCCATCGACGAGGTCGTTATGAGCTATGCGCTGAACGCAAAGCTCGCCGGTCTAGACGGCGTGGTCTGCTCGCCGCTCGAGGCGCGCAAGGTCCACGAGAACTGCGGCTCCGATTTCATAACCGTGACTCCGGGCGTGCGGTTTGCCGACGGCGAAAAGGGCGACCAGGTAAGGGTCATGACCCCCGCACAGGCGAAGGAGATAGGTTCCGACTATATCGTTGTCGGCCGGCCGATAACGGCGAGTCCAGATCCCGTGGCGGCATACGAAAGGTGCCTTAAAGACTTTATCGGATAATAAAAGGAGGAAGATATGGAAAACAACGAAAGGATCCGATCGATCAAGGAATTGATAGCGAACGATCTGCTTTCGATCGGGGCGGTGTTCCTTCGTCCCAACGAACCGTTCACCTGGGCAAGCGGCATCAAAAGCCCTATCTACTGCGATAATCGTTTGACGCTCACAGCGCCGCAGGTCCGCACCGACGTTGAGACCTCGCTTGCCGAAACGATCCGCAGGGAATACCCCGGCGCCGAGGTCCTTATGGGAACGAGCACCGCCGGCATCGCTCATGCCGCGATAACCGCGCATATAATGGGCCTGCCGATGGGCTACGTGCGTTCCGGAAACAAGGATCACGGCCGCCAGAACAGGATCGAGGGCAAGCTCGAGCCCGGTCAGAGGGTCGTCGTGGTAGAGGATCTTATCTCGACCGGCGGAAGCGCCATCGAGACCGTAGAGGCGCTGAGGGAAGCAGGAGCGGAGGTGCTCGGCATCGCGAGCATCTTCACCTACGGGATGCAGAAGGGTATCGACCGCCTAAAGGCGGCAGGCGTCAGAAACGTCAGCCTTTCGGATTTCGATACGATAGTCGTCGCTGCCGCTCAGAGCGGCTATATAGAGCAAGCGGACGTTCAGAGGCTGATCGCCTTCAGGAACGATCCTTCCGACGAAAGCTGGATAAATAAAGACAAATAACCAACAGGAGGAAATAAGATGAAGAACCTGATAGACATTCTCGACCTTACCGTTGAAGAGATCGATCAGATGATAACCGTCGCAAACGATATCATCGATCATCCCGAAAACTACCGCGAGGCATGCAAGTACAAGACCCTTGCAACGCTTTTCTTCGAGCCTTCCACCCGTACGAGGCTCTCCTTCGAAGCCGCCATGCTCGAGCTCGGAGGTAGGGTGATCGGCTTCTCCGAAGCAAGCTCCAGCTCCGCCGCTAAAGGCGAGAGCGTTGCAGATACCATCGCCGTGGTAAGCGGCTATGCCGACATCATCGCCATGCGCCATCCCAAGGAAGGCGCCCCGATCGTCGCCCTCAGCAAGGCCACCGTGCCGATAATTAACGCGGGCGACGGCGGTCACAACCATCCCACCCAGACGCTTACCGACCTTATCACGATCAAGCGTGAGAAAGGGCATTTCGACAATCTCACCGTCGGCCTCTGCGGCGACCTTAAGTTCGGCCGCACCGTGCATTCGCTGATCGCCGCCATGAGCCGTTATGCGGGCATCAAGTTCGTGCTCATCTCGCCTGAGGAATTAAAGGTCCCCAGCTACGTCAAGAACGCCTATATCAAGGCGAAGGGCATCCCCTATGAGCAGACCACCGCGCTCGAGAACGTGATCGACAAGCTCGACGTGCTCTATATGACGCGCGTCCAGCGTGAGCGTTTCTTCAACGAAGAGGACTACCTGCGCCTGAAGGACTGCTATGTGCTGACCCCCGAAAAGATGGCCATGGCCAAGAAGGATCTTATCGTGCTGCATCCGCTCCCGAGGGTGAACGAGATCTCCGTCGCCGTGGACAGCGACCCCCGCGCATGCTATTTCAGGCAGGCGAGATACGGCAAATTCATTCGTATGGCATTGATCATGAAACTGCTTGAGGAGGCAAACAAATGAATATCGATTCGATCATCAACGGTATCGTTATAGACCATATCACGGCCGGCAAGGCTATGCAGATCTACAGTATGCTCAATCTCGATAAGCTCGACTGCCAGATCGCCATTATCAAGAACGCGCCGAGCACCAAGAAGGGCACCAAGGACATCATCAAGATCGCCTCTGAGGTCGACATCGATCTTGGCATCCTCGCGTTCATCTGCCCGACCGCGACGATCAACATCATTCGCGACAGCAAGGTTATTGAAAAGCGCGATCTCAAGCTCCCCGAAAAGATCGAGGGCGTGCTTCGCTGCAAGAACCCGCGCTGCATCACGACGACCGAGCAGGAGATCCGCCATATCTTCGTGCTCACCAATCCCGAGACCGCCGAGTATCGCTGCATGTACTGCGATACGAAGGCAAGCAACTGACCCTAAAGCTTCATGCGCTGCGCTTCGGTGCGGCGCATTTTTCCTTTCAGGCATTCTTGAAAGCATGAGCTCATCATGGTATACTGAAAAAGAGGTGAGTGTTCTATGAAAATTTTGGGTTCTTTATTCTCTAAAAGACTGTATGACAGCAAGCATAAGCTTAAGAAGAACGTTAAGCTGAGTGAGATTCTCGGCATTAAGGCCGAACACGGGCAGCTTAAGAGAGCCGAGTTTTACCGCGGCGGCGGTATGAACGGCGAACGGTACGAGGTCTCTCTCGAGAATAAGGACGGGGAAGTGAGGGCCAAAGTTCTGAACAGTCCAGAAATCGGTATTCCCGAAAGGGTTTGGGTCTATTCCGCCGAAGCTTCCGCTCTTAACGAGGCAAAGGAATACATCGATAAGTTCAACCTCACCGTCTGGGCGGACCTTCCTTTCAACGATGAGTTCATAGCGCTGGATGCCCCCACAAGCAGCCTTCGCTTCGTTTTCAACGACGAATCGGTCGGAGGCAGCGCCTACGAATCCTTTTCGGTCAGCTTCGACAACGTCGTGCCTGAAAACCGTTTCGATATTCTGCACGGTTTTCATAAGCTGCTTCTTTCATTTGTCAGACCCGAAAAGCTTATCGAGACCTATCTTGAGGAGGACGGCCGCCGGATCAAAACGGGCAGGGACGTTTCGAACACCGACGAGGA
Source organism: Bacillota bacterium (assembly GCA_016282255.1). Classification (GTDB taxonomy): domain Bacteria; phylum Bacillota; class Clostridia; order Christensenellales; family CAG-138; genus PeH17. The sequence goes on from JAEEKE010000131.1 coordinate 51,217, forward strand.
TATCGATTTGCTGTTAAGAGGCTACTGGAGGCATGCGGAAGCTAGCATTATCGACAAAGCGTCCCGCGCGGAACTCGGCGGCATACCGATCGATCCCGATAACGATTATGCCTTTTGTTTTTCGGGCTTCGACCGTGAGGACGGTTTAAGCTTTAACGAAACGACGCCCGACGGCAGAAGGACGGTCGATCTGCATTTAGACGGTACCGAGCATACGCCGTATGCCGATTATGACTGCTCGTGGCATATAAAGCTGCTTTCGGAGGAAAACAAGCCATACGTGCTTACGGCTGAAAACGATTCCCTGTTCATCGAATGCGATGAAAACGACGGGAACATCAGGAAGACCCGACTTTACCAGCGCTGTTAAGAGGAGTGCATCATGTCGTTTATCATAGAAGATTTCGGAAAACTGAACGGTACGGAACAGGTCAAAAGGATCACCCTTTCTTCGGATGCGATCGAATGCTCGTTCATCACCTACGGCGCCTGTATCCAGTCGATCAAGGTGCCTTCTAAGGATGGGCTTATTGATATCGCGCTCGGCTTCGATACGCTTGAAGGCTACGTACATCAGGATAAATACATGGGGGCGACGGTCGGACGCTTCGCGAACAGGATCTCCGGCGCCGCGTTTACGCTGAACGGAAAGGAATATCTGCTTGCTCCCAACGAGGGGCGAAACACGCTCCACGGCGGGCTGTGCGGCTTCGACAAGAAAAACTGGGCCATTGAGGACGCCGACGTTAATTCGGTCACATTCTTTTACATAAGCCCTGACGGCGAGGAGAGCTTTCCCGGCTCGCTTTCGGTCAGGGTACGTTATACTGTCGATGGCAATCGTCTTGCCGTCAGTTATTCCGCGGTTTCCGATCAGGATACCGTCGTAAACATAATAAACCATTCCTATCTGAACCTCAGCGGCGGAGGGGCCGTCGGCGATCATTTTGTAAGGATAGATTCCGACCTTTATCTTCCAACCGATAAGGAGAGCATACCCATCGCCGCAGCGCCTGTAGCTGGAACGCCTATGGATCTAAGACAAGTTTCTATCTTAAGCGAAAGGCTTGATTCCTCCTTCGATCAAATAAAAAAAGCGCGCGGCTTTGACCACTGCTTTATCCTTAATCCGTCGGATTTTTCGGCGTCCAAGATCACCTGCTGTTCGGATGCATCCGGCGTCATTATGAAGCTGTTCACCGACGCGCCCGCCGTGCAGTTCTATACCGGCAACTTTTTAGAGGGCTGCCCGGCCGGCAAAGGCGGCGCCGTTTATTCCGACCGCTCCGGCCTTTGCTTTGAGACCGGAGGCTGCCCGGACTCCCCGAACAGGCCGGAGTTCCCGTCCGCGCTGCTCAAAGCGGGAGAGCGCTTTATACAGAGCACGGTCTTTGAATTCGGCCTGCTTCCCGATTCCAGGAAATGATCAGAGCCGGATATCGCATTCCATACTGATGACCGCATTCCCGCCGGTATAGACCTTAACGTCTTTACCGGTTTTTTCGATCCTGCTTTCTATGATGCACGGACGCGCCATATGCTCGCCCTGAAGGAAACGGTCGACGGCTTGAGGTTCGATGATCCCTTTCTCATACAGATAATAGGTCAGCGCTCCGTTCGAGGTGCCGGTCGCGCATTCCTCGGGGATCCCGTATAAAGGAGCAAAATTGCTGCATGCGGCCGTAAAGCCCTCGCAGTCCAAGGTAAACATGTGGACGCCGACGCAGTCAAGCTCCCGGCATATGGCCGAAACCTCGCTTTCATTCTGAGACGCCCGCATCAGCGCTTCATGAGTGCTCACAGGCATAAGGATGTCCTTTAGGCCGCAGGAGGCAAGGCAGGGCGTCATCCCCGGCGCAATATCCTTCGGCTGCAAACCGTATGCCTTATAAAGCCTGTCCGTCAAGTCCTTATCCGGGTATGAAATGATAGAAGGCGCAGCCATCTCCATAAGGATGCTTTTGCTGCCTATAATGATCTCAAGCTCTCCCGCAGGGGTGAAAGCGGTGCTTCTGTCATTAACAAGTCCAAGCTCCCTGAGTACGCGAAATGCGCTGACCGTCGCGTGGCCGCAGAGCTCCACCTCGGAGACCGGAGTGAAATACCTCAGTTCAAAGCCTTCCGGTTTTTCAGTAACGAAAACCGTCTCCGAATGCTTGAACTCGGCCGCTATCTTCTGCATCAGATCCGCCGAAAGCGCAGTATCCGGAATTACGACTCCCGCCTGATTGCCGCGGAATATCTCATCTGCAAAAGCGTCAACAACAAAGGCTCTCATAGCATCTCCTGTGGGTTGATCTCCACGCCCCTAAAGCACTCATCATTGAATGAATCGGAATACCTGTAGACCGCGTTAATTGCTTCGGCCGTGTGAGCGGTCCTGGCAAGCTTGATGATGACGGCATATCTGTATTCGTTATCACGCCGCCTTATAGGCGCAGCGCCGGGCATGACGAGTATCAGCTCGCCCTCCGCCTGAAACGCTTTTAGGCAGCTTAGCAGCGCGTCCGTGACGCCCTTTGAAAAGCGCTCCGAGGCGTCCGCAGCGGCGAATTCATCGGGAGAAGTGAACATCGCTCTTATAAAGACCGCGAAGGGCGGGAAGAGCGTATGCATCCGGTCCTCTATCTCGAATTTATAAAACGTTTTGTAATCGTGATTCTTCGACAGCGCGATGGCCCTGTGGTTCGGGGCGTTGGTTTGGATGACCACCGTGCCCTCTTTGTCGGCGCGTCCCGCACGGCCCGCGACCTGCGTAAGCAGCTGAAAGGTCCTTTCGCTGCTCCTGTAATCCGAATGGAAGAGCGTTGAATCGGCAAACACCACGCCGACTAGCGTTACGTTTGGGATATCGAGGCCCTTCGCCACCATCTGCGTACCTATCAGCACGTCCGCATCGCCCGCGGAGAAAGCGTCGAGGATATCTCTGTGCGCGTTCTTATGGGTCGTGGTGTCGGTATCCATGCGAAGGCAGCGTATCTCGGGGAAGAGCTTAATTAGCTGCTCCTCTACCTGCTGAGTGCCGATGCCTGAATACTTGATGAACGGGCTTCCGCACGCAGGGCAGCGGTCGGGCATATCGTATCTTGCGCCGCAGTAATGGCATCTGACCGAGTTATCGAACTTGTGATAGGTCATGGAAACGTCGCAGTTCGGGCAGGTGAGCACGAAGCCGCAGGCCTTGCACTCGGCATGCGAAGAATAACCGCGGCGATTAAGGAAAAGGATCGCCTGCTCGTGCCTTTCAAGGCATTTTTTAAGCTTTTCGGTCAAGACCGAAGAGAAAACGCTGTTATTGCCCGAAAGGAACTCCTGCCTCATATCCACTATCTCAACGCTTGGAAGAGGAACGCCGTTTATCCTCTCCGGCATTTCAAGCAGCTGATAGCGGCCGCGCTTCGCCCTGTAATAGCTCGTAAGCGAAGGCGTGGCGCTGCCGAGCACCAGCCTTGCGCCCGTTAAGGCGGCCCTTCTTTGAGCGACCTCGATCGCGGAGTATTTGGGGGTGATCTCCGATTGATAGCTCGGTTCATGCTCCTCGTCGATTATGATCAGCATCAGCTTTTCAACGGGCGCAAAAACGGCGGATCGTGCGCCGACTACGACGCGCGCCTTGCCGAAGCGTATACGCCGCCATTCGTCAAAGCGCTCGCCGTCCGAAAGATGACTGTGCAGAACGGCCACATTGTCCCCGAAACGGCTTCTGAAGCGGTCGGTGGTCTGCGGCGTCAGCGATATCTCCGGGACCAATACGACGGCGCCTCCGCCGTTTGAAAGCACGTCAGCGATCGCCTGCATATATACCTCGGTTTTTCCGCTTCCTGTAACGCCGTGAAGGAGCAGTACGCTGCCGGGAGCCGCCGAAATTATGCTGTTGAGCGCTTTTTGCTGCTCGGGTATCAGGGGGAGCGGGGAAGAGGGCTCGGGATCCGAACCGGTAAACGGGTCCCTGTAATACTCCCGGTCGGTTTCGATCAATATCCCTTTTTTGATCAGTGCGGCAACAGCGCTTGAGGCATTTGGAATAAACGCGTTTATATCGGCGGCGGAGTATTCGGCGCCGGGAGCGTTCAAAAGGTCGAATACCTCAAGCTGCTTCGGCGCTTTGGGACTGCCGTCCGGCTTTAGAAGACTTGCTCTGAGCGCATCTGGATCCGCGGAATCAGTAAGCCGGAGCGTGCGTATGTGCTTTTCCTTAACCTGCGATCCGCGCAGCTTCGCCGGTATCATAACGCGCAGAGCGTCCGCCTTGGTGCAGTGATAGGCCCTGGTGATCCAGTCGGAAAGCCGGAGCTGATCCTCGAGCAGAACTGTATAGGGCTCGAGCAAGCGGATAATGCTTTTGAGCTCCCGGTCCGTATTCGCCGAATCGCTTACGGACATAACAAAACCCTCGATCGGCTTGTTGCCGCGCCCGAAGGGCACGAGTACACGCTGACCGGGGGAGATGCTGAGTTCATCCGGCACTTCATAGGTGAACAGCTTGTCTACATTGGAATTGGAAATATCTACAATGACCTTTGCAAACATAGCCTGCACCAATAAAGCGGTTTTGTTGTACGGTTATTTCTCCGAAGTGGAAAGATATTCGCTGGGGAACTTGACCTCGAGCTCGTCGTTATAGAGCTCGTCGATCGCCTGCGCAACGGGCTTGAGCTCGTGGGGCTCCTTGTTGAGCATGATCTGGCGCGCGCGCTTTGCAACGGTCGTAACGAGCATATAGCGGCAGCCCGCCTTGCTCTCAAGCTCGAAAACGGGGGGATGGTTCATTTGACGCTTCATTTTATGCCTCCTGAAAGGGATTGCTTTTATTATTCAGCCTCTTCGGCTTCGTTTAAACAGTTATAAACGGCGGATTTATATCTATCCGAAGAAAGCTCCGCCGCGCGGATGACCGCTTCAACGTCTTCTATCGCTTTATTGAGGTCATCGTTGACCACTACATAGTCATAGTTTTTAACGTAGGTGAATTCGGTCTTGGCCTGGGCAAAGCGCTTGTTTACCGCTTCGATCGTCTCGGTGCCCCTGCCGATGAGGCGGCGATAGAGCTCCTCATTCGAGGGCGGCGCAAGGAAGATGAGGACCGCGTCGGGATAATTCTTTTTGACTACCATGGCGCCCTGAACGTCGATATCGAGGAGCACGTCCATGCCTTCCTCAAGCTTCTGCTCCACAAAAGCGCGGGGAGTGCCGTAATAGTTTTGATTAAAGACCTGCATGTATTCAAGAAATTCGTTGTTTCGGATCATCTCCTCGAACTCTTCGCGGGTCTTGTAGAAATAATTGACGCCCTCTGCCTCGCCGTCGCGGATAGCACGCGTCGTCGCCGAAACGGAGAAACACATATCTTCATGCGAATTGAGCAGGAAATTGCCGATAGTTCCCTTGCCCACGCCGGAGGGGCCGGAAAGCACGATGAGGGAACCTCTTTTCTTAATGTCCATTTTAAACCTCCGGGATCAATTAAATACGGGTTATTCTATGTTCTGGACCTGCTCGCGGATCTTTTCGATCTCGGCCTTGCCGTCGATAACGAGCTTGGCTATCGCGTCGTCGTTCGCCTTGGAGCCGATGGTGTTGAACTCGCGGTTCATCTCCTGCACGAGGAAATCGAGCTTTCTGCCCACGGCCTCGTCGCTCTCAAGCATCTGACGCATGGATTTGAAGTGGCTCAGGAGCCTCACCAGCTCCTCATCGATATTCGCCTTATCGGCAAACAACGCGATCTCCGTCGCGAGCCTCGCTCTGTCGACCTCGACCTCGGAGAGCAGGGAAGCGATCCTTAAATCGAGCTTCTGTCGGTAATCGTCAACGACGATCGGGGCGCGCTCTGCTATACGGTCGCGAAGGGAAGCGAGCTTATCGACCCTTGAGATAAGGTCCTGCGCGATGTTCTCGCCCTCACGCATACGCATGGCGATCAATTCGTCGGCCGCCCTGCAGCAGGCTTCGGTCATTAGGGCTTTGAGCGCGTCGGTGTCCTCGTCATTCTCGGTAACCGTCAGTACGTCCTGAAAATGCAGCGCCTTAGTGGCCGTAAGGTCGCAGCCAAGCTCATACTCCGAAGCTGCGGTTCTGACTGCTTTGATATAGGCGTCGAGCAGCGCTTTATCGACGGTAAGGGTCTTCGCGTCCGTTCTGGTATTCCTGTAATACGCGTACACGTCTATATGCCCGCGGGAAAGCTTTTGAGAAAGGACTTTCCGCACCGTGTCCTCAAGGAAGGAGAGCGAACGGGGCATTTTAAACGAAAGATCAAGGAAACGGTGATTGACCGACTTAAGCTCAAGCGTCAGCTCGCGGCCGTCGGCGGCACAGGTGACGCGTCCGAATCCCGTCATGCTGCGGACCATACTCAGTTCCTCCGCTGATAGTACATATTTAATTTATTATAGCACATTCCGCCGTGAAAAGAAACCCCAATTTTACATAAAACAGTATAAAAAGAGTCGGCTTTCCTAAGAAAGCCGACCGTGTATCTATGGTCTGTTATCAGTTTGCGGGAACGTCGTTGACGGTGGAAGCGAACAGCACCGATCCGGAGGAGTGCATAATCAGCATTGCATACGGCCTGTCGCACACCATGGTGTATTCGCCAAGGCCGACGGGTGCTGCGTTCTTCGTGCCGGTAACGCCGGTTGCGGCCGCAGCTTCGGTGCCGAATTCGGTGACTTTCAGCACCGCCGCGTGCACGAACTGCGTCAGGAATACGGTCCCGTTCTCAATGATGCCGGGGAACAAAGTGGTGCCGTTGGCAATACCCTCAAGCCCGAGCTTTGCAAGCAGCGGCATCGCGTCGAACTTGGAGGAAACGCTGACCTGCGGCATCATGATCGACACCATGGCCGACTGCGCGGTATCGAGCTTATCGATAACTTCGCCCATCGCCTCTGCGGGGGAGGTGCTCTTCTCGGGCAGTATGAGCGCCATATAGTAGTCGCCGCCCTTATACGGGATCAGAACGAATTGATTGCCGTTTACGTTTCCGTAGCGGTAATCCGAATAGCTTGAAAGCATGGTCACAGCGCTGTCGCCGTTTACACCGTGAAAGATCGAAGTATCCTTGAAGGCGGTGAAAGGTTTCTGCCATTCCGAATTGAAATACAGAGCGTTGACAAGCGCCATCACCGTATCACCGGCTATATCGTCGAACAGCTCCGGGATCAGTCCTTCGGTATTCTCGCTGACCCACCCGTTTATAAGGCGCAGGGCTTCTTCGGTGTTTCTGAAATCGACCTCGCCGATCGAAGCGTTATAGTAATCGGCGGCATCGTGTTCAAAGGATTCGAGGAAGCGGTCGCCCGCGCCGACCAGTATGGTGCTAAGCAGCTTTACCTTGGAGATCGGTTCGGTCGCTTTGCCGCTTTGATCCGTGGCCTTTGAGGTCAGATTCTGAACGGATTTGTTGAGCGCGTTGATGAGCTTAGCGGCGTTTTCATTGGTCTCTTCAAGCCCGAGCTCGGTCATGAGCGCCGAAAGGATGGTACTCGAAGTCTCTTCATCCGCGCCGTTTGCGAGCAGCTCGAGCATCAGTGCAAAGGACAGCGGCGAAACGACACCGGTCCAGTCTTCGCCCATATTCTTTACGAGTTCGACGGAGAAAGCGTTCAGCGAGTAAATATAGGCCTTCTCCACGTCGCCCTTATTGATCATGCCGGTACCCTGTGCAAGATGGATAGTGCCGGCATTACCGCTCTGGCCGTTGTCCGGCGCGGGCGTTGTGTTCGTATCGCCGGCGGGTTTAACGCAGGCTGTGACAGCGCACGAAAGCATTACGATCGCAAGGATCATGGATATGGTTTTGATCAGCTTTTTGCTTTTCATATGAATACTCCTAACTGCTTCTTTATTCTTCTTATCGCCGAAAACTGAAATCGTTTTCATTTATACAACGATTTAAACGCTCAAACGGTTCACTTTTTACCGTAAATCGATTATAATATAAATATGGACCGAAGGATAGAGGAAAAATTGAAGCTACTGCCGGACAAGCCGGGCGTTTACAAGATGTACAACGAACGGCACGAGCTGATCTACGTCGGAAAAGCCGTCAGCCTTAAAAACAGGGTCAGGCAGTATTTTCAGTCATCGCGGAATCACACCGAGAAGGTCCGCGCGATGGTCGCCAATATCGCCGACTTCGATTTTGTCATAGTCGGCAACGAAACGGAAGCGCTTAATCTTGAGTGCAACCTTATTAAGCAGAATCAGCCGTATTACAACATACTGCTCAAGGACGACAAGCATTTTCCCTATATCCGCATAGATATGCGGCAGGATTTCCCGAGGGTAGAGATCGTCAGGCGCTTTCGGAAGGACGGGGCAAAGTATTTCGGGCCCTATCTCAGCGCATCCGCCCTGCGAGAGACTATCACCGCGGTCCGCGATAATTTCCCGGTCCGTCAATGCAAGAACGATATCTCGAAGATGATCCTGAAGCATGAAAGGCCCTGCCTTTTGTACCACATCGGCAAATGCTGCGGGCCCTGCACGGGCAGCGTTTCAAAAGAGGAGTATCACGAACTCATCAATGAGATCTCTGCGCTGTTCCAGGGAAACGGCAAGCCCTATATCGGGAAGCTGACGGAGCAGATGCTCGAAGAATCCTCAAAGATGAACTTCGAGAAGGCGGCCAAGCTGCGCGATATGATAAGGGCGATAGAAAGCGTATGCGCAAGGCAGAACGCTTCGTTTGCAAGCGACAGGAGCTACGACGTCTTTGCGCTTGCAAGGGACGAGCTGCAAACGCTGGTTTACGGCCTATTCGTGCGCGGAGGCAGCGTCATCAAAGCCGAAAGCTTCAAGCTCGATGCCATGGACGAGCCGTTCTCCGAGGTCATCTCGCAGTTCCTGATGCAGTTCTATATCGATTCGGGCAGCATTCCCGGCGAGATCTGCATAATGAACGAGGCAGATGAGCGCGCTGAGATAGAGAAGCTGCTTTCCGAACAGAGCGGCCATGCCGTTCATATCCATGTGCCCCTGCGCGGAGACAAGCTCTCACAGGGCAAGCTTGCACAGCTTAACGCCGAGCAGACGCTTGCGCGCAACCGCGAGCTCGCTCACCGCGAGTGGGAGCGCACCGAGGGCGCTCTTGCGGAGCTCACGAATGCGATCGGGATGGACTTCCTGCCTCACCGGATGGAATGCTTCGACAATTCGCACACACAGGGACGCGACGCGGTCGGCTCGATGGTTGTCTTTATCGACGGTAAGCCCGAGAAATCGCTTTACAGGCGCTTCCGAACCAAGCAGGACGTCAACGGGGACGACTATCTCGCCATGCGCGAGCACCTTCAGCGCAGGTTCGAGCGGACGCTTTCGGGCGACGAAAAGTTTGCCGAGCTGCCGGACCTTTTGGTCGTTGACGGCGGAAGAGGGCAGCTGAACGTTGCGCTCGAAGTGCTTGAAGGACTTGGCCTTGGGCATATAAACGCTATAGGTCTTGCCGAAAGGAATGAGGAGATAATCCTTCCCGGCAGGGAGGATCCCCTCGTTCTTGAGAGAAGCAATCCCGCGCTGCAGCTGCTGCAGCGGATAAGGGACGAAGCGCACCGATTCGCGATCACCTATCACAGGAGCCTAAGGGCAAAGAGCTCCCTTTATTCACGGCTCTCCGAGATCAGCGGAATAGGCGACGCCAGAAAGCGGGCGCTTTATGAACATTTTCTTACCATCGACGCGATATCGAACGCGTCCGTTGAACAGCTCAGAGATGTCCCCGGAATGAATATTACGGCAGCAAGAAGCGTGCACGCATATTTTCATCCGGAGATCGATACCACACCGACCGATTCGGATAACCCTCATTCAGCTGCGGAGGAACGATGAACATCAAACTGCTCGTTTTGGATATAGACGATACCCTTGTGTTTAAGGCGGGACCCGTATCCGATGAAAACTTAGCCGCCATCACCGCCGCAAGAAAAGCCGGCGTCTACGTAACGCTTGCAACCGGCCGCGGCTACTACGGCTCGTCAAGGGTCGTTAAGCAGCTCGGACTCGACACATATGTTATAAACTACGGCGGCGCGATGATCACCGATTCGAGAACCGGCAGACCGATCTTCACCACCGAGCTCGACAATGCCTATGTTCAGGAGATCATGGCTTTGGCGGGGGATATGGGCCTTCACGTGCATCTGTATCAGGGCGACTGCATCATCTATGAGCGTCCGCACGAGTATGCGGATCTGTACTGCGCGGCTCTGAACCTGCCCCACATGCTCGACCCGGATCTGCGCAGCAAAACGTGGAAGAACGTTCCCAAGGTACTTATCATAACCGAGCCCGAACGCGTTCCCGAGCTGCTGCCGTTCTTCAAAAAGCATTTTGAGGGCAGGGTAGCGGTATCCGGTTCGTCCCCCGGCTTTATAGAATTCAACAGGATCGGTGCAAATAAGGGCACCGCCGTTGAACACCTGGCAGGGCTCCTCGGCATCGATCGGGAAGAAGTCTGCGCGGTGGGCGACAACACGCTCGATTATGAAATGATCGAATACGCCGGCCTCGGCGTCGTAGTGGAGAACGGGAACGAGCAGCTCAAGAAGATCGCAAACCTGATCGTCCCTTCATGCACCGAGAATGGCGTTGCGTATCTTATAAATAACTACATACTCGGCTCCGCTCCCTTGTCGGGCAGCGCCGAAAAAGCAATTGAAAACGGAAAGAGGAAAGAGAGAATGTACAGAATTGGATTCGATATCGGAGGCACGAATATCGTTGCCGGTCTTCTTGATGGAGAATACAGGATAATCCGCAAGCTGAGCCGCCCCTTCAGGCGCAATGCGACCGGAGAGGAGGCGGGGGATGCGCGTTTTATAGCTGAGGATCTTTATAACTTAGCAAAGGACGTATGCGAGGCGGAGGGCGTGCCGTTCGATTCCGTACCGAATATCGGCATCTGCATCCCCGGCAGCGTGGATACCGCTAAGGGCATCGTTATAGACGCTCATAATCTTGGGCTTCACGATTCACCGTTCCGCAGCGTTTCGGAGGAGGTTTTCGGCAAGCCCTGCGCGCTGCTCAACGACGCGGATGCGGCTGCGCTCGCGGAGTTCAGGCTCGGCGCGCTCAGGGAACATCCCAATTCCATGCTCGTGACCATCGGCACCGGTATCGGCGTCGGAATAATCATCGGCGGAAAGCTGTTTCACGGCGGACGCGGCTACGGCGTCGAAGCCGGGCACGCGCAGATGGATCTTCACGGTTCATATTGCACCTGCGGAAGGCGCGGCTGTATCGAGACGCTCTGCGCCGCGACCTGGCTCAATCACCGTGCGGCGGAGCTGTATGAAGCCGCGGAAGGGCCGATAAAGGCGCTCTATGAAACCTATTCCTCGCACGGCAAATTCGACGCGCGCGGCCTTATCGAGTGTTCCAAGACCGGCGAAAAGAACTGCGTTGCCGTTTGGAACGAGTATCTCGAGTCGCTTTCGAACGCGCTCGCATCCTACGTCAACATCCTCGATCCCCAGCTGATCGCCATCGGCGGCGGCGTCAGCGGTGCGGGCGATTACCTCATAAAGCCGCTTATCGAGCTTACCGCGAAGCAATCCTTCTTCCGCGAACCCACGCCGATAATCCGTGCAGCGCTCGGCAACGACGCGGGGCTTGTGGGCGCCGCCATGTATACAGATCAATAAACCATCGGAGGAAACAAAGCCATGTCAATAATGTGCGCCGTATTCGTGCCCGACGGCATCGTCCTTGCAGCGGACAGCCGTCAGACCATCGGCATTTCCAAAATGCCGAATCCATCCCAGCAGACCCACGGTCAGCCCCGCGTTTTGAACCGCATGGACAGGCCGAATCAGCCCCCGGTGCAGATGATCTCCCAATCGGACAACGCGCAGAAGATCATGCTTCTGAGCAAGGTAAAAGTCGGCATTTCCGCCTGCGGCATAGGTATTCTAAACGGCAAGACCGTTTCCGATTTCATCCGCTCCTTCGAGATCGACGTGATCGAAAAGACCGACTCCGTCACGGACGTTGCCCATAAGCTGCAGAAATACGCCGCGTCGTTCTTCCCTCAGGTCAATTTCTTCGTCTGCGGGTATGAAGAGGAGGAGCCCTTCGTTTACAGCGTGAACAAGGAGATAAACCGCAGCAATATGGATAACGGCAAGCTCCGTTACGCTTCCATCTGGTCCGGCGAACAGGCTACGATCTCCAAGCTTCTCAACGGCAATCCGCCCATGATAGTCAACCACGCGCTGATGCCGCTCAAGGATGCGATCGATTTCGCGGATTTCCTCATTGATTCCACCATCAAATCCCAGCGCTTCGAGATGAAGGTCGCGACCTGCGGCGGGCCGATCGATCTGCTCGTTTTGACTAAGGACGAGGCCTTCTGGTACAGGCACAAGATCTTCAAGCCGGCCTGAAATAAGCTATACCGTTTCATTCATAATAAGGACCTTCATGCGTAGAATTTGGCATGAAGGTTTTGTTTTGCAAGAGCAGGAAATATTGCGGTCGGTCGGAAGAGAAATCAAATTGTAAAGCGGCGTCGGACAGGTCCCTTTTAGGCAAGGTCGGCATACTCGCTCTTTCCAACTTGGCGCTGCAGGTATTATGGTTCTTCTATCGCTCCATGCTCACAAGGCTTGCGGGCAGCGAAGCGCTCGGCCTTCAGTCGCTCGTTATGCAGATCTATTCGATCATCGTTTCGGTATGCATAACGGGTCTCGACGTCGCGATCGTCGCTTTAGGCGCAAAGCTGAAATCAGGCTGCGGGGACAATTCTTTATCCGAATCGGCGGCATACAGAAGGCTGTTCTCGAATGCATGCAAACTCTTCGTTATTCTGTTCGCTTTCGCTGCAATTCCGGTATTTGCATTAAGGAAGGGCATCGCCGTTAACCTCATAGGCGACGCCGGAGCTGCGGTCTGTATCATCGTCGTTTTGCTCTGCATATTCCTGACGGGTATCGAGCACATTTTGAAATCGATACATATTTCTTCAGGTATGGTAAGACGCCCGGCTGTTTCGGAGCTTGTTGAGCAGAGCATACGCTTTATCCTGGTCTATATTGCGCTGAAACATTTTGATATTAACGTCAACGCTCAAAAGGTATCGGTTATCATGCTCTGCATGCTGCTTAGTGAATTCTTCAGCATTAGCTTTATGTATTCATCATTCCGAAGAAAGTTTCCTGAACGAAGAATGATATCGGGCGATATCGAAAACATGGCTTTGATATCCCTAAGAAGCGTTTCGCGTATCCTTATCCCCGCCTCCGCGACCGCCTTTTCCAGTACCGTGATCTCCGTTGCCGCATCGCTGCTGCTCCCTTCAAGGCTGATGCAGGCGGGCTACACGCGCGCTCAGGCGCTTTCCTCCATCGGGATACTCGGCGCCGCGGCGGTACCCCTTGTTATGCTGCCGCTTTCCTTCGTTTCAGCGATGGCAACCGTGCTTCTGCCGGAGGTATCGGCCTCCTGCGCATCTGAACACGAAGGGAGAGTCCTCCGGCTTCTCAAAGGCAGCTGTACGGCTGCCGCATTGACGTTCATTCTTTTCAACCTGCCGATCCTCAGATTTGCCGGAAGCATATCTTCGGCGGTTTTCGGTGTGGAGCCATCAAAAATATGCTTTATACTGCTGACTGTCAAGACGGCGATAATCTATTTCCAGGTCATCACGACGTCGGTTTTAAACGGAATGATGAAGCAAAAGACCGTATTGCTGCTGACGGTGACGGGGGAGGCCGTTCAGCTTCTGCTGATGTATTTCCTGTCGGCCGATAAGTCGATGCACATATACGGCTATCTGATCGCGATGTGCATAGGTGAAGGTATCCGTCTTATACTCTCGCTCATCTGCCTGGTCGGTCTAATCAGGCATAAAAAAGACCGGAGAAAACAAGTTCTTCGGTCCTATGCGGCTCATCATTGAACGGCTTTTCGCAGGATATCGCCCGGTTTCAGCAGCTCGTCCGAGCCTATACAGAGCTTTTCGCGCGGGTGTGGAGCGCTGTCCACGGTTTCGCCGGATTCGTTTCTTATGAAAGCAACTCTAAACTTTCTCGAAACGTCGGCGGGGGAGAGTATCGAAAGCTCATCTCCGACGAAGAAGCGGTTGCGCTGTTCGATCAGCGCGGTCTGTGTCGATTCATCGTAATCGAGCACCACGGCGGAGATCTGATAGTCCTGCACGTAATCGGCCGATTCGGGCGCCATCAGTTCCGCTTCGTCGCCGAGCATAAAGCCGGTCGTGTAGGGCCTGTGGCTGATCCTGTTCAGCTCGTCCATAACGGTGCTCATATCCGCTCCGTCCAGCGCCATACGGTATGCGTTGACAACGGTGGCCACGTACAAAATCGACTTCATCCTGCCCTCGATCTTCAGGCTCACGATGCCGGCGTCGGTCAGCTCCTTAAGATGCTCCGCCATGCACATATCCCTTGAATTGAGTATGTAGCTACCGTTCGACTCGGTCTCGAGCGTGAAGAACTCTCCGTCCTTTCCGCGCTCGCGGAATTCATAGCTCCAGCGGCAGGGCTGAACGCATTCGCCGCGGTTGCTGTCCCTGCCGGCGATATAGTTGCTGAGCAGGCAGCGCCCCGAATAGCTCACGCACATCGCCCCGTGCACGAACGCTTCAAGCTCGAGCGAAGCGGGAAGTTTCCTGCGCATTTCGGCGATATCGGCTATCGTCAGCTCCCTCGCGAGCACTATCCTGCTTATTCCCTGTTCGTGCCAGAAGAGCGCCGCTTCGGAATTGAGCGTATTCGCCTGCGTGCTCAGGTGGAGTGGCATCTCCGGGATGCAGCGCTTTGCCGTGCGGATGACCGAAGGATCGTTTATTATAAGGGCGTCCGCGCCGCATTCGGCTATCGCATACAGTGTCTTTTCAAGGTCTTGAAGATCGCTGTCGCGCATGAACGCGTTGACCGTCACGTAGACCTTGACGCTGCGCTCATGGCAGTATTCCACCGCCGCTTTAAGCTCGTCGAAAGTGAAATTATCCGCCATATTGCGGAGCGAAAAAGCGGTGGTGCCGAGATAGACGGCGTCCGCGCCGAAGCGAACGGCCGTTATCAGGCGTTCCATATTCCCGGCCGGAGCCAGCAGCTCAATTTTCTTGCTTTGTTCTGGCATACATGCTGTTCCTCAGCGTTCTAAAGATAAAATGTGCGACCAGACCTGTGAATATGCCGGTCGGGATCGAAAGCAGGCTGATAATGGGAAAGTAATAGATCATCGCGCGCCCTGCCATCAGCACGCCCACAGCAAGCTGACCGATGTTGAAAGCAAATGATCCTACCACGCTCGAACCGACGGCGGAGATGATGTTTCTTTTCCTTAAAGGTTCAACGGCGAGCATCGCAAGGAATGAAAGGATGACTCCCGTCAGACTGTACGGCAGCTGCGACACAGCTCCCGTTATAAGCATCGCCGCCAAGCAGCGCAGTACCGAAACCGCTAAAGCATACTGCCAGCCGAGCAGCATCAGCGAAAGCAGGGTAAAGATATTTGCTAACCCAAGGCGCACCGGAACGCCGATGACGAGCGGCGGCAGCAGGGATTCGACCGAGTGCATTATGACCGCAGCGGCGGCGAGCATGGCGGCCAAAGCGAGCTTTTTCGTGAAGGAGGACTTTCGGTTGTCATTCACCATGTGGAAGAATCCACCTCCTCGCTGCCTTCTATGCTGACTATCACGTTGTTGGGCAGGCATACGATAGGATGGGAGGGAGTGGCCTCGCCGGCTCTTTTGCATATGCCGTCAGGGCAATCGGCTTCCTCCATGTGCACTTTTCCGCCAAAGATCACTATCGTGTTCGATCCGTCCGGGGTAATTATTAC
>JAEEKE010000132.1 GCA_016282255.1 Bacillota bacterium
AGTATACAGCCCCTCGAAACAAAGCGGAAACGCAAAAACACATAACAGCAAGGCCGTCCCCTTTAGACTCTTTTGGCTGTTATATAAGCAGAACAGGGAGAAAACCGGTTCAGACGTCGAAAGGTGCGGAAAGACGATCATAAAAAGCGCGCGAGCGCAAAGGAGGAACTTATGAAAAGAACGCTATTGAAGGCCCTGTGCCTGACGACCGCGGTCATGATGATCGCGGCTATGCTGCCGTTTGCGGCGCTGGCCGCCGGGAAAACGGCCGTGCGGTATCCGACCCCCGACGGGTATAACGACAGCGACTATCAGAAGATCATCGCGTTTCTTGAAAACACGGACGAAAGCGGCTTGAGCAATCTTGAAAAGCTGCGCCTGATATACGACGGAACGCTTGAATTAGATCCTGCAGATCCGTCCACCTGGGGCTATGTTCTTTCGGAAAACGAAAACGGCGAACCGAGGACTTACGCGGGAATCGTTTGGTCAAACGGCGAGGAAAAACGGCTGTACGGCATCAATATGGATATCTCCAGTCCGGAGGACGGATCGAACGCGCTCTGCGGCGACATCGAGCTTTCAAACTGCGAAAGGCTCACTGCGGTGGCCCTGGAGGGCGATGCCGAGATTGGCCGGATCGATGTTTCGGGCTGTTCGGAGATCATAGGGGTATGGGCGCTGACCCACAGCCTCTGCGAGATCGACCTGACGGGATGTACCGCGCTGACTCAACTCGCCTGCAACAGCGACTATCTGACCGAACTCGATATTTCGGACTGCGTCAGCCTTGAAAGACTTCAGATATCCGGCGCAGTATCGGAGCTTGACGTTTCCAACTGTCCGCACCTCAATTTCCTGAATACCGGCGGAAGCCGCATCAGGAGCCTTGATGTGACGATGTGCACGGAGCTGGAGTCCCTGCATTGCGGCTGGAGCGAGATCGAGGAGCTCAACGCCTCCGGGCTGACTTCCCTTACATATTTGGACTGCCGAATGAGCAATATGGCGAGGCTCGATGTGACCGGATGCACCGCGCTCGAGGTCCTTTACAGCACCGATACCCTGATAACCGATCTGGACATATCCACCTGTCCCGAGCTGTATTTCGATCATCTGAGGGCCGAAGGCGGCGGATTCGTCGGCACGAGCGGCGGCGGCATGTACGGCTACTTGTTCGCCGTAGCCACGCCGAGGGCCGGTTCGGAGTTCCTCGGCTGGTATACGCCGGACGGCACGCTTGTGAGTGAAGAGCTCCGAATTGCCGAGAACGCGACTGAGGAAACGGATCTTATTGCCAGGTTTACGGAACCGCAGTTCATCCCCGGCGACGTGGACGGCAGCGGTGCGGTCACGGTCAGCGACGCGCTCATGGCGCTGCGCGCTTCGATGGGGCTGCTCGAGCTGACGAACGATCAGTTCACGGCCGCGGATATGGACGGCAGCAATACCGTCACCGTTTCCGACGCTATCATGATACTGCGCACGGCCATGGGCCTTGTGTGATACGCAATAAAACCCAAAAATACAAAGGAGGAGCTTATGAAAGGAAAGCTTTTGAAAACCCTGTGCCTGCTGACCGCGCTCGCGATGCTCGCGGCGTGCATACCGGCGGCGTTGCTGGCGAAGACGGAAAACGATACCCGCGATATCTGGGACGGCTCTATCGCGGGAAGCTTTGCCGGAGGCAGCGGCACGGAGGCAAATCCTTATCTTATCTCAAACGGGTCCCAACTTGCGCTGCTGGCGCATATGGTCAATTCAGGCAACGATTGTTCGGACCGTTATTTCGCGCTTACGGACGATATCCTGCTCAACGCCACCGACGACTGGGAGGAATGGGGGCTCGGAAATGGTCCGGCGCACAGATGGACGCTGATCGGCGAAAACAGCGGGAATCCGTTCAGCGGCACGTTTGACGGGCGGGATCATACGATACGCGGTCTTTACACGTTTTATGAAGCGGATTCGGGAGGGCTTTTCGGCTATGCCGACGGCGCGGGTTTTGCAAGGCTCAATATTGCGGAATCCTCCGTGAATGGTAAATGGCAAGCAGGCGGCATTGTCGCGATCGCGCTGAACAGCAGCTTTGAAGACTGCACGAACGCGGGCGGCGTCTATGCTGTCTGCGCTCCGTCGCACAGCGAGGGAACGGGAGGTATCGCAGGAAAAGCGGCGAACTGCACGTTTACCGATTGCGGCAACAGCGGATACATACAAGGGCTTTCATCCTATAATGTCGGCGGTATCGTGGGCTATGCGGAATACTGCGGCGTCATCGGCTGCGGCAACAGCGGTGTCGTTGATTGCCTGAACAGCACGGGTATCGGCGGCATTGTGGGAAAAATCATGAGCGGCGGCATCGAGGATTGCAGCAATACGGGTGATATAGTGCGGGAGGGCTCCAGAAGCGTTGGCGGTATTGCCGGAGAAGCACATTGCGGAGTATACGACTGCACTAATTCGGGCGCCGTGAGCGCGTTGATCACCGCAGGCGGGATCGTCGGGGAGTTTGACGGTGACGAGTGCATTGAAAACTGCATAAACGAAGGGGCGGTCGACGGCGTTAATGATATCGGCGGTATTGTCGGAAAGCAATACGGCGGCACAGTCCGTTTCTGTAAGAATTACGGTGATATTTCGGCGGACGCTTTTTCCTCCTCTTACGGAACCGCAAACGCCGCCGGCATCGTAGGTTTTGGCAGGAGCCTGATCGTCGGCTGCGTCAATAACGGTACGGTCACGGTAAATCCGGACCAATACATGGCGCTCGGCGCAGGCGGTATCGCCGCAGACAGCACTTTCGGCGTCGTTATTGAAAACTGCATCAATAACGGATCGGTCCTTTCGGTTGGAGGAGCCGCGCTCGCCGGGATCATCCCCGAGAATAAGGGAAGTATAACCCGCTGCGTCAATAACGGCGAGATAGGCTCCGATCCTCAAGACGGCAGCGCCGGTATCGCGGTAAACAATCGCGGCAGTATCTCGGAGTGCTTTAACACCGGCACTGTTTACGGCCAAAACGCCGGAGGGATCGCAGGCGATCAGGACGATTCGGATTCGGTTATCGAAAACTGCTTCAATATCGGCAGTATCAATGCGGAGAGCTGGGCAGGCGGCATTCTGACCAATCGCTATACGTCGTCCACTGAACGCTGCTGCTACAATATCGGAACCGTAAGCGGCGGCGAGATCAGCGGCGCCGTGATAGGAAGATGCTTTGATGCTGATAACGCTGCCGAGGCCTGCTATTACCTTGCCGGCTGCTGCGAGGATAACGGCGTCGGCACCGCGCTGACCGAGGAACAGCTCAGGAATGCGGAAAGCTATGCCGGCTTCGATTTCGAAAGCATATGGACTATGGACGGCGATCCGGATTATCCGTATGCCGAGCTTGTGAATCTGACGGGAAGCACCATCATCCCCGGCGACGTCGACGGCAGCGGCACTGTCAACGTTTCCGACGCGATCATGGCGCTGCGCGCTTCGATGGGGCTGCTCGAGCTGACGAACGATCAGTTCACGGCCGCGGATATGGACGGCAGCAATACCGTCACCGTTTCCGACGCTATCATGATACTGCGCACGGCCATGGGCCTTGTGTGAGCAAAACCTGACGAACATAAAGAAAACCGCGGGAAACCGCGGTTTTCGTGTTTTTGGGGGATCAGAGGGATGCACCAATGGGGTTTCTCTTTTCCGCCGCTTTTCCACCTCATCAGTCATCGCTCCTCGCTCTGCGCTGCCAGCGAGCGAGCTTGCTCGCTGCCACTCGAGGGGAAGCCATGCGTCGGCGTTCGTTTTTCACTCCGGCTTTGTTACGCCTGTAACCGGCTGGCGGCAGGTTGCCGCCCCTACGGTGTCTATTGATTTTTGACCGCTTCAGAAAACCTTGTGATATTGGATGAGTATCAGGATCAGCAGCACGGCCGAAACGACGAGCTCGATAATGGCGGCGGTCTTTATCCAACCCGGTTCGATCGCCTTTTTCGTGAGCGAAAGGGCTATGATCGAGATGACGACCGTGGCCGCAAACAGGACTCCGGCGCCCACAAAGACCAGGAATAAGAGAATAACGGAGAGCCAATCCTCACGCGGCGGCTCCAGCGGGTGCAGATCGTAAAAGCGGAGGATCGCAAAATAACCGACGACCGCAAATATGATCAAAGCGGCGGCGAGCACGAGCGGTACGATCACGAGCTTTTTTGCGGTTTGGGACGGTGCGTCTATAATTCTTTGAGTATGCTTCACAGCGGCCTCCGGGATACCTTTATATCCATATAACGCATGGACCAAGGCCTCGGTTTATTTCCGGAAAGCAGCGGCGCTTTTCAGTAACGTCCTTTCCGTACGAACGCGGACCACGCCGTGCCTGCCGTCGGGCAGGGGATAGGCCTGCACCGTGCGGCCTTCGCCGAGTTCCAAGCCGGAAACATTGAGCATGCGGACCGCTTCGCCCTCCTCGGGAAGGTCGGCCAGCCGGCATTTAACGGTGAGCTCGGCCTCGTCCCTTGAGCCGTCAACAAGGCGCATATTCGCGCGGGGGCAGGCCTTGACACAGGCCCCGCAGCCGATGCAGAGGTCGTAAGCGACGGTCGGGAAGCGGCCCGGCTTTGTGAGCGCGCCGAAGCCGCAGGCCGCCGCGCAGGCGCCGCATTCGTCCTGCCCGGGGCAGACCGTCACGGCGACGCGGCCGCGCAGGAGCCTTTCGTCGGAGGGAAAGGCGATTTCTTGCTTGAACTCTTCCATCAGAACTTATAGAAGGCGGCCTCGAAGGGGTAGAGCGGGAACTCCGCGTAGCGCTCGCCTTTGCGGACCTTGTGGGACTTGAGCTCGGTATGCTCCCTGTTGTGCGTCGAGAACGCGCAGGTGAGCGTGACGGAGCTGTTCGCCGCCTCGTCGATGCAGATGCGGTAGGCGTCGTGCGTGACGGGGGTGAAGTTGAACACGCAGATCATGCGGCTGTGCCCGTCGCGCCGGACGAACGCGATGACGGAATTGTCCTTATCGTCCACGCTGAGCCAGCGGAAGCCCACGAAGCCGGTATCCTCGCGGTGGAAGCAGGGATTGGCGAGGTAGAAATGGTTGAGCGCCTTGGTGAACTCATGCATCGCCCTGTGGGAGGGATAGTCGAGCAGGAACCAGTCGAGCTCGCGGTGGAAATCCCACTCGATGAACTGGCCGAATTCGTTGCCCATGAAGTTCAGCTTCTTGCCCGGCTCGGCCATCTGGTAGGCGAGCAGCAGGCGGAGCTGCTCGAACTTCTGCTCGTAGCTGCCCCACATGCGGCCGATCAGCGAACACTTGCCGTGCACGACCTCGTCATGCGAGAAGGGGAGCACGTATTTTTCGGAATAGGCGTAGACCATCGGGAAGGTCAGCTTGTCGTGATGATACTTGCGGTAGACGGGGTCCTTCTCGAAATACGACAGCGTGTCGTTCATAAAGCCCATGTTCCACTTGTAGTCGAAGCCGAGGCCGCCCAGGTTGACGGGTTCGGTGATCTTCGGGAATGCGGAGCTCTCCTCGGCGATGATCAGGCAGCCGGGGCACTCGCGGTGCACGGCGACGTTGAGCTTTTTGATGAAATCGATCGCCTCGAGGTTGTCGTGATTGCCGTAGATATTGGGCAGCCATTCGCCGCGGCAGAAATCGTGGTAGAGCATGCAGCTCACCGCGTCGACCCTGAGACCGTCGGCATGGAACTCGCTGAGCCAGTAGACCGCGTTGGAGATCAGGAAGCTGCGGACCTCCGGGCGGCCGTAGTCGAACAGCAGCGTTCCCCACTGCGGCATCTCGGCGCGCAGGGGCTCGGAGGGCTCGAAGAGGGGCGTGCCGTCGAAGCGGCGCAGGCCCGCCTCGTCCTTGACGAAATGGGCGGGGACCCAGTCGAGGATCACGCCGATATTGCGGGTGTGGGCGCGATCGATCAGCTTTTTGAGCTGCTCGGGGTTGCCGTAGCGCGCCGTGACCGCATAGTAGCCGAGGCACTGATAGCCCCAGCTGTCGTCCAGCGGGAACTCGGAGACGGGCAGCAGCTCGATATGCGTGTAGCCCATGTCCGCACAGTAGTCGACCAGCTCGTAGGCGAGGGCCTCGAGATCGCGCCCGCTGCGCCATGAGCCGGCGTGCACCTCGTAGATGTTGATCGGCTTCGTGAACGGGCTCTCGGTGCGCATGCGGCGCATATAGTCGCCGTCGCTCCAGGGATAATCCTTTATGCCCCAGATGACGCTCGAGGTGCCGGGCCGCAGCTCCGCGCGGAAGGCGAAGGGGTCGGCCTTGTAGACGACGGAACCGTCCGCGCCGGTGATGACGTATTTATAGCGCTGCTCGCGCCAGACGTTCTCCATGAAGATCTCCCAGATGCCCGATTCGTTCTTCTGCATCGGGGAGGCGTTCGGATCCCAGAAATTGAAATCGCCCACCAGCGAAACGGCCCTCGCGTTCGGGGCGTAGACGGCGAAACGCCAGCCGTCGCGGCCGCCCTCGTTGACCAGATGCGCGCCGAGCATGCGGTAGGCGTAGCAGTTTTCGCCTATATTGAAAAGATATGCAGCGTTCTTATCCATGGCTTTTGCTCCTTTGCTTCAAGCTGACTCTATTATATACCATAGGAGCTCATTTTCCAACACAAAATCTCGAAAAGATGCGGTCGAGCAGCTCCTCGGAGAACTCGCGGCCCGTGATAAGCGAGAGCGAGAAGAGCGCGGAGGCGATAAGCTCGCTGATAAGCTCCGTCGAGCCGAGGCCGACGGCCGCCGAAAGCTCTTCCCTTGCTTTTTCGAGCAGGCCGATATGCCTTTCGTTCGTGACGATCGCGGCGTCCTCCGCGGCGCCGAGCGCTGAAAGGATCAGCTTCTCGAGCGCGTCGAAGCCGGAGCGCGTTTTGCAGCTTATGACGGCGCCGGGGATGCCGGGATACTCCTTTATAAGCGCCTCGAGCACGGCCGCGGCGTTCCCGGGGGAGAGGTCGGCCTTGTTGACGGCGAAGAGCGCGGGCGTGTCCCCCGCGGCTTCGATGACGGCGCGGTCGTCGGGCGAGACCGTGCCCTGCGACCCGTCGATGACGACGATGACGCATTCGGCGCTGCGCGCTTCCCTCTTCGCGCGGTCCATGCCGATGGCCTCCACGCTGTCGGCGCTCTCGCGCAGGCCCGCGGTATCAGTCAGGCGCACGGGCAGCCCGCCGATGCTGAGCTTTTCAACCAGCGTGTCGCGCGTCGTGCCCGCGATATCGGTGACGATCGCGCGCTCCTCGTTCAAAAAAGCGTTGAGCAGGCTCGATTTTCCCGCGTTCGGCCGCCCGAGGATGACGAGCTTTGCGCCGTCGCGCACGATGCGGCTGTGCTTTCCGTTCTCGATCAGCGCCTCGAGCTCCGCGATTACGGGCGGGAGTTTTTCGTCGGCCGAGGAAAGCGTCTCGTCCTCCATCTCGTCGGGATAGTCCATCGCGGCCCCCAGCCCGGAGGCGAGGTCGATGAGCTGTTCCTCGATCGCGGCGATGCGCCCGCTGAGGCCGCCCTCGAGCTGCTCTACGGCGGCGTTCGCGCTGCGGCGCGTCTCGGCGTTTATAAGGTCCATGACGGCGTCCGCCTGGACGAGGTCGAGCTTGCCGTTCAAAAACGCGCGCTTCGTGAACTCGCCCGGCGCGGCGGGGGAGAGGCCCCGGCTTTCAAGCAGGCGGGAGACGGCCGTGACGACCGCGTAGGAGCCGTGAAGGTACAGCTCGAACATATCCTCGCCCGTGTAGGAGCGCGGCGCGGCGAAATACACGGCCATGCAGTCGTCGAGCGTTTGCCCGCCGTCGTCTATGCGGCCGTGGGAAAGAAAGCGCTCCTCGATCCTGCCGGTGAAGACCTCGGAAAGGACCCTGCGCGAAAGCGGACCGCTGGCCCGAATAACGGCGATCGCACCGCCCACCGGGGTGGACAGTGCGAATACGGTGCTTTTGTCGAATATCAAATTGCTGCCCGAAGCGCTCATGCGCCGCGGGACTGCCTGTTCTGCCTGCGCTTGGGGGAGATGACAACGCGGCGGTTCGGCTCCTCGCCCTCGCTCTGGGTGGTGACGTAGGGGTGCTTCTGGAGCGCGGAGTGGATGATCCTGCGCTCGTAGGGATTCATGGGCTCCAGCGCCTTGGGATTGCCGGTGGTCTTGACCTGCTGCGCTATGCGCTTTGCAAGGCGGATCAGCGTCTCTTCGCGCTTCTCGCGGTAATCCTCGGTGTTGATGGTGACGCGGGTGTAGCCCTCGGTCTTGCGGTTGCGGTTGATGACGAGGGACGCGAGGTACTGCACGGCGTCCAGCGTCTCGCCGCGGTGGCCGATCAGCACGCCCATCTCGCTGCAGTCGATGCGAAGACGCACCGCGTCCTCCTCGCGGGCGGCGAGGACCTTGCCCTCGATGCCCATCCGCTCGATGAGGCCCTTTACGAACGCGGCGGAGGGTTCGTTCGCCGCCTGCTCCTCGGTGTAGACGAGCTCGGGCTTTGCCTCGGCCTGCGCCTCGGCGTTCTCGCGCCTCTCGGGGCGCTCGCGGCGCTCGGTATTATCGCGCCTTTCGCTGCGGTGGTTTTCGCCGCGCTCGCCGCGGTTCTCTGCGGCGGCCTCGGTGCGGGGCTGCGCGGGCCTGTTCTCGCGGCGCTCGCGGTTATCGCGGTTATCGCGGTTGTCGCGGTTATCGCGGTTATCGCGGTTGTCGCGCCGGTCGCGGTTCTCGCGGCGCTCACGGCGCTCGCGGTTCTCACGCTCGCGCTCCTTGGTGAAATCGGGGATGACTACTTCTTCCTGAGGCTTTTCGGTCAGGACCACGATGGCGGGCTTGGCGCCTATGCCGAGGATGCCCTTGGTCTCGCGCTGTACTATCTCGATGGAGACCTCGTCGATGGAGAGGCCGAGCTGATTCAGGCCGCTGAAAACAGCTGCGTCAACGGATTTACCCGTTGCCTGTATTGAACGCATGTTTTTTCCTTTTGCCGCCCGCCGGGCCCTCTGCCCGAGCGCGAAACGGCACTCCTTTCATATTCAGATTAGTGCTTTGATCCTTCGCCTAAGAGGGGGAGCTCCCTTCCGAATAACAGACTGTGTGCGAAGGAGCGGGCCGCGTTATTCCGCGGCGGAGTCTTTCCCGGGCTTGTTCATGACGGCGTGGATGATGGTGCTCGAAGCGATCTGCAGCACGCTCGAAAGCACCCAGTAGAGTGCGAAGGCGGAGGTGCTGGTCATACAGAACACAAGGCTCATCACGGGGAAAAGGTACATCATGAAGTTCATGCTCTGCTGCTGGGCAGCGGCGCTCGGATTGGTCTTCTTCTGCTGGCGCTGCTGGATGAATGCGAGCAGGAGCTGGAAGCCTGCGGCCAGGATGGGCAGGATGAACCAGCCGTTGTTATAGCCTTTTTTGTAGACCTTCATCAGGTCGTCGTACTTCTCCTTCGCTTCGTCGCTGCGCAGGAGGAGCATGTTCTCGGTGCCGTATTCGCCGGTGGCGAGGCCGTTTTCGCAGAAGGTGGACCAGATCTGTTCGCCGCTGACAAAGCTGCCCTTGCTGTCGGTATAGCCGTTGTGCAGGATAACGAGGTTGCCGATCTTGCTGGTGGTGGAAGCGGCGGCGTTCCTGCTGCAGGCAAAGCCCTGGGCGTTGCCGTAGGTGGCGACGGTGTTGGCCGGGGTGACGACGGGCGCAAAGCCGCTGTCGGGCTGCCAGATATTGGTGATCCAGGCGAAGCGGAAGCTCTCGTAGGTCTGCTGGGCCTGCGGCTGGTCGACGATGGTCTCGTAGGTCAGCTTAACGGTCTGCTCATAGCCCCAGAAACGGAACGCGGCGAGGAAGCAGAAGAACAGGGGCAGGGTCAAAAGCATGGGGAGACAGCCCGCAAGGCAGCCGATGCCGTTTGCGCGCATGAGCTTGTTGGTCTCCTGATTGAGCTTTTGGGGATCGTTGGCGTACTTTTCCTTGAGCTTATCGAGCTCGGGCTGGATCTCGGCCTGCTTTTTCTGAGTCTTGCGGCTCTGGATGTCCGGAAAGAGCTGCACGAGCCTGAGCACGAGCGTGAGCACGAGGATGGTAAGGAAATAGCTGTTTCCGAGCACGCTGTAGAGCCAGCGCAGGGCGTAGAAAAACCACTCGGTAAGGAAGAAATCGTTGATCATGCTTTAACCCTTCTGGTTGATAGCCGCCTTCAGTGTATGCGGCGGTGCGGGGGTGCGGGCGGCTCCGGGAACGGAGCCCTTTAAGGTTTGGTCTTCTTCGGGGGGACGGGGTCGTAGCCTCCCCGGGAGAACGGATTGCAGCGAAGGATCCTCCACAGCGCAAGGAAGGAGCCCTTGAACGCGCCGTGGGTCTCGATGGCCTCGATCGCATACTGCGAACAGGTCGGCCGGAAGCGGCATACGCCGCCGAAGCGGGGCGAGATATAGCGCTGATAACCGCGTATCAGATGCACAAAAACACGCCCGACGATCCCCTTCAAGACGAAGCACCTCCGGATGCGTCAGCGCAAGGCGCCTCCTCGGGCGGCACGTAGAGGCCGGCCTTTTTGAGGAGATAGCGCAGGGTGGAGCGGAGCGAAACGAAGCTCTCATCCACGATGGGCGGCTTTGCGTAAAAGATGATGGAGGAACCCTTCTTTACATAGGGGATCAGGGGTGTGAATGCTTCCCTGAGCCTTCGCTTTGTGCGGTTGCGGACAACGGCGTTGCCGATCTTTTTGCCGACGGAAAACCCCACGCGGACCTCGCCGGCCCTCCTCGGGGCGTAGAACAGCACCATACTCTTGCTGCCGGCTGTCTTGCCGGCACGGAACGTACGGCGGAATTCCTTGTTACGCTTTAAAGAATAGCAACGCTTCACCGACTGCATCGACCCGCCGCGGGGCGGGCGCTCCGAGAACGGGAGCTGCGGCGGCAGAAGCCCTTTGGACCCTGCGCCGCGGCGTCAGCCGGGGAGATCGGCTTCGGGCGGATCTCCCGGCCGGGACCGAACGGTTATGCAGACAGTTTCTTCCTGCCCTTGAGACGCCTGCGGGCAAGCACGTTGCGGCCGTTGGCGGTGCTCATGCGCTTGCGGAAGCCATGGACCTTTTTCCTCTGCCTAACTTTGGGCTGGAAAGTCATTTTCATAGTTCAGTACCTCTTTCTTGAATATTCAGGGAAACGCGTTTCTTAAGCGAAGCGGACCGCCCGAGGCATGCCTTGGGCGGATATTCCCATAGTGTCACATTTAGCTATTTTACCGCAGCGGCTCAGCCGTGTCAAGCCCAAACGCGGCTTGTTTTGGCGAAAATCCCCGTAAACAAAGGATTATATTCTTTGCAGGCCGCCTGTTTTCGGTCTTTCAGCGCTTTTTGTTCAGCAGGGCTTGGGCGATCAGCCTGTCGTCCGCCGTGCAGAGCGCAAAGGAGGAGAGCTCCTCCGGCAAAACGAAGCTGAGCTCGCTGTGCTCGACCGGCGCGGGCTCGCCCTCGATGACCTCCGCCTCGACCGCGATGATATGCACGGAGACGTCGTCGTAATAATAGTCGCCGGCGCAGAGGCGCGAAAGGGGCCTGACGGTGCAGCCGAGCTCCTCCCGGATCTCGCGCACGAGCGCCTGCTCCGCGTTTTCACCGGGCTCGAGCTTGCCGCCGGGGAACTCCCAGAGCCCCGCGCGGGCCTTGCCCTCGCCGCGGCGGCAGATCAGTACCCTGCCGCAGCGCCAAATGACGCCCGCCGCCACCTGTATCGGCCCGGGCTTCCCGTGCCCGCCGCGCCGCATGCCGCGCAGCCATTCCTTCAGCTCCGGCTTTATCCGGCGGCTCTCGCAGGCCTTCTGTATGGTCTTGTTGTGCGTCCATTCGTCCAGCCGTCCGTCAAGATACGGCTCCGCCCCCTCGAAGTTTTTCGCGAGCGCGGTCGCGAAATACCAGGCGCGCATCATGTTGACGTAGTATTCGTCGCTGACGATCCCGGCCACGACGTCGCTGAGCTCGGGGCGGAACCTGTCGCCCAGGCCGTTGGCCATCAGCATGCCGACCGCGAAACGGATCGAGTAGGTATCCCCGCTTGCGGCCCAGCGCCGGATATGCGGGAGCGTTTCCTCAAAGCGGGTCGAGAAGAGCTTGGGCTTCAATGTGTCGCAGGTCGCCCAGTTGTCGACAAACGGCAGGAACGCGTCGAGCTTTTCGATCAGCGCGCCGAGATCGCGCTCCCTCTCGATGATGAGCGCGTGAAGATGCTTCTCCTCAAGATAGCGGTGGGGAAGGGCTTCGAGGAAACCGCCGATCGCGGGATCGGCCGAGAGCTCCTTCGCGAGCGCGCGCAGCCCGGGGAACCGCACGCCGATGATGTCCTCGCGCCGGACGTCCGGCACCAGCGGGGCGGTGAAATCGGCGTAGGCCGGGTCGCCGAGCTCGAAGAGCCGCGCCCGGACGGCTGCGGCAGGGTCGTTCCCGAGGGCGGAGACGGGCTTAATATCGGTCATTTTTCAGGCTCCCTTTCTATACTTTGACTGACGGCGAGCTTTTTAAGGCTTTCGCCGTTCACCGTGAGCGCGGTCGCCCTTTCAAGCAGGCGGAACACGTTCGCTATAAGGAATCCGTCGGCCGCGGCGTGGTTGATGCGTACGGTCACGGGCATCATCAGCCGCCCGTTCTCCTCGCGGTAACGGCCCCAGCTCACGATCGGCGAGAGGAAGATATAGCCGTCCGGCAGCTCGATGTTCAATGAATCATACGAGACCCAGGGGATGTAGGAGGCTTCGAAGCGGTCGGGCCGCGGCGGCTTTGAAGGGTATTCGCCGTTTTTCTCGGCGCGGGCGATATCCGCCTCGGCGTTTTCGATGAATTCGGCGCGGTCCCAGGAGAACTGGGTAAATACGGGCGTACAGGTCCCGGTATCCTCATGGAAAACGTAGTGCAGCGGATGGATGCGATCCCACAGGATCAGCTCGTCCGTCTCCCAGAGATAGCCGAGCCTGTAATCCTCCCTCGAATTGAGCACGGCAGCGAGGATATGGAGAAAATCGGTGTAGAACCGCGTACCCTCGCGCTTTGAAAACGCCGCGAGCTCCGTGACGTCTATGCGCGCGGTCATCGAGACCGAGCACCGGCAGTCCTCGGTGAAATGCCTGAAGACGCCGGCGCGGTAGTATTTTGATCTGTCGACGACTCTGTAACTCAAAGCGCGTCCTCCGGTCCCGGGCTTTCCGGTGCTTCGTCCTGTGCCGCCCCGAAGAGCTCCTCGACGAGATCGCGGTATTCCTTCCACGCGCCGGTCTCTTTAAGGCCGCTCAGCGCGCGCAGGATGGAACGGTAGTACCTTGCGTGCATGCCGGGATCCTTCTGGTTGAACAGCTTCCACATGCCGTCGCCGAGCTTCAGCTTCGCCCGGCGGAAGCTGCGCAGATTCGAAAGCTTGTCCCCGAGCCAGATGAAGAGAACGGCGGGGTCCTCGGCCCGGCGCAGCACCTCGAGCGACTCCCGCTTGCGGATGAGCCAGCTCTCGCTCTTGGGGATGCCGCGGAGCTTATCCTCGGTCTCGGAGGCGACGAGCGCCGCGACGCGGGGGGTGAAGCGTTCGGCCAGCTCTTCGAGCGTCACGTCGGTATCCTCGACGATATCGTGAAGCACCGCCGCGGCGAGCACCTCCTCATCATCCGTCAGCGTGCTCACTATGAGCGCCGCCTCGAGCGGGTGGAGTATGTAGGGCGTGTCGCCGAGCTTGCGCTTCATGCCGGCATGCTTTTCCGCCGCGAAGATCACGGCCTGTTCAAATAAAGTCATATGCGCCTCGTTTCTGTTTCCGAACGGCGTTCGGATCACGCATATATTTTAGCAAAACGGCGGCTGATTTGCAAGAAAAAAGCCCCCGTTCCTTAGGCACGGGGGCGGGGCAAAGGGATGCCTTATGAATTGCCGTTGACTATCGAGGCGTAGACCTCCTCGGGGATCATCGGCAAAGAGAGCTCGTTAAGCGTCGCTTCCGAAAGCGTGCCGGAGGAAGCGTATTCCCTTCCGGCCCCGCGCACGAGCTCGAGCTTCGGTTTGGTGACGGGCTCCGCGCCGGGCGCGTTGAAGAGCGGGCTTTCGGGGATCGTTACAACAGTGTTCCTCTCGGGGAACAGCAGCCGGAACTGCTCGGCGGCGGGCTCGAAATTATGCCTGCTGTTCGGGAAGCCGCAGCCGCAGATCATCAGGAAGCTGAGGCGGGAATGATCCGCCTTTTCGACATGCACGTACCTGTCGCCGACCTTCTGCATCGTCATCTGCGAGAGCGGCAGAATGCGGTCGACGATCGCCTTGAGCGGCGCGGGCATGCCGTAGCAGTAGAGCGGGAAGCTCATTATCAGAAGCTCGCTCTCGGTAATCTCCCTAAGGATCGCCTTCATATCGTCGTCATGGGCGCATTCGCCGCCCCTCATGCAGGCAAAGCAGCCCGTGCAGTATTCTACGTGCTTTTCGATCGCGTTTATGACGTGCACCTCCTGCGGTCCCGCCTCCTCCATGCCCTCGATGAAGGCGCGGGTGATGCACATGGTGTCGCTTTTCTCCCCCTTGGGGCTTCCGTTCAGAACGAGGATCTTCATTTTTCCGTCTCCTTTTGAATATAGATCGCTGTCAAATCGAGAACAGCAGCTCGGTGTAATCGGGGTAGGGCCAGAAGCGCTTGCCGATCAGCCTTTCGGCACTGTCGACGGTGCGGCGGCAGGCCTCCATGGCCGGAACGATGCCCTCGCTGCAGATGCGCAGCTTTTCCGCCGGGTCGCAGGCGGCGTCGAGCGAAAGGAGCAGCGCTTCGAGCGCCTCGGTCTCCTCGAGCAGCCTGTCGCCGAGCGCGCCGACCTTTTCCCTTAGCTTCGCTTCAAAGCCGCAGCCGCCGGTCAGGGCGGAGAGATACTGGGTGATCGCGCCGAACACGCCCTTTCTTATCATCTCGAGCATCGTGCGCGCCTCTATCGCGTTCACGCTGCAGTATTTCTGGATATGTATCTCGTTCCTCGAATCCATCTCCTTGCGGGTGTAGATGCCGTTGCCGGTCAGCAGGCGGATATTCTTCTCGCTGATGTATTCGGGGATCGTCTCGGCGGTGTTCTTCAGGTTTTTGAGCCCGCGCGCCTCGGCCTCGGCGAGCCAGGCTTTATCGTAGCCGTTGCCGTTGAACACGATGCGGCGGTGTGCCTTGAGCATATCGCGTATCAGCGCCTTCACCGCGTTCTCGCGGTCCTCGCTCGCTTCAAGGACCTCGGCGGCCTGTTTCAGCTCCTCGGCGAGGATGGTGTTCAGATACGTGACGGGGGAGGCGATCGACTGGCTCGAGCCGGGCATGCGGAACTCGAACTTGTTGCCGGTGAACGCCACGGGGGAGGTGCGGTTGCGGTCGGTATTGTCCGTGGAGATGCGCAGCAGCACGTCCTTGCCCACGGTCAGGGAGCGGTCGCGGGTGCTGACGTAGGGCTCGCCGCTGATGATCGCGTCGACGACCTCCTCAAGATCGGTGCCCACGAAGACCGAGATGACGGCGGGCGGGGCCTCGTTGCCGCCGAGGCGCTTGTCGTTGCCGGCATAGGCGGAGGAGCAGCGGAGGAGCTCGGAATATTCGTCCACGCCCTTGATGAACGCCGCGAAGAACAGCAAAAAGCGGGTGTTGTCCGCCGGGGTGGAGCCGGGGGAGAACAGGTTCTCGCCGCTGTCGGTGGAGACCGACCAGTTGACGTGCTTGCCCGAGCCGTTGACGCCGTCGAAGGGCTTCTCGTGCAGCAGGCAGACCAGGTCGTGCCTGTCCGCAACGCGCTTCATTATCTCCATCGTGAGCTGGTTCTGGTCGTTGGCGGTGTTGGCGTCGGTGAAGAACGGCGCCATCTCGTACTGCGCGGGGGCGACCTCGTTGTGCTCGGTCTTGGCACAGATGCCCAGCTCCCAGAGCGCGGCGTTGAGGTCCTGCATGAAGGCGGCGATCTCGGGCTTTATGGCGCCGTAGTAGTGATCGTCCAGCTCCTGCTTCTTGGGCGCGTCCGCGCCGAAAAGCGTTCGCCCGCAGAGGCGCAGATCCTCGCGCTGGCGGAAGAGCCGCTTGGGGATAAGGAAGTATTCCTGCTCCGCGCCGACGCCGACCCGCACGAAGGAGGTCTTTTCGTCGCCGAGCAGCCGCAGCACGCGCATCGCCTGCCTGTTCAGCGCCTCGCACGAGCGCAGCAGCGGGGTCTTCTTATCGAGCACCTCGCCCGAATACGAGCAGAAGACCGTGGGGATGCAGAGCACCTTATCCTTTATAAAGGCGTAGGAGGTCGGGTCCCACGCGCTGTAGCCGCGGGCCTCGAAGGTGGAGCGCAGGCCGCCCGAGGGGAAGGACGAGGCGTCCGGCTCGCCGCGCAGCAGCTCCCTGCCGGAGAAATCCATGCGGAAGCCGTCCCTGCCGTCCGGCACCAGGAAGCCCTCGTGCTTCTCGGCGGTCTCGCCGTTTAGGGGCTGGAACCAGTGGGTGTAGTGCGTGGCGCCTTTTTCGAGCGCCCAGCGCTTCATGCCGTCCGCGATATCCTCGGTGACCTTCTCGGGCAGCACCGTGTGCGTGCGCACGCAGTTCTGCCATGCCTTGAACGATTCCTCGGAAACGTATTCCTTCATCGTGCTTTCGTTGAAAAGCTTTGCGCCGAATCCGGCGCCGCCGTCATTAGCGTTCATCTGGGTAACTCCTTATTGACCTATCGTCGGCTTCAATGCCCGATATTTAATATACTAATGCAAGACTATACCACTGTCGGAGCCAAAAATCAAGTGCGGATCCGGCCATGATCGAAAAAACGCGCAAAAAACAGCGCCGTGACCGGCGCCTGCGAATTAAAAAGGAAGGGCCGCCCGGCGCCTTCCCCCGCTGAACATCATCCTTTATTGCTTATTGTTCTTCGCCGCCATCGCCCTCCCCGGGCTTTTTCCCGGCGCCTCTTATAAGGGAGACCGCGGTGATGACGGCCACCACGATGCAGGCGGCTGCGCCGACAAAGTTCTTTATCGCGAAATCGAACACCGAGAACATCAGCATATTGGCGATAAAAGCGAGCTTGAGCTTCCTTTCGCAGTCCCTGAAGCGAAACACGGCCACGGAGTATTCGAGGTTCGCGGCGATTGGCAGCCAGTCCAGCCAGCCGTTTACGTTGTGATTGAGCACTATGCCGACTATGCCGAGCACGACGCCGAGCGCGATCAGCGTCCACTCGACGGCCCTGTGCCGGACGTTCTTCATCGCCGCGAGATTGCGGAGCACGGCCACGACGTTCTGCGCGGTGCTGCTGTAACCCTTGAGGATGATCGAGCCCGCCGCGTAGAATACCTGGCTCAGGATCTGCACGCCGAGGATGCGGCTGCGCTTTTTCTGCGCGCCGCTGACCGAGTCCGTGACGCACGCGCACAGACTGCAGACGTTGCCGACTATTATTTCATTCAAGCCTTCCAATCGTTCCGGGGCCGCTCCTTAACGTGAAGTATAGTCGCTGTAAAGCAAGGACTCTGCAACAGACCATCTGATGAGCCGGCTCGGAGAAACGATCAGATGTCAAAAATACGCTCATCAAAACGCGCCAATAGGTAACTGAAAAGCCATACGAGAAGCCCCGTCCCGATTATGGATCCGCAAATGAAGAGGGGGATACAGGTTTTGCTTAAACCAAAGTGGGCAAGAAGGATCATGGGCAATCGCTGAAGCAGATAAATCTCAAACACGTGAGTACCGATCCAGCGAAGCAATCTGTTTCCTATCTCGATCCGTTCGAGGAGAAGAATGATCAAAAGCATAGTAAGTATGGCTCGAAGGTTCTCCTGAATCGAGTAAGGTATACTGGGAAGCCCTCGAGTTAGCAGCAAAATCACTACCCCGAGCACAACCGCCGCGCATATCCGTTTAGGAAGGCTGTTGCCGAGTATTCGAAGAAAGAGCGGCTGCAGACTCGGATAAAACAGACCAAACCAAAATGCAAAAACCGTGTTATACCACCAAGACTCTTTCAACCTTGACATTATCAGGCAGTAACTTGCTGTTAGAGCAAAACATAGGATCAACGCAGCATTCTTGTTTTTCAAAACGGAAAAGGAGAACCAAGTAAACAAATATAGCGTTAGAATGGCAAAAATATACCAGGTACTGTTGCCGAATGAGTCCCAAAGAAGGTAACCTAGAATAATATGCTTTGAAGAATACTTGTCTCCGAGCACCAAAGAAACTAACAAGAATAACGTAATGATAATTGCTGTGTGCAGATAAATCCGCAGTATCCTCTTAGTCGGCATAGAGCGCAGATATGCACTGCCCTTTTGTTCAATGGAGCAGCGTAGACCGAATCCCGAATAGAAGAGGAAAGGAACAACAACGAGCTGACCGATATTTCTTCGAATGAAGAGGAATCCATTTGAAAGAAAGTCCGTGGAACCGGTCAGATCAAGATACTGAGAGACGTGAGAGACAAACACAAGCAGAACAAATATGCCTTTGATCATATTTGCTTGGGATTTGGAGAGAGCTGCTTCTCCGGAAGGTATTTGTCTTTTGTGAAGGCCCCAGAGCGCTATAATCAAAATGAGAACATATAAAAACAGCAAATCAAAGCCTCCTTGATATGGCTTTAGTTTAATCTATCGCGTTTGTTAAGTAATAGTAACTGACGCTAATTCGCATTAGCCGGGCAAGCACCCGGCGGGTCAAAATACTGTTAAAACCGCTCAGCGCAGGATCAGACAAAAAAGCTACTTAAGCAGCGTTTCCAACCAATCCACCACGCGTTTGGTAGAGTTGCCGTCGGTGAATTGATTGGTCAAATGCATGACTTCTTCACGCTTTGTACGCAGCGGATCGTTCCCTTCGACAATATCTCTAAAGAACCCGTCAAAATCATCAATGCTGTTCAGCATGGTAGAACAGGAACGCAGAATATCCATGTCGATGGCGAAGCCGACTTTCTCTTTATACTCATCATAGTCCTCCCAAGTCAGAGCAATGGGTTTTTCGGTCAGCAGGTAATCAAAAACAATGGAAGAATAGTCAGTAATCAAAGCGTCCGTTTTTGCAAGGAATTCATGTGCTGTAATCCCGTGCTCAATAAAGAAATCATCGTAGATAAACTTTAGGTGATCTAAATCAAGCGCTACTATTCGCGACAGATCCTGCGCGGGGTGTGGCTTGATGAGGAGCAGAATATTATATTTTGAAGCATATGCATTAATCTTTCTCGCAGCTTCTTCGCTATGGAGAACAGGAATAGGTATGTTTGAATGACGATCCTTTCCTTTCCGCTGCCGGAAGGTCGGATACCATACTATAACTTTTTGATATGCCTTGCCAAACAGTTCCTCCAGCCGTACATTTGAGGAATACAGAGAATCGTTCCTTGGAAAGCCAAACGTAACAAGTCTGTCTTGGGGGATATCAAGCTCGTATGAGTTGATCTGCTCCCAAAATGGTGATTGATTAAGCATATAATCCGTGTCTGGAGAACAGCGATAATAACTGTGAACGCTTTTTACCGGGCTGCCGTGAGTTAATAGAACATGAACAGTTTCAGGCAGTTTTTTACGAATTTGTAAGTTCTCATCAATTATCATTGCTGCATGGTACTTGGGCCAAAGCAATCGCAGATGAGACCACTTGCGACCGTGATAAGTAGGCCGTCTATAAATGGAGATACGGTTGGATTTCCACTTTAAGAGAGCTTTAGGCTCTTCGGTAACCAGCACGAAGCGGTATTTAGAATCCCACCCACGGGACAGCATTTCTTGAAAAACAGCTTGGGTGTTCTCCTTCGTTCCCCTATCGGCTTCAATAATAATCCTATTCAGTAAGCCGAGGCTGCCAAATAACATAGTGACAGGGTTTTTCATCAGCTGTTTACTCCTTTATGCTGACATATCAGTAAATCTATTTCTCAAAGGAACATTTGTTTGGCAATATTAGCTCAAATGATTCTTGTATCTGTCTTGAAGCTTTCTCAAAATCTGTCGGATCATCTGGATCATTTATACATATCATATCATGAGATTGTTCGCGAATCGTTGAACATATTTCTGGAACCATCCATGGATGTACGGTAAACAGCGCATTATCAATTCTCCCAGGATAGAAATTTCCGCTGGCAATCTGCCACCATAGTACAGCCCACTGATTGACATCCCTATCTTCTCGGAAGCGGTGTTTAGTAGTTTCTTGCAAAAGCATTGGTTCAGCAGCCCATAACTCTTCAAATGATTGCTTGCAAAAAGAAGCTGCAGCGTGTGAATACTTGAATCCTACAAACTGATTCTTATACAGAAGCTCCATTGCAAACGTTTTTATATTGCTCTTAAGATCATATGCTCGATTGATATACTTGCTTCGGTTTTTCACCACGGCGGTTTTCTTCGAGAAATGCTTGTTGATGATGCCCAAATCGTTATAAAAGATCGCATGCCAAGTGCGTAACGGGATAATGGGCGCAGTGACGGTTTCGCTACCGTTCACTCGAGGAAGCCCTCTGTGGAAAAAGTGTTCCGGAGTTAGAGGCCGCAGCAGGAACATATCATCATTGAAAAAGATAAAATGTTCTGCCAAACCCTGAATTTTATGGATACTCATTTCTATTGCACAGGCATTAAACAGCGGAAGACATTCCTGCGGGAGATAGTCTTCATGCCTAACGATATGCAGCTTAGAGTGTTTAAGGTCTAAAAACTCTGGAACATGACCCCATGTTACAAAATGAATAATCCGTACCCATGGAGCAAATGCCTCAATAGAACGGAACCAATACTTCATCAAACCCCAGTCGCGAAAGCGATTGACTGCATTAGCGTCAGTTGTTTTTTCTGTTTGATATTTAGCCTTCTCTTTAAGCCATGCTTGATCATTTCCATCAACCCAAAGAATTACAATGTCAATATCCATTTTTAACTCCTATTTCAGATCTGCTGGAAATCGCAGAGTTCCTTGTTTTAGCATTTGCGATTTGAATCCGTTCGAATAATCTCAAGCTAGGATTACGGTAAAACCTATGCAAGCGCTCCAAGCTTGGAGATAATACAAATAATGTCCAATATGCTTTGTATTTTAATGAGAAGTTCTTTGATTTTTGCAATTGCCTTAATTTTGACCGTAAAACTTTTCCAATTCCTTTAGCAAGTACGCGTTCTTTTTGTATATATGTATAATAATACCGAAAGAATAAACCGCGTCTCATCAATACTTCCAAATATATTTTTTCTTTTTCTTTCGCAGAGCTGAGATCGGCTATAACAGAGAAAAAACGCACAATCTTTTGATCTCTGCCCCTTTTTACAAGAGAATCGGTTCGTCCTTGATAATAATAATAAATCTCGCTATCAATAATCCCAATTTTCAGCAAAGGGTTGTTAGAGAACAGTTCTAATGAGAACAAGGTGTCTTCTCCATATGAAGAATCAGTTCTAAATCGGGTTCCAGCTATGATGTGCAGAGGGATCAATCTGCTTGAACAGCCAGCATTTATAGATGTAAGCTTACAAGCTTCGATTGGGCTAGACACACATATTGTTGATAAATCAATGGATAATTGCGGATAATCAACAGACTCCACACAATCTTTTTGCACACTCTTGAATTTACCTACTATAATATCAGCACCGGAAATCTGTTGTGCAGATAAAAGAATCTCAACATACTGCGGATGAACGAAATCGTCCGAATCTATGAACGTTACGTATTCTCCGGTCATGCGGTCCAACCCTGCGTTGCGGGCGGAAGAAACCCCTCCGTTTTCCTTACTGATCACTATTACGCGGGGATCGGAAGCTTCATAGCGGCGCAGGACCTCAAGTGAGCGATCCGTGCTGCCGTCATCAATGCAGATCACTTCAAGATTGCGGTACGTGTTGTTAAGCACCGAATCAAGGCAGCGTTCAAGATATTGCTCCGTATTATAAACCGGAATGATGACGGAGATCAAAGCGTCCATTGATATTCTCTCCAAGTAAGGCATCTAACATAATGTGTTTCTATGAATCTTTTCTGCAAAATCGCAATACTGCACGCTTTACCTTGGCAAAAAGCGACTTTGAATTAATCAAAGCTGCCGCCGCGGCAAAGTCATTTTTTTGCAATAGGATCCTGCATACGGCGGCTTTTTCGATGTGTGGGCGTATCGACTGAGTGACAGCCCGGTTTTTGGCCAATGCCGCTTTTGGTAAAATCGGGAGGAAGCTGCACTGTTCGTTCAGCTCTTTTAAAAGCTCATCTCCCAATTTGCTGTGACTCAGGATAAGAGAAGTTCCCTTATCATCATCGAATTCCGGCACAAAATCCCAAATTCCCCAACAATCCCCCATCGTAAGATCACTTTGACGGTCAATTCCTCTGAATTGACAATCGGAGCAGGAATCCCTTGAAATGCATCCCCCCGTAAACAGCTTCATAAACGGATCGTTTGTACTGATCTCACTGTAGTCTTTGTGCGGGAAACGGATCTGAACCGAGTAATGATAGCGCGACCACCCGGTTTCCTTTGAACGGAAATTAACGGATACCGGCGGATACCCTTGACCGTCTGTTTTTGCCCGATATTCCAGATAACGCGACCAGATCAAAGGAGACGGAACGCTGTGGCATACGCAATCGACGCATATGAGGTTTTCAGGACGGCTTCCAAGAAAGCTCAGTAAACCGGCGATCTGGCAAGGAAGTCCGGAAAACAATACCGGTTTACCGTCGGCCAATTGATCCTTAACACGTTGAAAAACTCCGTTCAAATCGCTTTGCGCGTATTTTGCACCGCGAAATGCCGCGGCTTTTTCTGCTGTTTCCGCGAAGTTGTGCCGAATATAAAAGGTGTTGTCATATTCTGCCCCCCATACTACGCCGCCTTTATCGAAGACCAATTTCATCAGTTCATAAAAAACACCGCCCGATGAACTGAAAAAACGATTGTTATCATCTAAACTTTTGGCTGCGTATATGCGCGTTTGCTGCTCTGGAAGGGGCGGCGGTGAAACGATTGGGCAGGCTTTTTGGCATTTAAGACAACCAATGCATTGGTTCTGGTTGATAGAGGGATGATTGAAACCCAGTTTATCCGGATTCATCGCTATGCACCCAAGAGGGCAAATACTCACACATGAAGTGCAGCCGGTACAAGACCTGTGATCTGCCAAAACCGGATACATATAATACTCCTTTCTGCTTCACCCAATTGTCGCGGCCTGCGGATCAGTCGTCTTTCAGATACTGTTTCAAATAAAGCATTGACTTTTCCCGTTCTGCGTCCAGAAACGATCTTGCTTCCTGGGAAAGGGCGGTGGAGAGTTTGCCGTCCCGGCTTTCACCAAATGCAAGATCCGTCAGACCGATGGGCGTGAGTAGATCGCGTATACGCCCGAACATATCCGTCATGCGCTCTTGGACCCTGGGGAATGCGCGAAGACCGACGCCGAATATGACGGAGAATGCAGAGGCATGGAAGGAATCGGTGCAGACTGCTTCGGCATTATGTATAAGCCATAGAAACTCTGTCGGAGAAATCCCGTAATGCTTCGGTTCGGCAGGATCATTGATGTTCAAGACCTCAAGGCCGCGTTCTGTCCGTATACGGTCGATCTCTTTCCGGTACTCTCCGGTGACCGTGCCGAGGAAGAATTGCAAAAGGTACGGTTTCTTGATTTTAAATCGAGGCTTTTTTTCAATGCCGGACCATTCCTGTGGATCAAGCAGGAATACGGGATCCAGAACTTTTATCGCTTGGCGACCGGTCAGCTCTCGGATCAGCGTGCTGCCCTCGGCTTCACGGCAGGACAGCGCCGCCATGCCCATCAGCCCTTCCCAATGCATGGGAAGATCTTCTTCCGGAAATGAAGTAAAGCCGAAACTCGGAGCATAGGATACGCGCTTTTCTTTGGGCAGGAACTGCAGATAATAATACTCCAGCTCCCTTTCCATATATGCGTGATGCCAATTATGCCAGACCTGATCGCTGCCGGTAACGCCGAAGGCATACTCCGACCAATCCTTTTGCCAGACCTGATCGGAACTGAAATACATTCTCGGCGCATACCGCTCGGAAAACCGAAGGCAAGCATACAGACGCTGCATTTTTGCGCAGTGTTCCGTAAAGCCGGGCCTGCGGATCAGTACCCAAAATCGATCCTTCAGCAGCCTGCTTTTTAGCGTCTTGCGGTCAATGGCTTCGGCATTAACTGTGAGATTGTCTACGCAATATCCAAGCTTGCCGATCGCTTGCCGAAGGGCATAATTCTGAAGACGGTTCCCGTAATTATGATTGCCCTGCAGCGTTACAAGCAGTACTTTTTTCATGTGCACGCTCTCCCTTCCTTATCGGAACATCCGGCTTCGCGCCTTTTTCTTCGTTCAACCTTTTCCCACTTCCACATATACGGTTCGGTTATGCTTCGATAAAGCCAATAAAGACCGGGGAAACGGATGAAAGCGGAATAGCGGAGTTTTTCTTTTTTGCTGTAGATATCCGTTTTATGAAGCTGCTTTCGGCAGTCCCGGAGCAGCTCGGCACATTTGCGGGAAATAGATTTATCAAGCAGGATGTGTGAAGCGTAGTACCTTGTGGAGAGGCAGCGTTTGATCGCCTGATCCAGAAAGATTACGTCGTTTTCCGCGGACTGCTGGGCCTTCATCGCATAGATCTCCGCAGCTTTGAGCCGATCCGGCATCTTGGCTTCCTTAACAAGAGAAGCTTCGCGTTGATAATAATAATACAAAGCGTCCGGGATCACGGCGGCTTTCGTGTTCCGGCTGTATTCCCATACCTCCGCAACGAAAACG
Source organism: Bacillota bacterium (assembly GCA_016282255.1). Taxonomy (GTDB): domain Bacteria; phylum Bacillota; class Clostridia; order Christensenellales; family CAG-138; genus PeH17. The sequence goes on from JAEEKE010000132.1 coordinate 24,756, forward strand.
GAATCTTCGGAGTAGTTCATGTTTCGAAACCGAATATCCGATAGGATATCGGCATCGAACAGCTTTCCGCAGCAATATGATCTGAGCTCATGATTTTTGAAGAGTTGTAATGCCGAGAGGACCCGCGCGCTTTCGGATACATCTCCGAGCTGCTCTGGTGCGGCCGGCAGCTCCTCTCCTTCCTCTACGGTTTTGAAGCCGCAGCAGGATACCTCTGCTCCGGATTGCAAAATCGCATCCAGCAGACGAGAGAAGTACTGCGGGTGCACGAAATCGTCGGGATCTATGAATGCGACGTATCGACCGGACGCGCGGTCCAGACCGGCATTTCTCGCGGAAGATACGCCTCCGTTCTCCTTTGCGATAACAACTATCCGACTGTCGCGCTTTTCATACTCCCTCAGTATTTCCAAAGAGCTATCCTTGCTGCCGTCGTCAATGCAGATGACCTCCAGATTCCGATAGGTGTTGTTCAGCACGGAATCCAGACATCGGGCCAGATATTGCTCCATATTGTAGATCGGAATGATTACTGAGATCAGCGGCTGCATTTCAGTTACTCTCCTGCAGGTCAGGGGATAAGCATATCGCGGCGGGTATAAAACAGAGAAGCTGTGAAGCTCTCGCACTAAAGCAGAGAACCTCTTCACTGCAGTGCCATGGGTATTATCGTAATAGCGGGTTCCTTCCGACGAACAGTCAAAACCTGTTTGTTTTCAGTTATTTAATTATACAACGACGGCGGAGAAAAGGCAACCAACCACGTTCGCTATGAAGAGTATAACACAGATCGCATACAATAGACAAGCTGAAAGCCTTTGTATTGCAATTCCAATGATGATTTGATAGAATATACTTGTGAAATATCCGGAGGACATGGAACGGAAGCATGAAAAAAAACAGATCACTCTCAGCCAAAATAATGGGCGCGATGATAGTGCTCGTTATCGTAATGCTTTTGGCTGCCGGAACGATATTTGCGCTCACATTCAAAAACGCCTCGGATACGCTGGCTTCCTCCAACGAGCGGCTGAGCGATACCATCGGCGCGGAATCCTCGGCCTACATGGCCGAGCAGTCCCAGAACCGTCTGCTTGAGCTTGCCGCGGAAAAGGCGGATATCGCCGACGGGATATTCGCCGATTTCGAGCGCGGGGTAGCGATAATCGCATCCGTGGCGGAAACGATCTACAGCGATCCCGCAGCGTATTCCGCAAGGCCGATGCCCTTGCCCGATCCCGCAAAGGACGGCGAGCTCTCGCTGCAGGTGCTCTATTCCGCGGCCACCGATCCCGACGACCCGGCGATAGTCGAGGAACTCGGGCTCATCGGCAACGTGCAGGACGCGCTGCTGGCAGTCAACGCAAGCCAGGACAACATGGTCTCCGTTTACTTTGCGACCGAATCCGGCTTCATGGTGCAGGCGGACTATATCTCCGCCATGAAATTCGACGAGAACGGGCAGCTCATGCCCCTCGAGGCCAGGGAGCGCCCCTGGTACGTCGGCGCCGCCGCAACGGGCAAGCCGTTCTTCACTCCCGTTACTAAGGACGCTCACACATCCCATCTCTGCATAATGTGCGGCATACCCGTCTATAATAACGGGCGGCTGATGGGCGTGGCCGGCGCAGGCCTCTATCTTGACCGGATGGAGCACCTCGTTCAGAGCGTGCAGCTCGGCGACAGCGGCAAAGCCCTGATAATCAACGGAAGCGGGCAGGTGCTGTTCTCCACCTACGAGAGCGGCGCATTGGCCGTCGCCGAACACTCCGAGGATCTCCGGCTCTGTGACGATGCGGAGCTTGCCGAGCTTGCGAAAAAGGCGTCGGCCGGCGAATCCGGCGTCGCTCAGCTGACGGTGGACGGCACGGCGTGCTACGCGTCATACGCCCCCATGGATACGGTCGACTGGTCGATGCTCGTGTTCCTCTCGCAGGACGCGGTCGAAGCGCCGACGAACCGGCTGCTCAAAAGCGTTGACGGGATCACCGATAAGGCCTCTGATGAGGCGAACAGCCATATAAAGAACGCGACCTTCCTGCTGCTGGGCCTTATGGGCGCGGCGGTCGCTGTTGCGCTCGTCACCTCCTATGCGCTCTCGCGCCGCATCGTGAAGCCGATAAAGTTGCTCACCAAGGAAGTCGGATCCATGCACGGCAATGATCTGGACTTTGAATGGGATCTCGATACCGGCGATGAGACCCAGACGCTTGCCGACTCATTCAGATCGCTCACTCAGCGCATGAAGGACTACATCGGCGAGATAGAGACCATAACGGCCGAGAGAGAGCGCATAAGCACCGAGCTTTCCGTTGCGAACCGCATACAGTCCGCCATGCTGCCGACCATATTCCCCCCGTTCCCGGACAGGGGCGAGTTCGACATCTACGGCTCCATGGATCCCGCGAAGGAGGTCGGCGGCGATTTCTACGATTTCTACTTCATAGACGACGATCACCTCTGCCTGCTGATCGCGGACGTATCCGGCAAGGGCATACCCGCCGCGCTGTTTATGATGGTATCGAAGATCATCCTGCAGAGCTGCGCCATGCTCGGGCAGTCCGCGGGCGAGGTGCTGACGAAGACCAACGAGGCGATCTGCTCCAACAATAAGGAGAGCATGTTCGTGACCGTCTGGATCGGCGTCCTGGAGATCTCCACCGGCAGGCTCACCTGCGCCAACGCCGGGCACGAATACCCGGCGATCATGCGTAAGGGCGGCGGATTCGAGCTCTTCAGGGACAAACACGGCATCGTTATAGGCGGTATGGACGGCGCGAAGTATAAGGAATACGAGCTGACGCTCTCCCCGGGCGACAAGCTGTTCGTCTACACGGACGGCGTGCCCGAGGCGGCGGACGCCGAAAACGCCATGTTCGGCACCGAGCGCATGCTCGCGGCGCTGAACGCGGAGCCCGAAGCCGCCCCCGAGCGCATACTCAAGAACGTGCGCGCTGCGGTGGACGGGTTCGTCAAGGAAGCGGAGCAGTTCGACGACCTGACGATGCTCTGCCTCGAATACAGGGGTAAGGACGGTACGGTATGACAGAAGACGTGAAAAAAGGGATCACGGTCCCGATCTCGGGAAGGATCGATTCAAACAGCGCCGCCGCTGCCGAGGCGGGCATCCGCGCGGCGATAACGGCCGAGGCCGAAAACCTCGTGCTCGACGCTTCCGGCCTCGAATACATCTCGAGCGCCGGGCTGCGCATACTGCTGCGCCTGCGCAAAGAGTACCCGGAGCTGAGGATAATCAACGTCAGCTCCGAGATCTACGAGATATTCGATATGACCGGCTTTACCGAGATGATGAAGGTGGAGAAGGCATACCGCACGCTCTCGGTCGAAGGCTGCGAGTGCATAGGCCGCGGCGCAAAAGGCGCGGTCTACCGTCTGGATGACGAAAACATCGTCAAGGTCTACTTCAATGCCGACGCCCTCGACGCGATCAAGAACGAGCGCGATATGGCGAAGCTTGCGCTGATACTCGGCGTGCCCACGGCGATCTCGTATGAGGTCGTACGCGTCGGCAAGAGCTACGGTTCGGTTTTCGAGCTCTTAAACGCTCGCTCGTTTTCGCAGATACTCGCGCAGGAGCCCGAAAGCTTCGACAGCTGCGTCCGTGAATTCGCCGGGCTCCTTAAAAAAATACACTCCATCGAGGTTCCGGCCGGGAAGCTCCCCGATATCAGGCCGGAGGTGCTCGGCTGGGTCGACCGGCTGGGCAGCGCCGTTCCGGAGAACGCGAAGGAAAAGCTAAAAAAACTGATCCTCGCCGTGCCGGACAGGGACACCATGCTGCACGGGGATTTCCACCCGAAGAACATCATGCTGCAGAACGGCGAGGCGCTTGTCATCGACATGGACACCCTATCTACGGGCCATCCGATCTTCGAGCTCTGCTCGGTCTACAACGCGCTGATCGGCTTCTATGAATACGACAGCGAGGCGATAGAGGAGTTCCAGGGCTTCGATTTCGACCTCGGCGTGAGGTTCTTCCATGCCGCGCTCGGGGAATACCTCTCAACGGCTTCGGAAGTTAAGCTCGGCGAGGTCAAGGATAAGGCAAGGATCCTGAGCTATACCCGCCTGATAGGGCGCTCCTTAAACCGCGGCGGCCTTGAAACGGAGAAGGGCCGCGCCGAGATCGCGCTCTGGAAGGAAGAGCTGCTTGAGCTCCTTGACTCCGCCGATACGCTCGCGTTCACTCCGAACGAGCTTGAAATAGAGGCGGACACGGCGAACCTTCCCGAGGTGCTCGCGTTCATAGGCGAGCGGATCGCGCCGCTCGGACCCTCCGCCAAGGCAAATATGCAGCTCGAGCTCGCCGCGGAGGAGATATTCGTCAATATCGCCGATTACGCCTACGCTCCCGGGAAGGGCAGGGCGAAGGTGCTGGTCGAGACCGACGGGGAAGAGCACGCTGCCGTGATAACCTTCTCCGATGAGGGCAGGCCTTTCGACCCGACCGCGAAGAAGGATCCCGCTCTGTCGCTCCCGGCGGATCAAAGAACGCCCGGCGGCCTCGGCATTTTCCTTGCCAAGAAGCTGATGGACAGCGTCTCGTATGAATATAGGGACGGAAGGAACATACTTAAGCTGACTAAGAAAAGGATAAATGAGGAGTGAGGGGAGCGGGAGAGCTTTAGCAGCTTATACTGTGCGGCTGCAGCAAGAGAGGCATGGCGCAATGCGCTGTCAGTTATAAACTTCCAGCATTTTCCTGGCTTTTCCGAGGCAGACGACGCACAAGGCAGCAAAAACGGCAGTCAGTATCGCGGCGGCGATTTCAATAATAGAAACGGCGTCTTTGACAGTCCCGTTCGGATCCGCGAAAACGATAAGCAGCTCGCAGGCGATGGCAGCAATGCTTACGATAATCATAAGGACGGCGACTTTCCTGCCCCAAACGACCATCTCCGGTCGGCCGAGACCATCCGCAAGGTGGCTTACGCCCTTTATGATGAAGAGCGTTGAGGCGAGCTGCAGCACCATGCAAAGCATGAAGGAGAGATCGGAAAGCATTGGTTTATATGTCCTGAAATAAAAAGCATCCGCTAAGATAAGAGGAACGCAGAGGACCAGAAGTATAAGCGCCGGGATGAATGCGCGCTCATCACGCCCCGCTTCGCCGAGACCGATGACGCTGAAGACTGCCGCTATGATGAATAGGATATTGCAAACTATGAAAGGCAAAATGAAAATCTCAAAAATATCCTCGAAGCTGTCCGGACCGTCGTCCACAGTGACTTCGGCAAGCACCATTGCCGCGATCATTACGACCGCTATGATAAGGGCAAGGAGCTGACCGATGAAGAGCTTATTTATTCCTTTGTTTGCATTTGGGTACAGCATATCGAGCTCCTCCATGTAAGAGCTTTTTAAGGTCAATTCCATTGTACTATAAAAAATCAAAATCAGCAAGAAAAAACAGGTAAGAGCCGGGGTAGACGAGCTCCAATAGTTGCGCGGGCGCGAAGGATATGTAGTCCGCGGAAAACGGTGAAACCGCAAAAGAGTGGTAGCGACAGCGAACCGTCGTGAGCGCGCTTGCAAGCGAACAGGTGAGCCGAGCGAGGTCTTTTGCGGAGAGGAGGAGCGACGGAATGGATGAGCTTTCGAGCCTGCGAGGAAGCGAAGGATATGTAGTCCGCGACGACGAGTTGATGGGACTTGGTTTCTCGCGATGAGTCTCATACGCCGCTCACTCCGCGGCGTATTTCGCTCCGCTCGAAACCGGGGCGGAAAATCGCGTCACTGGCGCGATTTTCTGCGCCCTTCAAGTCCCCAAGCGTAGCAAAAAAGAAGGGGTCCGGATGGACCCGGGCGGTTGATGGGACTTGTTTTTGCATATTGCTCTCGCTGCTCGCTCAAACCGCTTCGCAGCTCGGCATGCAAAAACCCGGCCGCGGCAAAGGCAACACTGTTGCCTTTGCTCATCGCGGCTTCAAGTCCCAGAGCGTAGCAAAAAAGAAGGGGTCCGGATGGACCCCTTCTTTTTTGGTGCGGTTGATGGGACTTGAACCCATACGGTCTCCCATACGCCCCTCAAACGTACGCGTCTGCCTGTTCCGCCACAACCGCAGTTTTTATGTTGCGAACGACATTATATCTCCCCGGCGGAAAAATGTCAAGCTTTTTTTGAGGAAAAGGCAAGTATATGATTTGTAAGCACGGGGAAATGCCGGGGCTTTGAAACAAAAATGCCATGCTCGGGGGCTGACGGCATTGCGCAACCCCCGGGCATGTGATAAAATAAATATATCTATCGGATAATTACGCGCTGAAGCGATCATTTCGATGAGGAGGCATTACCATGAACGACAAGCGACCCACCATGCGTCTGCTCTACGGCGCGCCGACGATCAGGCGCGGGACGAGCGACGATAAAACCGAAAAGAAGCCGGATCCCGGCGCGGTCAAGCGCCCCGAAAGGCCCGGCAGGAAGCCCTACCCCGAATTCTTTGAGGAGAAGGAGACCGACCCGAACGAGATCGTCGACGTATATGCCGGCCCCGGCATGATGGGCGAGATCGGCGGCGAATACCCCGACGCAGAGGATGAGGAGGAGTCCCCCCGCCGCACCCCGCGGATGAACAAGGTGTATGCGGGCCCCGGAATGATGGGTCCCCGCCGCCCCGCGGCCGAAGCGGTCTATGCCGCGCCCGGGTTCAATAAAAAGGCGAAACGGACGGAGACGGCCGCGGTGTACGCCGGGCTGGAATACTTCGGCATTGACGAGGGCGACAGGACTCCGATCGAGGCCGTTTACGCGGGTCCCGACTATTTCGGCGAGGAGTCCGGGACCGATCCCACCCCGATAGCGCCGGTCTACGCCGGGCCGGAGTACTTCGGCATCGGAGACAAAGCTAAAGAAAAAGCGGCGTTCGAGGGCGTTTACGCGGGCCCCGAGCCGCAGCAGCCGTCCATGATGCTGGTCTATGCCGGGCCGGAGTATTTCGCGAACAGGCCGATAGGAGGTCCCGCGGACTTCCCCGCGCCCGACGTGCGTTTCTGCCCCAGGTGCGGCGCGATGAATAAGCAGAATGCGAAGTTCTGCACGGAATGCGGCACGGTACTGCAGCCCGAGGAGCCGCAGCCGGAGCCCGAGGCGAAGCGGTTCTACTGCCATGAATGCGGCGCGGCGGTCGCGGAGGATATGCCCGCCTGCCCCTGCTGCGGCGCCAAAAGGGACGTGCCGGGCGAAACGAAGGTGTTCGAGGCCGTGCGCGAGCCCGAGAAGCCGGCGGCGCCCGTCAAGCGCGGGTTCTTAAGAAGGCTCTTCGCCAAGAGGACCGGGATCGACAGGGAAGAGAAATGATAAAGTATAAGCTGCGCTCCTGCGTTTGGGAGATCACGCTCGCCTGCTGCTTCTCCTGCAAATACTGCGGCTCCCGTGCCGGAAGGGCGAGGGAGAACGAGCTGACGACCGAGGAATGCCTCTCCGTGGCGGATCAGCTCGCGGCCATGGGCTGCCGAAGGGTATCGATGATCGGCGGCGAGGTATTCATGCGGCCCGACTGGGCAAGGATCGTGGACCGGCTGACCGGCTACGGCATCCGCGTGGCGATCATCACCAACGGCTTCCTGTTCCGCCCCGAGCATATCGAAGCGCTGAAAAAGATCAGCGTGGAGTCGGTCGCCGTGTCGATCGACGGCACGGAGGCGGTGCACGACAAATACCGGCAGGAGGGGAGCTTCCGCCGGGCGCTCGGCGCGCTTGAAAAGCTGCGCGGGAACGGCATCCCGGCCACGGTCATAACCACGCTCAACGCCGAGAACGCGCATCTGCTGGACGAGATGTACGAGGCGCTGAAGGACAGCGGCATCTACGCCTGGCAGCTGCAGGCCTGCTCGCCGATGGGCAACGCGTCCGAAGGCGGCGTCGATTTCCGCTTCGATCCGAGGATACCGATCCGCTTCGTTGAAAAGCACTTGGACGACGCGCCGTTCCCGATCGGCGTAGCGGACAATATCGGCTATTTCACCGAGGGCGAGGGGTCGCTGCGCGGCAACAAGAGCGGCAGGGCGTATTACACCGGCTGCCGCGCGGGGCTCAGCTCGATCGGCATCGACAGCGTCGGCAACGTGCGCGGCTGCGAATCGATGTATGACGAGCGCTTCAACGAGGGCAACCTCAGGGAGAAGTCCCTGCGCGAGATCTGGGAGGCCCCCGGCGCCTTCGCCTACAACCGCGGCTTCGACCGCTCGATGCTGACCGGCGCGTGCGCGGGATGCGAATACGGCCCCTGGTGCGCGGGCGGCTGCCGCTCCTATAACTGGTTCGTGCACGAAAAGCTTTACGAAGCGCCGTTCTGCGCGCGGAATATAAAGGAATGATATGGGCGGAGAGATCGTTTCGGCCGTCATCTTCGGCATAGTCGCGTCGATAATGCTGACGATCGGCATTTCGCAGTACACGGCGAAAAAGCCGGTGACGTTCTATTCCGGCGAGAAGGCGCTCCCGCCGGAGAAGCTGACCTCGGTGGAGGGCTGGAACCGCGCGCACGGCAGGCTGTGGATCGCCTACGGCGCGGTCATCCTGCTCGGGACC
>JAEEKE010000133.1 GCA_016282255.1 Bacillota bacterium
CCATCAGACCATGCCCGCCGAGGCTTTCATCTACGCGCTGCCCTACGAAGCCTACACCGAGCACATGGTGCGCCGCTACGGCTTCCACGGCACCAGCCATAACTATGTTACCCTCCGTGCGATCGAGCTGCTCGGCAAGCCCGCGGCGGATACCAGGATCATCACCTGCCACCTGGGCAACGGTTCCTCCGTGGCGGCGGTCAAGGGCGGCAAGTGCATCGATACCAGCATGGGTCTCACTCCCCTTGAGGGCCTGCCCATGGGCACCAGGAGCGGCGATATCGACCCCGCGATCGTCGGTTATCTCGCAAAGCGCCTCGGCGTCAGCATCAAGGATATGGATACCTACATGAACAAGAAGAGCGGCATGCTCGGCATCAGCGGCGTATCCAGCGATTTCCGCGATCTCAGCGCCGCCGCTGCGGACGGCAACAAGCGCGCCGAGCTTGCGCTGCAGGTGTTCGCCTACCACGTTAAGAAATACATCGGCGCATATGCCGCAGCCCTCAACGGCGTTGACGCTATCGTCTTCACCGCCGGCGTCGGCGAGAACGACCGCGGCATGCGCGAGCGCATCCTCACCGGCCTCGATTATCTCGGCGTGGATGTCGATTTCGAATACAACCGCAGCGCGCCCCGCGGTGTTGAGATCGATATCGCAAAGCCCGAGAGCCGCGTCCGCGTCTACGTTATCCCGACCGACGAGGAGCTTATGATCGCCCGCGACGCGGAGCGCATCGTAAAAGCACTGTGATCGAACACGCTTGCCCGTCCCAATACGAGGCGGGCAAGCATTATATTTTCGCCCGGGGGCAAAAAACAGTTGACAACGCTCCCCTGGACATATAGAATATCTAAGGTTGCTTAAAGCCCAAATTGGAGTTTTGTGCAGATTATGCAGGCTTTGCAGATAAACGTAGCTCCGGAATTAAAGCTGGCGGGTCAGACCTCCGGCCGGCATTTGGAAACAGAGTATGAGCCGATCGACCTCGGCACGCATAAGCTCGTTTTCACGATGCCCCTCACTATCGACGTTTCCTACGTTTTCGACGGGGAAGGGTTCAACGTGAGCGGTGTGCTCAGTTCCGAGCTGCTGATGAACTGCACGAAATGCAACAGGGAGTTTAAACAGCGCTTTTCGGTAGATTTTGAGGAACGCTTCATCAAAGCGTCCGATGAAGAGGCCGAGGAGCTCGACTGCTATCCTTTCTTCGGCGAAACGCTCGATCTCGATCGGATGGTGCTCGATCTGCTGATCCTGAACGCTCCCGCATACGGGCTTTGCAGGCCGGACTGCAAGGGGCTCTGCCCCAAGTGCGGCGCAGATTTGAATTTTACGCAGTGCGCGTGCTCCCGCCATAAGGGCAATGCGTTCGCAGCCCTTGAGGAGCTCGGCAGGCTGCTTAAAGACGAAGAGGAGGTGTAGAAAATGGCAGTACCTAAGAGAAAAACTTCGAAAGCAAGGCGTGACAAGCGCAGGGCTAACTGGAAGCTCAGCGTCCCGGCTATCGTTGAATGCCCTCAGTGCCACGGTCGTAAGCTCGCTCACCGTGTTTGCAAGCAGTGCGGTTATTACGACGGCGAACAGGTTATCAAGATGGACGAGGAGGAGTGATCCCCCTTTTCATCCCAAAGATAAGGCTTTTCCTTCGGGGTATGCATATGTATACCCCTGTTCCGTTTTTGGAAGCTTTTGTGTAAGCGTGTGAATCGTTTACTCAGTGCCGGATCAAATAGATACAAAAAAAGACCCTTTACAGGGCCTTTTTTCATACATAGATTATCAGATGAGCGCCTGCGCAAAGCTGACTGCGTCGAAGGGCTGAAGGTCGTCTATGCCCTCGCCGACGCCGACGAAGCGGACGGGCAGATCGAGCTCGTCCTTGACCGCCACCACGACGCCGCCCTTCGCGGTGCCGTCGAGCTTGGTCAGAATGATGCCGGTAAGCCCGGTGTTCTCGCCAAAGGCCTTCGCCTGGGCGATCGCGTTCTGGCCGGTCGTAGCGTCCAGCACGAGCAGAACCTCGACGGGCACGCCGGGCAGCTCGCGGTCGATGACGCGGCGGATCTTCGCAAGCTCGTTCATAAGGTTCTTCTTATTATGCAGCCTGCCCGCGGTGTCGCAGATCAAAAGGTCGCAGCCCTTCGCCTTGTAGGAGGCGATCGCGTCGAAAACGACGGCGGCGGGGTCCGCGCCCTCATTGTGCTTGACGATCGGGACTCCGGCGCGCTCGGCCCAGATGGTAAGCTGTTCGGCGGCGGCAGCGCGGAAGGTGTCGCCCGCGGCGAGCATGACTTTACGGCCGTCCTGCTTATACATCGAAGCGAGCTTGCCGATGGAGGTCGTCTTGCCGACGCCGTTCACGCCCACGATGAGGATAACGGCGGGGGAAGAATCGGGCGGGAACTCGGTATCGGTGCGCATATTATCCGCAAGCAGGCCGATAAGGATATCCCTTGCCTCGCTGCGCTTATGGATCCCGTCCTCCTTGAGCTTTGCCCTTAGGAGCGAAAGCAGCTTTTCGGTGGTGTTCATGCCCATATCGGAGATGATCATCGCCTCTTCAAGTTCGTCGTAGAACTCGTCGTTGATGCGCTCGTCGCTTTCGACGAATAGCCCGCCGAAAAGCGTATCCCTTGTCTTCCTAAGACCGTCCTTGAGCTTGGAGAAAAGCCCCTTCTTTTTCTTTTCGGGCTGTTCGACGGCTTCGATTGATGGCGCCTGCTCGGGAGCTTCATCGGGTATGGCTTCAACGGAATCTTCGATGGCTTGCGAAAGCGCCTCCGCTTCGGCTGCAGAAGCCTCGGTTTCGCTCGTTTCAGCCTCGTTTTCTTCGGGAAGGACCGGCTCGTTCTCCTCGATCTGCTCCGCGCTCTCGACGGTCGGCTTTTCCTCCTGCGCTTCCTTCTTTTTATCGTTCTTTTTAAAGATGTTCCACATATTATATCCCCTTTAAGAGTTATGCTTCATGACGGCTCATTCGAATTTGGCGGAGACTATGGCCGAAACGCCTTTTTCCTCCATCGAAACACCGTAAAGTGAGTTGCACACGGCCATGGAGCCCTTGCGGTGAGTGATCACGATGAACTGCGTGCCCGCTGAGTAGCCCTTAAGGTATTCCGCAAAGCATTCCACGTTTGCTTCGTCGAGCGAGGTGTCGATCTCGTCGAGGATGCAGAACGCGGCGGGTTTGAGCCTCAGTATCGCAAACAGCAGTGCGATCGCCGTCAGCGCCTGCTCGCCGCCGGAGAGCAGCGTCAGCAGCTGCAGCTTCTTTCCGGGCGGCTGTGCGATGATATCGATGTTTGCATTGAGCACGTCGTTCTTATCCGAAAGCACGAGCTCCGCTCTGCCGCCGCCGAACAGCTCGCGGAAGGTCTCGGTGAAGTTGGCCTGTATCTTCTGGAACTGCTCGGTAAACTCCTTTTCCATCGTTACCGTCAGTTTTTCTATAAGCTCGTTGAGATCGGCCTTCGCCTTTTCAAGGTCGGCGCACTGTGCGGTCAGGTCGTCGTAGCGCTCCTTGACACTGCGGTAATCCTCTATCGCAGAGGTGTTGACCTCGCCCAGCTCCTTGACCGAGCGGCGCAGCTCGTCGGCGCGCGCGTGCATCTGCGTCACGGGCATCTGCTTACGGTAGGGCAGGGCGTTTTCATACGTCAGCTCATAATCCTGCCAGATGCGCTCCGCGGTGTTCTCAAGCTCGATCGTCAGCCTGGAGAGCGTAAGCTCGCTGCGGTGCATGCGCTCCCGAAGCTCATTTATCTTAATCAGCATCTCTTCGCGCCTTGCCCTGGTCTCGTCGAGCAGGCAAAGATGCTGGGCGCGCTCCGCCTCCATGGCGTGCAGCTCGTCGGAAAGGGCGTTGACCTTCTCGCGTTCGCCGCCAAGCGAGGAAGCGAGCTGAGAAAGCTCCTCCTCGAGCACTAAGGCCGTCTGTCGGCTCTTTTCGGCGGTTTCGAGCAGCTTTGCCTTTCCGGACAAAAGCGATGCATTCTCGGCCTCGAGCCTTGCGATATCGGCTGCCGCGGCAGACTTTTCCTTCGCCGCCGCAGTGAGCCGCACGCGTATCTCGGCAAGCTCCTCGTTCGCATGCTGCAGCGTGGCGCGCAGTTCGCCGAGCTTCTGCTGCTCAAGCTTGATATCCTCGTTCGTGATCTCGCTGCCTTTGCTGAGCGTGCTTTCGGCGCTGGCAGCTTCAAGCTTCTCTTTGTCGATATCGGCAATGGAATCCGCTATCATAGCGGCTTCTTCATCGAGCTTTTTGATAGCCTCATCGTTCTTCTGAACGTATTTGGCGGTTATATCGGCCTTTTCCTTGTGCGAAGCGAGCTCGACCAGCAGCTCCTGTATCCTGTCGGCGAGCGCTGAATCCGCTTTCCTGGCTTCATAAAGCTCGTTCCTTGAATCGGCCAGCGAGGCATTCAGCGCTTTGACCTGCGCCTCGGCCTGCTTCCTGGAATAGGCAAGCTCCTCGATCTCGCGTTCGCGGCCGAGCAGGCTCACCTCACGCTTCTGGATGCTGCCGCCCGTCATGCTGCCGCCGGGGTTGAGGATATCGCCGTCGAGCGTGGCGATGCGGAAGGCCGCCCTCGCACGCTTGTTGATAAGGATGCCGGTATCGATATCCTTAACGATAACGGTCCTGCCGAGCAGGTTTTCTATGACGCCGCGGAAGGCGGGGGAGAAGCTGATGAGCTCGGACGCGACACCGTAGCAGCCGTCGACCTTGATATAGTTTTTCTCCTCGCTGCTGAGCAGGCGCGGACGCATGACAGAAACGGGCAGCAGCGTCGCCCTGCCGTAATCATGGCTGCGAAGATAGTTGATGACGGCTTTCGCGTCCTGCTCGGTGGGTACGATTATGTTCTGCAGCGAAGCGCCCAGCGCCATTTCAACGGCGCGTTCGTATTCTTTCGGAACGTTTATGAGTTCGGCGACGACGCCGTGGATGTTATCTGAAAGCTTCGGGTCGCGCGCGGCGTCCGAAAGCAGGCGGCGCACGCTGGTATAATAGCCTTCGTGAGCGCGCTTCATTTCCTCAAGCACCTTGCTGCGCGAGCGGATGGCGTTGATCTCATCCTCACGTCTGCGAAGGGTAGAGGAATCGGCCTCTATCCTGCCGTTGATCCCGGCGATCCTGCGGGCGCTTTCCTCGCGCTCGCTGCGCACGGAAGCTGCTCTTTCATTTATGCCGGATATGGAGGCATTGATATCGGTCAGCTCTTCCGAAAGCTTTTCGCCCTCGGAAACGGCGCCTGCGCGCTCATTGGCTATGGAACCTACCCTTGCAGTGAGCGATTCGCGCATCGCATCGAGCCTTGAGATGCGGCTCTTCTGATCGGCAAGCCGATTGAGCGCGTTCATCATCGCCTGCTTGCGTTCGTCGAGCGCGGTCTCCTTGGCAGCGATCTCATTTTCAAGCGCCTTGAAGTTCTCGGTCGCAAGCGTGAACTGCTTTTCAAGAGCGTCGGTATCGTTCGAGACGCCCGCCACGGTGTTGCGAAGGATGGCGAGCTGCTCGCCGTTCGTTGAGCGCTGCGCCTCTTTCTCGGCGGCCTCATGCTCGGCGGCTTCGATATCGCGCTTGATCGCGGCGATGCGTTCGGCAAGCAGCTTCTCTTCGCCAAGCTCGGATTCAAGCCCGGATGACAGCGCCAGCAGCTTTTGCGAAGCCTCGCCGATAGCGGCCGAGAGCCTGCGCTCCTCGGTCTCCTCTGCGGAGCAAACGGCGGAAGCGCTCTCTTCCTCGGCACAGGTCGAGTCAAGCTCCTCCTGCATCTGTTCCGACTGCGCCTTTATAGCCGCGATGCGCTCGTTGGACTTATCGTATTGATTGAGGAACAGGTTTATCTCGAGCTCACGAAGCTCTTCGCGCAGCTTGAAATAAACGGCGGCCTTTTCGCTCTGCTCTCTAAGCGGCTCGACGCGCGAACCGAGCTCGCGTATGATGTCGGAGAGCCGTTCGATGTTCTTCTCGGTGTTCAGAAGCTTACGCTCGGCCTCCTCTTTGCGCGTGCGGTATTTCATCACGCCGGCGGCTTCTTCGAAAACGACGCGCCTTTCGCCCGAACGGTCGGAGAGGATGTCGCTGACGCGGCCCTGACCGATGATCGAATAGCCGTCCTTGCCGATGCCGGTATCTCGGAAAAGCTCCTGAATGTCCTTAAGGCGGCAGGGAGACTTATTGATACAGTATTCGCTCTCGCCGTTTTTGAATGCGCGGCGAGTGACGGCTATCTCGGCATACGGCGAAGCGAGCGTGCCGTCGCGGTTGTCAAAGGTCATCGTGACCTCGCAGTAGGAGAGCGGCTTGCGCTTCTCGGTGCCGCCGAAAATGAAATCCTCGACCTTCTTGCCGCGCAGGGCGCGCGCTCTCTGTTCGCCCAAAACAAAACGGAACGCATCGGCAATATTGCTCTTGCCGCATCCGTTCGGTCCGAGAATGCCGGTTATGCCCTGCTCGAAGACTAGTTCCGTCTTCTTCGCGAAGGATTTGAAGCCGTAGATCTCAAGTTTGGTCAGCTGCATAGGTTAAGGAAAAGCTTATGGGATCGGTAATTATGTATTCTGTCCGAGCAGTTCGAGCGTCGCTTTCGCCGCGTTCTGACCGGCCTCCTGCTTGGTGCTGCCGTCGCCGAAGCCGTAGACCACGCCGCCGATAGTGACCTGGATAGTGAACACACGCTTGTGGTCGGGGCCGCTGATGCCGATAACGGTGTATTCAAGCTCGCCGGCATGGTTATGCTGCACGTATTCCTGCAGAAGCGTTTTATAGTCCTTTGCGGTAACGGAGCGGATCGCGTCGGCAATGCTCTCGTCGACGAAGCAAAGGATGAAGCGCTTGGCGGATTCGAGCCCGCCGTCAAGGAACATCGCGCCGATAACGGCCTCAAGCGCGTCGGAAAGGATGGAGGGCTTGTCGCGCCCGCCGGTGTTCTCCTCGCCGTGGCTAAGCCTTAGGTATCTGCCCAGATCGAAGCGCTGTGCGGCACGGTAGAGCGCGGGCTCATAGACGGCGCGCGATCTCGTGCGCGTCATCATACCCTCGTTCATATGCGGATAGTTCAGATAGAGATATTCGCTGACGCAAAGCTCAAGTACAGCGTCGCCAAGAAACTCCAAACGCTCGTTATGGATGGCCGCCCTGTTCTCGCCCTTAACGAACGAGGAGTGGGTGAGCGCGGTGTTAAGAAGACTTGGATCGGTGAAGCTGTAGCTGAGCTTTGATTGAAGTTCAGTAAGCTCTGCTATGCGTTTTTCGTTCATATTCTTCTTTTGAGAGGCGGAATAGTACAGACCCACACCGCGCGGGTAAACGAACGGTGTGGGCCCTATTGCCTTTTCTTATTTGGATTCGATGTACCTGACGATATCGCCGACGGTCTTGATGGTGGGAAGCACGTCGTCGGAGATCTCGATGCCGTAGCGTTCTTCAAGTCCGCTGACGAGTTCGTACAGATCGATGGAATCGGCCTTGAGGTCGTCGATAAGAAGGGAATCTTCGCTGATCCTCTCCTCGGGGATGGTGAGCTGCTCAGCGAGTGCACTGCGGATTTCGTCGAATACCATATTCAATCTCCTTTATTCTTAGTAGTCGTAGTCGGTTTCTTTATGATGCTTGCCCGCGGTATCGGGCAGAGGTTACAGGGCGGACGGCCTTCACCGTCTCCGCCGCATGATATTCTACATTATATTGAAGCGTCTGTCAATAGAAAACACATGATATTGTTCTTAAATCAAGGCGATACTGTGACAGAAGGGGGTCATTCCTCGTCCATTTGGGCTTCGGCGCAGCTGCGGATCCTGCTTACGGTATCCCCGAGCACCAGCTTCCTTGCCTGACCGATCGCCGAACAGAACGCGTGCGCGTCGCTCGAGCCGTGCGCCTTAATGACGCCGCCGTTGACGCCGAGGAGTGGAGCACCGCCGTATTCGGTGTAGTCCATGCGCTTCTTGAGCTTGCGGAACGCGCTGCGGCAGAGGAGCGCGCCGACCTGCGAGCGCTTCTTCGAGCGTATCTCGTCCTTGAGCATATGAAGGATCGCGTGCGCGGTGCCCTCGATGGATTTTAGCACCGTGTTGCCGACAAAGCCGTCGCAGACGAGCACGTCGAAATCGCCGCTCATGACGTCGCGCGGCTCGCAGTTGCCCACGAAGTTGATGCTCTTATCCGCTTTAAGCAGATGATGCGCGGCCTTGGTGAGCTCGTTGCCCTTCTCCTCCTCGGCGCCGTTGTTGATAAGAGCGACTCTGGGGGAATCGATCCCGAGGACGGAGGACATATAGGCGGAGCCCATGAACGCGAACTGAACGAGGTATTCGGGTTTGCTGTCGACGTTCGCGCCGCAGTCGATGAGCATCGCGGGACCCTTGAGAGTGGGGAGGATCGGCGCGAGCGCGGGGCGCTTGATGCCCTTGATGCGCCTGAGCTTAAAGATCGCCCCGGCGAGCACGGCGCCGGTGCTGCCGGCCGAGATCATGCAGTCCGCTTCGCCGTCGGCAACGAGCCGGAGCGCGCGCACGAGCGAGCTGTCGGTCTTGCGGGAAACGGCGGTCGTGGGTTTTTCGTCGCAGCCGATGATCTCGGGCGCGTGTACGATCTCGATGCGGGAGCGGTCGTATTCAAGCCCCTGAAGCGCTTCGTTCAGCTTTGCTTCATCCCCGCATAGGATGATGCTGAAATCGTCGTTGAGCGCGAGCGCTTCGATACAGCCGTTTATAACGGCGGAAGGCGCGTTGTCGCCGCCGAATGCGTCAATTGCGAATTTCATTGTGTTTATCAAGAAGTCCTTTCCAAATCATTTACTCAATAATTATATTTCAAATTACGCTGTTTTTCAATTGTTTTATCCGAAAAACGGTCAGAAAACACCGCCTAAACGAATATATAGCGGAATCACACGAAAAAGGCTTGACAATCTTCGCCGGATAAGTATAATAGGTTGCTGTAAAGCTTTGAACCTTTACAGACGAGGTGCCACATGCCAGATAGGATCGAACTGAGCTTGCTTATCGATTATTACGGCGCGTTCCTGACTGAGAACCAGCGGGAGCTGCTTGAGCTGAGCTGTGACGAGGACCTTTCCCTTTCGGAGATCGCCTCGCTTAAGGGTATTTCAAGGCAGGGCGTGCGCGATGCGCTTGCAAGGGGCACTAAGGCGCTGCTCGAGATGAACGATAAGCTTCATCTTATCGAGCGTGACCGCAGCATGGCTGAATGCATCGCCGGGCTTGTAAGTGGACTTGCTTCGGCCGAAGCGCTCGTAAGCGCAAGTCAGGACAGCGGCGCACCGGATCCCCGGCAGCAGCTTTTAGAAGAGCTTGAAAACCTGCGCGCGCTCGTCGGCCGGCTCGCCGGCATGATGGGCTGATCTGATAAACGGAGGTAAACCATGGCGTTTGAGGGACTTTCTTCAAAGCTTCAGAATATCTTTAAAAAACTCGGTAATCGCGGCAAGCTGACCGAAAAAGAGGTCAAGGAAGCGATGCGCGAGGTAAAGCTCGCCCTGCTCGAGGCCGACGTCAACTTCACCGTCGTCAAGCAGTTCGTCAACTCCGTCTCAGCGCGTGCGGTCGGCTCCGAAGTACTGCAGAGCCTAACTCCCTCCCAGCAGATCATAAAGATCGTCAACGAGGAACTGACCGAGCTGATGGGCGGCAGCGTCTCAAAGCTCGATTTCGGCCCGAGAAAACCCTCCGTGATACTGCTCGCGGGTCTGCAGGGCGCCGGTAAGACCACCATGGCGGGCAAGCTCGCCGCCTATCTTGCCAAGACTCAGGGCAAGCATCCCATGCTCGTCGCCTGCGATATCTATCGCCCCGCGGCTATCACCCAGCTGCAGGTCGTCGGCGAAAAGGTGGGAGTGCCCGTCTATGAGCACGGCACGCAGGACCCCGTCAAGACCGTTCAGGAAGCGATCGCGCGCGCAGAGCACGACCTGCTCGACCTCGTGATCATCGATACCGCCGGCCGCCTTCATATCGACGAAGGCATGATGGAGGAGATCGCGGCCATCAAGGAATACGCGCGCCCCGCGGAAACGCTGCTGGTGGTCGACGCGATGACCGGTCAGGACGCCGTAAACGTCGCAGCTTCGTTTAATGAAAAGCTCGGTCTCACCGGCGTTATCCTCACCAAGCTCGACGGCGACACCCGCGGCGGCGCGGCGCTCTCCGTCCGCCAAGTCACCGGAAAGCCGATCAAGTTCTCCGGCGTCGGCGAAAAGCTGACCGACATCGAGCCCTTCTATCCCGACAGGATGGCATCGAGGATCCTCGGCATGGGCGACATGCTGACCCTCATCGAGCGTGCCGAGCAGGCCTTCAACGAGAAACAGGCGCAGGAGCTTACGGCCAAGATCAGGGAGGACGAGTTCACCCTTGAGGACTTCCTCGAGCAGTTCCGTCAGATGAAGAAGATGGGCTCCGTGCAGGACATCCTCGGCATGATGCCCGGCGTAAACGCCGCGCAGCTCAAGGACGTTGAGATCGACCAGAAGGCGACCGGACGCATGGAAGCGATCATCAGCTCGATGACGCCGAAGGAGCGCCGCAAGCCCGATATTCTCAATGCCAGCCGCAAAAAGCGCATCGCCGCCGGCAGCGGCACCTCCGTGCAGGAGGTCAACCGACTGCTCAAGCAGTTCGACCAGTCCCGCCAGCTTATGAAGCAGTTCATGAGCAAGGGCAAGGGCAAACGCCGCCGCAATATGCTCGGCAATCTCTTCGGCAATCTCTGACGAAATCGCCGATTCCACACGACCAAACAAGGCGAAAGCCTTTTGGAAATAACACTAAAAACAAATAAACCTGGAGGAACTACCATGCTTAAGATCAGACTTCGCAGGATGGGCGCCAAGAAGGCTCCTTTCTACCGTATCGTTGTTGCCGATTCCCGCGCTCCCCGCGACGGCGCTTTCGTTGAGGAGATCGGTTACTACAATCCCCTTACCGACCCCGCTGAGGTCGTAGTTGACGCCGAGAAGGCAAAGACCTGGATCAAGAACGGCGCACAGCCCACCGAAACCGTTCGCGGCCTGTTCAAGAAGAACGGTGTTATCGACTGATGGAAGCGGAACAGAAGACCATCTCGACCGAGCAGGTCGCCGAGCTCGTTGAATACATCGCCAAGAGCCTTGTTGACGAGCCCGACGCAGTGAAGGTCACGGTAAAGAATACCGAAGAAGAGGATCGCCCCGCCGAAGCGGCCGAGGATACCGAGGCCGACGACAGCGAGGGTCAGGTCACGATCGAGCTTTCGGTCGCCAAGGACGACATGGGCAAGGTCATTGGCAAGCAGGGCAGGATAGCGAAGGCCATCCGTACCGTAGTGCGCGCTGCTACCGTCAAGAGCGAGATCAAATACCGCATAGATATACTGTAAAGAAATTCGAGAGCGCTCGCTTCGGCCTGTGCCGTCGGGCGCTTTTAGGCTGCACTGTTTTAATGGATTATTTTCGTATAGGACTGTTTCTTCGCCCGCACGGGGTTAGGGGAGAGATCAAGCTCCTGCCCCTGACGGACGATCTTTCAAGATTCAAAGCCCTCAGCGAGGCATACATCGAGTGTTCGGAGGGCTGCTACCGCGGCGTCCACGTGCATTCCGCCCGCATTCAGAACGACAACAGCGTCATCGTGCTGCTCGAAGGCTTCACCACCGTTGAGGACGCCGAGCGCTGCAGGGACAAATACCTCTGCGTCGACCGTGCGCATGCGGTAAAGCTGCCGGACGGAGCCTACTTCGTCAAGGACATCATCGGCTGCCGCGTCGAGTCGACCGACGGGACGAGCCTCGGCGCCGTTGAAGACGTCTACGAGACCACCGCAAACGACGTCTACGTGGTACGCGGCGAAAGAAAGCTTTCGTTCCCCGCGCTCAAAAAGCTTTTCAACAGAGTGGATATAAATGAGAAGCGCATCGTGCTCAATACCGACGTGCTCTCGGAGGTCGGATTCTTTGAGGATTGATATCCTGACTATCTTTCCCGAAATGTTTGACGGGGTACTGGGCGCGAGCATGCTCTCAAGAGCGGCCGCAAACGGTATCCTCGATTTCCGTACCCATAATATCCGCGATTATTCTTTAAACAAGCATCATAATACCGACGATTATCCCTACGGCGGAGGTGCGGGCATGGTCATGCTTGCGCAGCCGATAATGGACTGCATCGACGCAGTGACCGCCGAAAGCGGGATTAAGCCCCGCCGCATCCTGATGACGCCGCGCGGCAGACAGCTTTCAACGGAGCTTGCCCGCGAGCTTGCGTCCGAGGAAAGGCTGCTGATCCTTGCCGGGCATTATGAAGGGATCGACGATCGCGTCATGGCGCTGATCGACGACGAGATCTCCATCGGGGATTATATTCTGACCGGAGGAGAGCTGCCCGCGATGGTGCTGATCGACTGCGTTTCGCGCTTCGTTCCCGGCGTGCTCGGTTCGGCCGAATCCGCGGAGGACGAGAGCTTTTCACAAGCCGGTCTGCTCGAGTATCCGCAGTACACCCGCCCCGCCGAATACCGGGGGATGCAGGTGCCCGAGGTGCTTCTCAACGGCAACCATGCCGAGATAAGGAAGTGGAGACGGCAGCAGGCCCTGAAGAAGACGGCACAGAACCGCCCCGATCTTCTTAAGGCGGCGGCGCTCGATAAGCACGATATCGCCTTCCTCGCAAGCCTGAATACAGCGGATAATGAGGATCCGTCGGAGGACTGAACGCCGATTTTTCATTAAATATATCGGTTTTTCGGTCAAAACGGCAAAAAACGCACTTGATATCGATCGCGTTTGATGCTATAATATCAATTTAGTTGGGTGGTCCAATGGCCGCATGTCGGTTAAGAACATCTGTAATAAAGGAGTTAAACATGTCAGACATCATCAGAGAGCTCGAAAAAGAGCAGATCAGGACGGATCTCCCCAAGCTCGAGATCGGCGACACCGTTCGCGTGTTCGTTAAGGTCGTTGAAGGCAGCAACGAGAGGCTTCAGAACTTCGAGGGCATCGTTATCAAGATGCAGGGCGGCGGTATCCGCAAGACCTTTACCGTTCGCCGCATCAGCTACGGCATCGGCGTTGAGAGGACGTTCCCCTACAACAGCCCCCGCATCGGCAGGATCGAAGTCGTCCGTCACGGCGTTGTCCGCAGGGCAAAGCTGTACTACCTCCGCGAGAGGACCGGCAAGGCGGCCAAGATCAGGGAACGCATCGTTGCCAAGAACAAATAAGATCGCTCGGAGCAAAACTCCACAGCCTCCCGACATACCCGCCGGGAGGCGATTTTTAAATAACCGAAGAGGAGAGCGCTTATGCATACAATAAACTGGTATCCTGGGCATATGGCCAAGGCCCGCCGCATGCTCGAGGAAAACGTCAGGCTCGTGGATATGGTGATTGAGATCGTGGACGCACGCGCGCCTTTGGCTTGTCGCAACCCCGATCTTGAGGTCATCTTCAAAAACAAGCTCCGCGTCGTAGTGCTCAACAAAAGCGATCTCTCCGGCAAAAAGCAGAACAAAGCCTGGATCGAATACTTCAAAAAGCAGGGGATCACCGCGATCGAGCTCGTTTCGACTTCGGCCTCGATGCGCAAGAACGCCGTCACGCTGATCGAGAAGGCGGGGAAGGCGGCGATGGAGAAGGCGCTGTCGAAGGGCATTCACAAGACCCTGAGGGCGATGATCGTCGGCGTGCCGAACGTCGGCAAATCGACATTTATAAACAGGATCGCGGGCTCCGCAAGGGCGCAGGTGGGCGACCGCCCCGGCGTCACCAAGAGCAAGCAGTGGGTAAAGGTATCCGATTACCTCGAGCTCCTCGATACGCCGGGCCTTCTCTGGGGCAAGCTCGAGGACGAAACGCTCGCAAAGCACCTCGCTTATATCGGCTCCATCCGCGACGACGTGCTCGATATCGAGGAGATAGCGGGCATGCTGCTGCTCGACCTCATCAAGCTCTGCCCGAACGAGCTCAAGGCGAGGTATAAGAAGCTCGATGAAAGCATCGGGACGCCGGAGGAGATGCTCGAGGGCGTGTGCAGGAGCCGCGGCTTCATCCTGCCCGGAGGCCTATTCGATACCGAGCGCGCTGCGAGGATCGTGCTTGACGAATACCGAGGCGGAAAGATAGCCGCCGTTTCGCTTGAAACGCCGGATGCAAATGACGCTCAGCCCTCCGAAGCACAGGTTAAAGAAGGGCCCGCAGAAGAATGACAGAACCGAAACGCGCTGAAAAAAGAACGAAGCACGACGAGTCCGAAAGACTGCGCCTGCTCTCTGAATACGAGCACCCGTACTGGGAAAAGGGCATAGCGGTCGCCGGCATGGACGAGGTCGGCAGGGGTCCGCTCGCGGGACCCGTCGTCGCCGCGTGCGTTATAATGCCGCCGAACATACTCATCGAGGGCGTCAACGATTCAAAGAAGCTCTCAAAGAAAAAGCTGCAGAGCCTGTATAAGGAGATAACAGAAAAAGCGCTCGCTTACGGCGTGGGCTGGGTCGACGAAAAGACGATCGACAGCATCAATATCCTGCAGGCTACGAAAAAGGCTTTTCGCATCGCTTTCGAAAAAGCCGGCGAAAGGATCGGCTGCGATATCGTCTTCGTCGACGCGGTAAAGAACCTCGATATCCCCGCCGAGCAGCATCCGCTGATCCACGGCGATGCGATCTGCTATTCGATCGCCGCGGCGAGCATCGTGGCAAAGGTCGAGCGCGACCGCTTTATGATAGAAGCCGCTAAAAGTTATCCCGAATACGGCTTTGAGAATAACGTCGGCTATGGCACAAAGCAGCATATCGAAGCGCTGAAGCGGATAGGACCATGTCCGCTTCACAGAAGGACGTTCATTAAAAACTTTATCGATACGGATCTAACCACGGACGATGGCAAAGAGAACGCGTAAAACCGCGAATAAAAACAGGCTGGATCTTAGATCCGGCAGCTTAGCCCAGCGGAGCGGCGCAAAGGCCGAGCGAAAGGCAGCCCGCTTCCTTATGCTGCACGGCTACCGCATCCTCCAGCGGAACTTTCGCTTCGAGCATAAGGAGATCGATCTTATCGCGAAGAAGGGCGAGACCATCGCCTTTATAGAGGTCAAGGCAAGGCGGAATACCGAGATCGCTCCGATGCTTTCCGTCAACGCCGCTAAGCGCAGGAACGTGATAAGCGCGTCCGGCTTATGGTGCGCGCAGCACGGCATCCACAACGCATATCTCCGCTACGACATCATTGAGGTCGACCTTTCAAAGCGCCTGCCGTTCTCGGGCGTCCGCCATATCGAGAACGCTTTCGCGCCGGATCGCTGACCCGCGAGTTTCCGGGATGAGACATAAAAAAGTCAATAAATATAAAGAAAAAACGCATGGATAAGCGCCCGGGATCCATGCGTTTTTCTACCTATTAAAATAGCACTTCATTTTTTGGAAACAATGTGATACAATATTTATATTGGACAGGTGTGCCCGTGCGTTTTCAACTGTGAAAATGCATGCGCACTCCGAAGAATAAGGAGATGGAGTTAAGGATAATGCAGAATCCGACTGTTTTCCCGACGCAGTACATTCTGACGATCTCGCTTATATGCACGGTCGCCTATATGCTGCTGTTCTTCGCATACGCTTCATTCAAAAAGCAGCACGCTTTAAAGGACCGTTTGCTGCCGGGCGATGAGGATCGCGGAAGCACTTTCCTTGTGATCTGGCTGCTGGCGGTTGCGCTCATAGTGCGCATAGCCGTTTCGGTCCTCGTAGTAGGCCATAAGACGGATATAAACTGCTTTACCGCCTGGGGCTACAATATCGTCACAAGGGGCTTCAAAAGCTTCTATAATCCCAGCTCCGGCATGCCCGACTATCCGCCGGGATATATGTACATCCTCGGCCTGATGTCAAAGCTTTCGCTGGCGCTCGGCCACGGTATTCGCGATGCGAGCGGCGCATACGATCTCTGGTACGTCACCATCGTAAAGCTCCCCTCGATCATAGCGGATCTTGCCGCGTCGTACCTCGTGTTCAGGCTTGCGCGCCGCAGGCTCGCCTTCGCACCCGCATACATCCTGACGGCGATCGTCGCATTCTGCCCGGTCATGATCTATATCTCCTCCGGCTGGGGGCAGATCGACCAGATCCTCGCTGTGCTGATCGCGCTTGCGATCTATGCGCTGATGAGCGACAAGGCGATCCTCGCCGGCTTCCTCTACGGCCTTGCGATCCTGATGAAGCCGCAGGCGCTGATGGCGGGGCCGCTGATGGCGCTTGCCTACGTTTTCTACGTATTCGATCCGAACTTCTTCAAGGATACCGGCCGGGAATGCAGGGACTCTAAGGGCGTTCGCTTCCTTAAGACCGCGATCGCCGTCGCAGTTGCGGTGGTTATGCTCATCGTTGCGGCCATTCCGTTCTCCACCGCGGAGATGCCCTGGTATAAACTGCTTATCCAGAAGTACCTCGGAACCGCGACCTCGTATAAATACGCTTCCGTAAACGCCTACAATATCTACACGCTGTTCGGCCATAACTGGACCAGGATCGACAAAGCGAGCGCTTTGGGCCTGACCTTCGGCCAGCTCGGCACCATCGGCATGGTGTTCTCGGTCGTATTCGGCGGCGTGCTTTATGCGATCGGCAGGAAGAAGAGCCCCGAAGGCGCCCGAGGCGCGCTGTACCTTGCTGCGGCCTACACCTTCATCTCGCTATTCACGCTCGGCCACTATATGCACGAACGCTATCTCTTCCCGGCGCTCCTGCTCCTTATCATCGCCTATATCTATTACGGAGACAGAAAGCTCCTTTTGATGTTCCTCGGCTATTCCACGACAGCGCTCATAAACTGTTTTGCCGCCTTCTATTACAGCAAGCTCCATGAATTCGGCCTTTACTGGGACAAGAAGATCGTATTCGGCTGCTCCATCGCGAACGTCATACTCTTCGTTCTTTTGACCCTTATCTGCATCAGCATAATGCTTGCGGGCAGGAAGGGACAGGACGTTTTCATTGACGACGCAGAGGAAAAACCGGCGGTACCTGCCGGAAAATAAGCCGCGAAAAGGATCAGAGGTATTGAAATGAATACTCAGAATAAAAAACAAAAGATAAAACTCACTGCGCTGTTCGCGCTGCTATCCGTTGCGGCGCTGCTGCTCACCGCATGCTCCGCCGGCAGTACGAGTGGCGTTCAGAACGGAGATTTCTCAAAGCTCGGTTCCGACCTCATGCCGACCGGGTGGAGTTTCAGCTCTTATACCGGCAACACTGCAAATTCAAACTGCGTTGTCATAACCGATCCCGAGCGCGGAAACGTCGTAAGGCTTTCGAACGCTTCGGAGGACGACGCGCATTTCGTGCAGGAGGTCAAGGTAAAGCCCAACACCACCTACCGCTTCACCGTCTATGCAAAGACCGAGAACGTCGTCGGCGGCGCCGGCGCGAATATCGGGCTTGAAGAGCTGTATTGCTATTCCGCGCCCCTGCTCGGCACCAACGACTGGACCCTGCTCGAGCTCGTCGGCACGACGGGTGCAAACCAGAACACGCTCAATATCGGCTGCCGCCTCGGCAATTTCGGCGCCGTAAGCAGCGGTACCGCATATTTCAGCGACTTTAGGATGGAGCCCATCAACGCATCGAACTACGCCGGCACGGTGAACAATTTCGATGTACCCAAGTCAGATACGAATACCTCCGACGAAACGGTCACCGTCGACGAGAAGGAGGTCAAGGCAAGGACCACGACCGCCGTGTTCACCATCTGCGTCTACACGCTTGTTCCCCTTGCAATCGGCTTTATGATCTGGTATGAGCGCGTCCGCGAAAAACGGCAGGGAGGCATCAGGATCAAGAGCCCCGCTCAGGAAGCGCCCTCGTTCTTTAAGACCGACGCTTCGCTGCCCGCGAAGACGGATCCTAAGCTTCATTACACGGCGCTCGATTGGATCCTCGTCATAGCGCTGACCGTCGTTTACGGCTTTATCGCGATATTCCGCCTCGGCTCGCTTAAGGCGCCCGAGAGCGAATGGAAGGCGAATATCGGCACTACCGCGACCATCGTTTTCGACGGCACTGTCAGCATTAAGGAGATCTGGCAGGACGGCGGCATCACCGGCGGCAGCGGCAGCGCGGGCACTACCGAGTATTCGCTTACCGCGCCCGACGGTACCTCTGCCAAGATCGATCAGCGCTTCGGCACCATGTACCGCTGGTCCAAGTTCAACATGCCTTCCGGCGGAATCACCACCGACAGGCTCGAGCTCAAGGTCATCAAGGGCGAGGCTTGGATCAACGAGCTCGCCTTCATCGACGCCAACGGAAACCCGATCCCCGCACACGTTGAAAATGAAAAGGACGCCGCGCTGCTCGACGAGCAGGACTGCGTGCCCGATTATCCGAGCTATATGTCCGGCATGTATTTCGATGAGCTTTATCACGCCCGCACCGGTTACGAGAACCTCAACGGCATGAAGATCTACGAGATCTCGCATCCGCCGCTCGGCAAGCTGTTCATCTCGCTCGGCATCGCGATCTTCGGCATGAATCCCTTCGGCTGGCGCATCATGGGCGCGATCGCCGGCATACTGATGGTCCCCATCATGTACGCGTTCGGCAAGCGCATGTTCAAGCGCACCGGCCTCGCATTCCTCACCGCATGCCTTATGGCGTTCGACTTCATGCATTTCTCGCAAACGAGGATAGCGACTATCGATTCCTACGCCGTGCTGTTCAACCTCTTGATGACCTACTACATGTATAAGTTCATCAAGACCGACCTCGGCGACAGCTTCAAGTCGACCCTCCTGCCGCTGTTCCTCTCCGGTCTCTTCTTCGGCATCGGCTGCGCCTCAAAGTGGATCTGCCTCTACACCGGCGTCGCGCTTGCAGTTCTGTTCTTCGCGAAGATGGTCGTGCAGTGGATCAAGGCCTCCAAGATCAAGAAGGAGCACAGTATAGATGAGGACGATCCTGCCGTTAAGAACGCCTACAACTATAAGTCAAGGTTCTTTAAGACCTGCTTCCTCTGCATTCCGTTCTTCATCATTCTGCCCGCGCTGATCTATTTCGCCTCGTATTGCACGTATTACACCAACGAGTGGAGGCCCAACGCCGAGTCCTCGAAGATCGCGCAGATGCGTGCAGTAGGCGAGCTCGGCCCGACCGATCCCGCGCCCGAAAACGTGCTGACGATAGGCGAGAAGGCCAAGGCCTACGTCGAGGGCGTGCTGAAGAATCAGAAATACATGTACAGCTACCATAGCCGCCTGACCAGCCGCCATGCCTACGAGTCCGCCTGGTATGAGTGGCCGCTCTCGAACATCCCGATGTGGTTCTACGCGGGCTACAACCATCCGGATAAAACGCTCTACGGCACGATATCCTCGTTCGGCAATCCTGCCGTCTGGGTCGTATGCTTCGCGGGAACGATATTCCTCGTTTTTCTGACGCTGAGGGGCCGCTTTAAGCTGAATGCGGAGATATTCTTCATCCTCATCTGCATGGCCTCGAGCATGGTGCCCTGGATGCTGATCACGCGTTCGGTCTATATTTACCACTACTTCGCCACGGTGCCGATGATAATCCTGGCGAGCGTATATGTACTCAAGCACTATGAGGACAGGTATTATTACTGCCCGCTCGAGCAGGGCGTTCCCGTTTCGAAGGGCAGCAAATTCCTTCCGAAGCTCAAGTATATCTGGATCGCCGCCGTGATCATCTTCTTCATCGTGTATTACCCGGTCATCTCCGGTATGCCCGTCAAGAAGACCTACGTCGACGCGCTCGAGCTGCTGCCGACCTGGCGCTTCAGGGGCGTCTGGCCGGATATCTGGCACAGCTGATCGGATCAGGTGAACAAATCATGGAAAGCATAAACGAAAACGTACCGGAAAAGAACGGCTCGGAAGCCAAGAAAAGCTTTATTCAGCTGATTAAATTTGCGCTTGTCGGCCTCAGCAACACTATCGTCGATATGATCGTGAATATCGGCGTTACGAAGCTGCTCGAGCTCTTCTTCACCGGCGGCTGGATAACCTACGTCGCAAAGATAATCGGCTACTGCTGCGGCATTCTAAACAGCTACATCCTCAACAGCCGCTGGACCTTCAAGGAGGAGCGCAGGCAGGATGCAAGGGAGATCGTCAGCTTCGTAGCCGTGAACCTTATCGTGCTCGGCATCTCGCTCGGGCTCATCTGGGTATTCACCAACGTATTCCATCTTGATGAATGGTGGCTCGGCCTCGGCCTTCCCGAATGGCTGACCAAGCTCATCGGCGGCAGGCTGTTCTGCTCGCTGCTGGCGACCGTCATCTGCATCTTCGTTAACTTCATCCTCAATAAGCTCTTCGTATTCAAGGGCGGCAAAAAAGAGGAAAACGCGGCCTAAAGCGCCGATAAGCGGGGGAGACCAATGCTTGCAAGGATAAACAGCTATGGACTTACCGGACTGACCGGCTATCCCATAACGGTCGAGACCGATATTTCCTTCGGTCAGATGATCTATGAGACCGTCGGTCTGCCCGGTAACGCCGTTAAGGAGAGCCGTGAAAGGGTGCATTCCGCGCTCATCAATTCCGGCTTCAACTTCCCTAACGGCCGCATAGTCGTGAACCTTGCGCCCGCGGACGTTCGCAAGGAGGGCACCGTATATGACCTTCCGATAGCCGTCGGCCTGCTTACAGCAGGCGGCGAGGTGCCAAAGGAAGCCGCGGAGCAATGGCTGATGATCGGCGAGCTCGCGCTCGACGGCACCGTACGCGGCGTCAGCGGCGTTTTACCGATGGTGATTGACGCATGCGAGCGCGGCTTTACAAAGGTCATGCTTCCCAAGGACAACGCGCGCGAAGCATCCTATATCAAAGGCGCCTCGATAATCGCGGTCGGAAGCCTGACCGAAGCCGTGCTCTTCCTTCGTGGGCTCAAGTACATCGCACCCGAACCCTTCAGGGAGCGCGCGAGCGTGCATCGCCGCTATGATAACGATTTCTCGCTGATAAAGGGTCAGCAGGCCGCCAAGCGCGCCGCGGAGGTTGCGGTAAGCGGCAGCCACAACATACTGCTTATCGGAACGCCGGGCTCGGGCAAGACGATGCTTGCAAGGAGCATACCGTCGATCCTTCCCGAGCTTACCAATGAGGAAGCGCTCGAGATCACAAAGATCCACTCCGTTGCGGGCATCCTGCCGCACGACGCAGGCATAGTGACCGAACGGCCCTTCCGCTCACCGCATCATTCCGCCTCGGGTCCCGCGCTCGTCGGAGGCGGCGCCAAAGCCCTGCCCGGCGAGATCAGCCTTGCGCACTGCGGCGTGCTGTTCCTCGACGAGCTGCCCGAGTTTTCCAAGACCGTGCTCGAAGCGCTGCGCCAGCCGCTTGAAGACGGTTTCGTGACGATCACCCGTGCGATGGCAAAGGCGCAGTATCCCTCGGATTTCATGCTCGTTGCCGCGATGAATCCCTGCCCCTGCGGCAATTACGGTTCGCGCATCAACCAGTGCCGCTGCACGCCAGCGCAGATAGAGCGCTACCGCGGCAGGATAAGCGGGCCTTTGCTCGACCGTATCGATCTGCATGTAGAGATGACTGAGGTCGCGTATGACGACCTTGCCTCGAAGCAGGAGGCGGAATCCTCCGAAGCCGTCCGTGAAAGGGTCAACGCCGCGAGGCGCATCCAGATGGACCGCTTTAAGGACGAGGGCATCCTCTATAACTCGCAGATGAGCGCCGCGATGATCAAAAAATACTGCAGGCTGACCGATGCTGCCGAAGAACTGATGAAGCTGTCGTTTCGAAAGCTAAACCTGTCCGCGCGCGCATACAATCGTGTTATCAAGGTCGCAAGGACGATCGCCGACATGGCGGGCGAAAATGATATCGGCAAGGCCGCTGTCGCGGAAGCGCTGCAGTACCGCTCGCTCGACAGCAAATACTGGGGGCGTATGGGATGAAGCTTTCCGCTGAAGACAGGCTCGATATCTGGCTGAGCATCGCTTTCGAGGGCAGCGCAAGGCTAGCGCTGCAGTATGAGCAGTACTATGGCGGTGCGGCGGAGGTCCGCGAGGCCATTCTCGGAGGCCATGCGGAGCTGAGCGGCAGGATGACCGCTAAGCATAAGGCGCTTGTCTCCGCCTCAGCGGGCGACGCTTATCTTGACGATTTCATTTCTAAGCTCGAGAAAACCGGTATATCAGCCGTAACGAGGCACGACCCGAACTATCCGTACCTCCTTAAGGAGATCGCCGATCCGCCCTTCGTGCTCTACGCTCTGGGCAGGGAGGCGGGGAAGCCGATAGTGAATCCCCTGGCGGTCATCGGCACCCGTCGCTGCACCGATTACGGCGCGAAGGTCGCCCGGATGATGGGCAAGGCGCTTGCGGACAGCGGCTTTACCGTGATCTCAGGGTTAGCACCCGGCTGCGACTCGCTTTCGCACGAGGGTGCGCTGAGTTCAGGCGCGGAGTTTCCGACTGCGGCCGTGCTCGGTCAGGGCCTGCTGGTCCCGAAGAACGACGGTACGGCGCAGACGATGGAGCGGATACTCGAGCGCGGTGTAGTGCTGAGCGAATATCTTCCCGAGACCCAGGCTTCGAAATACACCTTCCCGATGCGCAATCGAATCATAAGCGGTATTTCGACCGGAGTGCTCGTGGTGGAGGCGGGGAAGAAGAGCGGAACTATGATCACCGTCGACTGCGCGCTCGAGCAGGGCCGCAACGTCTATGCGGTGCCCTGCCGCATAACCGAGGTCTATAACTGCGGCACGAACGATATGCTCCGCCAGGGCATCGCGCAGCCCGTATACAGCGAGGAGGACCTGCTGCTGCGGCTCGGCGCGGACCTGAGGTACTCTGAGCCTTCCGTGGATCCTATCACTCTGATAAAGGATCCCGGCATGAAGCAGCTCTTTGAGCTTATCGCCCTCGGCGAAAAAAGCTTTGACGACCTTTTCGAGATCTCCGGTCTTTCGGTCGAGCAGCTCAATATGCACTTGACAGAAATGGAGTTTTCGGGTTTAATAAAACAACTTCCCGGAAGGGTATACACCTTAAACTGAAGAAACACGATGCAGCCGCATAAAAGAGAGCGGTATTACAGCAAACCAAGGAGGACACATGGCAGAGAATCTGATAATCGTTGAGTCGCCTTCAAAGGCGAAGACGATCGAAAAGTATCTCGGCTCAAAGTACAAGGTGATCGCGTCCAACGGCCACGTTCGCGATCTTCCCAAGAGTCAGCTCGGCGTCGATATCGATAATGATTTCGCGCCTAAATACATAACGCTTCGCGGCAGGGGCGACGTGATCGAAAAGATACGCAAGGAAGCCAAGGCCGCAAAGCGCGTCTATCTCGCAACGGACCCCGATCGCGAGGGCGAAGCCATATCCTGGCATCTCGCCAATATGCTCAAGCTCGATCCGTCCGCGAAATGCCGCGTCGTATTCAACGAGATCACCAAGGGCGTCATCCAGAAATCGATCAAGCAGCCCCGCAGCATCGATCTTTCGCTCGTCGACGCGCAGCAGGCAAGGCGCATCCTCGACCGTCTGCTCGGCTATAAGATCAGCCCGCTGCTTTGGTCAAAGGTAAAGAAGGGCCTTTCCGCAGGCCGCGTTCAGTCGGTGACCACCAAGATCATATGCGATCGCGAAAAGGAGATCCAGGCTTTCGTTCCGAAGGAGTACTGGACCGTCGGCGTCAAGCTCAACCATAAGCGCCGCAATTTCGAAGCGAAGTTCACCGGCCTCAACGGAAAGAAGAAGGAGATAAAGAACGAGGAGGAGGCAAAGCGCATCACGGATATCTGCACCGACGCTTCCTACGTCGTCACCGGCGTCAAGGTGCAGCCCAAGAGCAAGCATGCCGCGCCGCCCTACACGACCTCCAGCATGCTTCAGGACGCATCCAACCGCGCTTCCATGCCGCCCAAGCGCACCATGCTCTGCGCACAGCAGCTCTATGAGGGCGTCAATATAAAGGGCAAGGGCAGCGTCGGTCTTATCACCTATATGCGTACCGACTCCGTCAGGATCTCCGAGGAAGCCCAGAAAGCGGCCAGGGAATACATCGTCAAGACCTATGGCGAGCAGTATTGCCCCGATAAGCCGAGTATCTACCGCGGCCGCAACAATGCGCAGGACGCGCACGAGGCGATCCGCCCGACGGACGTTTCGCTCACCCCGGCTTCGATCAAGGATTCACTCGAACCCGGCCAGTACAAGCTTTATAAGCTCATCTATGAGCGCTTCATCGCCAGCCAGATGAGCGATGCGCAGCTCGAGATCACCTCCGTCAATATCGATACCGAGACCGACGAGGTCGCCAATTTCCGCGCCGTCGGTTCCCGTATGCTTTTTGCCGGCTACACCGCCGTTTACAGCGGAAATTCCGACGATGAGGACGACGAAGCCGCGACCCTGCCCGAGCTTAACAAGGGCGAGCACCCGAAGTTCGTTTCGGTCATTCCCAAGCAGAACTTCACCGAACCGCCGCCGCGCTATACCGAGGCTTCGCTCGTAAAGACCCTCGAGGAACTCGGCATCGGCCGCCCGAGCACGTATTCGCCGACGATCTCGACGATCATCGACCGCGGCTACGTGGAGAAGGAAAAGAAGCTGCTCTATCCCACCGAGCTCGGCTTTATCGTCAACAACGTGATGGAGGAGAACTTCGATAAGATCGTGGACGTCAAGTTCACGGCCGACATGGAGAACAGGCTCGATTCCATCGAGGAAGGCAGTGAGCGCTGGCAGGATATCGTCGGCGATTTCTACGTCCCCTTCAAGGAACAGCTCGACGAGGCGTTCAAAAATGCGCCCAAGGTCGAGCTCAAGGACGAGGTTTCCGACGTCGTGTGCGATAAATGCGGCGCAATGATGGTCTATAAGGAGGGCCGTTTCGGCCGCTTCCTCGCCTGCCCGAACTACCCGACCTGCAAGAATACCAAGCCGATACTCGATAAGATCGGCGTCAAATGCCCCAAGTGCGGCTCAGACGTTATCCGCCGCATCAGCAAGAAGGGCAAGGCCTTCTACGGCTGCGAGCGCTATCCCGAATGCGATTACGTTTCCTGGGATATGCCCACGGGCGAGACCTGCCCCAAATGCGGCTCGATGCTCGTTGTAAAGATCCGCGCAAACGGCCGCTTCGTTGCATGTGAAAACAAGGACTGCAGCTATATCAAACGCGAAAACAGGAAGAGCGACGCCGATAAGGAGGAATGAGTTTGGAATCAGTCTCGGTTATCGGCGCCGGCCTTGCCGGCTGTGAAGCCGCATATACGCTCGCGAAAAACGGGATCGGCGTTCGCCTCTATGAAATGAAGCCTTTCCGGCGTTCGCCCGCGCATAAAGCCGATACCTTTGCCGAGCTCGTCTGCTCGAATTCACTCCGCTCCAACAAGCTCGACAACGCTGTCGGACTCTTAAAGGAAGAGCTAAGAAGGCTCGGCTCGCTGGTCATGGAATGCGCGGATAAGACCGCCGTTCCCGCCGGCGGCGCGCTAGCTGTCGATAGAGTCGGTTTTTCAAAGCTCGTCACCGAAAGGATCGAGGCTGAACCGCTGATCGAGGTCATCCATTCCGAGATCGACGCTATACCCGAAGGCCCGGTCATCATCGCCACCGGCCCCCTGACCGACGGTGCGCTGATGAAGGCGATAGAGGATCTGCTGGGCGACAGCCTGCATTTTTTCGACGCCGCTGCGCCGATAGTCTCGCTTGAGAGCCTCGATATGACGAAGATAGTGCGCGCGTCGCGCTACGGCAGGGGCAGCGATTACTTGAACTGTCCGATGACGCGCCTTGAATACTACACCTTTCTTCGCGAGCTCATAGCTGCCGAGACCGCGGAACTGCACGAATTTGAAAGCAAAATGGTGTTTGAGGGCTGTATGCCCGTGGAAATAATGGCCAAGCGCGGCGACCTGACGCTTGCGCACGGTCCGCTAAAGCCCGTTGGCCTCAATGAAGTCAAGGCGAGCGATGGTAAACGCCCGTTTGCCGTGGTACAGCTGAGGCAGGACAATGCCGAGGGAACGCTCTTCAACATCGTTGGGTTTCAGACCAATCTCAAGTTCACCGAGCAAAAGCGCGTTTTCGGCCTGATACCGGGGCTTGAGCACGCAGAATTCGTCCGTTATGGCGTTATGCACCGCAATTCATTCCTGCAGTCGCCGAAGCATCTCGACAGCAGCTATGCTTTGAGAAATGATCCTGATGTCTGCTTTGCGGGGCAGATAACGGGCGTTGAAGGCTATATAGAGAGCGCGTCGAGCGGAATGCTTGCCGCGATCAATCTTGCCCGAAGGCTCAAAGGCCTTGAAACGATCGATTTTACAAGGGAGACCGCCATAGGCTCGCTCGCGCATTACGTAAGCGAATACAACGGCGGATCCTTCCAGCCCATGAACGTGACCTTCGGCATCATGGAGCCGCTCGAGGCTCCTCCTAGGGACAAATACGAGCGTGCGCTCGCTTATTCCGGGCGCGCTCTTGAAAGGATCGACAGTATCCTGAATGTATTAAATGAAACGAAATAAGAGGAAAGTATCATGGAGATAAGAGGCACAACGATAGTCGCCGTTCAGAAGGACGGCAGAACCGCCGTGGCGGGCGACGGACAGGTCACCCTCGGCGAGACCACGATAATGAAACACACGGCGAAGAAGGTCCGCCGTATCTATAACGACAGCGTAGTCGTCGGCTTCGCGGGTTCCGTTGCCGATGCGTTCACGCTCTGCGATCGCTTTGAAAGCAAGCTGACCTTCCACGGCGGCAGCCTTCGCCGCGCCGCGGTGGAGCTCGCGCAGGATTGGAGAAACGATAAGGTCATGCGCAAGCTCGAGGCGCTGCTCATCTGCGCCAATGAAACGGAGCTGCTGATCGTTTCCGGCTCGGGCGAAGTGATCGAGCCCGACGACGGCATCGCGGCCATCGGCAGCGGCGGTATGTACGCGCTCGCGGCCGCCCGCGCACTCAAGGCGAACACCTCTCTTTCCGCGGCCGAGATCGCTCAAAAGAGCCTTCTTATCGCGTCCGAGATCTGCGTCTACACCAACTCCAACATCACCGTTGAGGAGGTATGAGCATGCTTTCGCCTAAACAAATAGTTGAAGCACTCGATAAATACATAATCGGGCAGGATGAGGCCAAAAGGACAGTTGCGATCGCGCTCCGCAACCGCTATCGCCGCAGCAGGCTTTCGGACGAGATGAAGGAAGAGGTCATCCCGAAGAATATCATCATGGCCGGTCCCACCGGCGTCGGCAAGACCGAGATCGCCCGCCGCCTGGCAAAGCTCGTAGATGCGCCTTTCGTAAAGGTCGAGGCAACCAAGTTCACCGAGGTCGGCTACGTCGGGCGCGACGTGGATTCAATGATCCGCGACCTTGTGGAAGCCTCTGTCCGCCTCGTCAAGAGCAAATGGGAGGAAAAGGTCCGCGTGCAGGCGACTGCGGCCGCCGAACAGCGCATAATAGACATCCTTGCCGGCAGCCCCAGGCACGAAAGGGAGGAAGCCGATCAGCAGCTCTCAAACCTGCAGAAGCTTTTCGGCATGTTCGGCAACCAGAAGAGCACCGAGGTCGCGACCGTTTCAGAGGAGGAGAAGGCCCAGAAGCGCTTCCGCCGCGAGCAGATCGCAAGGGATCTTGCGGACGGCAAGCTTGAGGACAGGAATATCGAGATAGAGGTGACCGAGCAGAATACCGGCAACGATCAGATGATCGCCATGGGCATCGATATAAACATGAACGAGATGTTCGGCGGTCTGCTCCCGAAGCGCACCAAGAAGCGCAAAACGACCGTTAAGGAAGCCCGCCGTATCCTCGAGAACGAGGAGGCCGATAAGCTGATCGATATGGACGAGGTCATCCGCGAAGCGGTCGATAAGGCCGAGCAGGACGGTATCGTCTTCATCGACGAGATCGATAAGATCGCCGCGAGCGGCGCCGGCCATGGCCCGGACGTTTCGCGCGAGGGCGTGCAGAGGGATATCCTGCCCATCGTCGAGGGCAGCGTAGTAAACACCAAGTACGGCCCGGTGCGCACGAACTACATGCTCTTTATCGCGGCCGGTGCGTTCCACGTCGCTAGGATCAACGACCTGATCCCCGAGCTGCAGGGCCGTTTCCCGATAAGCGTCAAGCTAAACGCGCTTACGCTTGAGGATTATAAGCGCATCCTGACCGCGCCGCAGAACGCGATAATCAAGCAGTACACGGCGCTGCTCGAGGCGGACAACATCCACATCGAGTTCACCGACGACGCGCTTAACGAAATAGCCGCGGCCTGCTTCAACGCAAACGAAACGAGTGAGAACATCGGAGCAAGGCGGCTGCATACCATCGTTGAAAACGTGCTCGAGGATATCTCCTTCAACGCTTCGGGCGATTACGAGATGCTGACCGTCACGATCGACAAAACCTATGTTTTGGAACATATTTCCGGGAAAAAGAACGAAAACGTGAATAAATACATAATCTGACATGCGCTCCTTCGGGGGCGGATCAAAGGAGGAATCAACTTGCACTTACGACCTTCAGAAAAGCGCGTCATATGCATTATCCTTGCATTAATGCTGTGCATATGCGCATTTTCGGGCTGTGCGGGCGTGCCGAAGGACGGCGGAGCGTACGCTGACAGCAGCGTTGTGCCGACCGAATTCGATGCGACCGAGGCGCCTCTGGCGGATACGGCTTCGCCTGTACCGACCGATACGCCAACGCCCGTTCCAACTCCCGAACCGACCCCCGTTCCCACACCGGTGCCGACGCCGACTCCCGAGCCCACGCCCGAGCCCACTCCGACGCCGGAACCCTTCGTTGAAGTCAACTACGTTCCCGGCTACACGAACGAGACCTTTGTCAACTTCCGCAGCGGGCCTTCCACCGATGCGCCGATAATCGAGATACTGCGCCTCGGCACCGAATTCCTGATCACCGGCAAAACCAGCGAATGGATGAAGGTGGAGTATAACGGCAGCGAAGGCTACGTGGCGCGCCCGTACGTCACGGTCGGGTACTACACCACGCCCACGCCGCAGCCCACTGCGACGCCGAGGCTGACTCCGACGCCCACGCCGCGGCCCACGGCCGCTCCGACCCCCGGCGGCAGCTTCACGGATTACGAGATCCATCTCGTAGCCGCGCTGATCCACTGCGAGGGCCCGGGCAGCACTGCCGTCGGGTACAGGGCGATCGCAAGCGTGGTCTACAACAGGGTCATGAACCAGTCCGGATGGTTCCCGAACGACGTTGCCGGCGTTATCTTCCAACCCGGCCAGTTCCAGGGCTACACGCGTGAGAGGCTCGAGCACACCACCCCGAACGCCACAGCCATGGCCGCAGCAAGGTACGTCTTCCGTGAGCACGGAAGCACTCTCCCCCCGAAGGTACTGTTTTACAGAGCATCCTACCTCGGCACGGAATGGTTCTATTATACCCAGTACTACGCAACGATAGAAGGCAACAACTATTTCTACGGGATCATCTATTATTGATCCCCAAGTGATGAAAGAATATCGACCGACAAAAAGAATGCCCCGTTTCGCACGGAGCATTCTCTTTATTCGATCCTATTTATCGCTCCAAAGGGAGCATCGCTTCAGTCCTCTTTCTTCCTGAAGAACATGGTGCCGACGCCGGCTGCGATAACCGCAGCGCCGAGACCCGCGATGGCGAATGCGCCGGTATGCGGGGGATTGGGAGTGGGTTCCTCGGTGGGCTCGACGGGCGCTTCGGTGGGCTCAGCGGGCTCGTCGGTGGGTTCCGCAGGCTCGTCGGTAGGCTCAACGGGCTCCTCAGTGGGCTCGACGGGCTCGTCGGTCGGCTCAACGGGGGTCTCGCCGCCGAGCACGTAGGGATACTCAAAGGTATAGTGCTCGCCTTCGCCGATGAAGGTCGCATCGGCAACGGAGATCTGGTTGTAGCTGAGGCCGAAGAAATCCTTCACAAGCTCGAAGGTCTCGTTGAGGGATTCAAAACGCGGGTCGTCATGAGCGATGGGCTCGTCAGCATCCTCCCAGTTCTCATCGACCGGGATGAAATCCTCGATCTCATGATCGCCGGCAACGAGGCGGAAATAATGGTTGTTGAGACCAACGAACATATCGTACATAACGCCGTCCTCGGTGTGGAACTCGACCGCACGCTTCTGAACGAGGAAGAAGTCGGACCAATGTGCGTTGTAGCAGGGCGCCTCATCGGGACCGGTCTTATCGACGGTGCAGAGCGAGAACTGGGCGGGGAAGCGGTACTGGCCGATCGTTACGGCGGTGGTGCCGGTGACCTCATTGGCGGTCGCAGTTCCGCGCAGGATCACGTGAACGGTGGAATCGAGCTCGCCCATAACGGTGAGCACGTTGCCGTCAAGCTCAACGTTTGCGTATTCGCCGGCAATGGGGTAGCAGATGCCGATATCGTAATCGCACTCGATCCTGCCGGGGCAGCCCTGCGCTTCGACGACCTCTATATCGGAAAGGCCGTTGATATCGGTGACGAACTCGATGCTCGAGGTAAGCCTCGGGTCGTAGCCTTCGACTTCGGCGGGGATAACGTAGTTGAGCGCGATGGTGACGGTCTCACCCTCGGTGATGGGGGTGTTGTCGGGCAGCGCGTTCCAGACGTTGATCGGGATATCCCACTCGTCGTATTCGATGGTGGGATCGTTGGCGACGCGAACGACTTCGGTCCCGAAGATGGGATCCTCATCCTTAGCTGCGAAAGCGGGTGCGGCAAGCGCCAGCACGAGTGCGATCGCGAGGAAAATGGTAAGCAGTTTCTTCATAACGGTTCTCCTTTACCTGTTTATAAGCTGTCAGGCAGCGTTGTTGCTGTCTGTATTCTCTGTGTTTGAGGGCTTGACCTTCCCGAATCCTGCGCAGATCGCGTGATGCGGGCAGGCGGCCTTGCAGTCGCCGCAGCGGATGCATTCGGGGCTGTTGGGGGTCTTGGTGATATCCACGCCCATGCGGCAGGCATGGCGGCAGGCGCCGCAGTTCGTGCACTTGGATTCATCCACGCTGTAGCGATAGAGCGAGATCTTGTTAAAGAATGAATAGATCGCTCCGAGCGGGCAGACGTATTTGCAGAACGGGCGGTAGGTGATGATCGAAAGCACGATGATCGCCGCAAGGATCGAGAGCTTGAGGACGGTCAGCCCGCCGGCCTCGGCCCAGCTGGTGATGCCGGTGCCGGTGCCCTCCGCAAGATTGCCGAAGATGGAGCCGTAGCTCATGAGCGGGATGCCGCCGAGCAGCATGCCCGAAGGGCAGATGTACTTGCAGAAGAACGGGTTGGGCTCATACAGAAGCGGCAGTATGATAACGAACACCGCGAGGAAGACGTACTTAAGATAGCGGAAGGGCTTATCGTGCTTAAAGCTCT
This sequence comes from Bacillota bacterium, assembly GCA_016282255.1. Taxonomy (GTDB): domain Bacteria; phylum Bacillota; class Clostridia; order Christensenellales; family CAG-138; genus PeH17. The sequence goes on from JAEEKE010000133.1 coordinate 31,367, forward strand.
TGATCTTCAGCTTCTTCGGCAGCGGGATCTTATAGAGAAGGTCCTGGATAAGGCCGAAGGGGCAGAGGAACGCGCACACGAGTCGGCCGCAGAGCGCGCCGACGAGCATCAGGAAGCCGATGACGTAGAACGCGAAGTAGTAGAGCGGCTGTGTGATCAGGTTGCCCTTAGCGTCCATCCAGGCGCCCTTGGAGTAGTCGGACTGGTTGAAGATGGCCTGCATGGCGCCGATGGGGCAGGCGCCGAGCGCCCCGGGGCAGGAGTAGCAGTTCATACCGGGCACGCAGATCTGCTTGAGGGGACCCTTATAGATCGTGCCGCGGATAAAACCGACGATATAGCTGTTGGTCAGGATGCTGAAAGCGGCCTGGATCGCGATCCTGCGGCGCTCGACGGCCTTGCGGACCTGCTTGATCGTCCTCTTGGGTTTTGTATTAACAGAAGCTTCCATCAGCCAATACCCACACATTCACGGCAAAGGGCCGTTGCCTTTGAAAGGACTGCCGAGATCTCCTTATCGAAGATGCCGACAACGATGAATCCCACGCCGATGACCATCAGCGCGATCGGGATAACGTATCGAAGCGCATTACCGGATTTAGAATTCTTCATGATACCTCCTGTCAGCCGAGAAGTCCGTTAACGATGGAGACCCATTGGTCATAAGTATGCGAGGTCGATTCGACTCTGAGGATGTTGCCGTTCGAATCGATGAAATAGGTCATGGGGTAAGCGCCTGCGGGGAATGCGGCGGCTACGTCGGGCTTATTGCGCATAACGGGCAGCGTAAAGCCGATACCGTTGATGATACTGAGGCCCTGCTGGATCATACCGGGCTGCTCGGAATCACCGAGCACGGAGATGACCTTGAGACCGCGGCTCGCGAAATTGTTGGCCAGGGTCTGGATATGGGGCATCTCCTGGATGCAGGGCGCACAGGTCGTCGCCCAAACGTTGACCATGGTCACGCGGCAGGTCGAGAAGATACTGTTGGTGATGGTACCGTGGCCGTTGATGGTCTGGCCGGCGAAAGGCGGGATATCGGCGGGCCTGGGCGTAGGAGCGGGCGTGGGCGTCGGCGTCGGCGCAGCGGTCGGAGTCGCCGTCGGCTTAGGCGTCGGCGTCGCAGCCGGAGTGGGAGTCGGAGTGTTGCCGGGTACGACGGTCGGCGCTTCGGTCGGCGCTTCGGTGACTTCCGGCGTCTCAGCCGGGGGTTCGGTTTCAGTCCCGGTCGGTTCGACAGTCGCTTCTTCCGGGGTCTCGCTCGGAACCTCGGTACCCGTTGCTTCCGTTGCCGGAGGCTCGGTGGGCTCAGCGCTCTCGGTGATTTCGGGCGTTTCCTCGGGAGGTACGGTATCGTTGTTTACGTCGATATCCGCGGTGGGCTCGGGGACCGAGGTCGGGTTCGGATTCGGCGCTATTCGCCAGGGATGCGCGCAGCCCGTCAGAACGACGAAGCATACGAGCATCAGGCAGGTAAGGGCGGTCAGCTTGTTTCTCAATTCTCTTTACCTTCCTTGCAGGTTAGGATGAAGGGCAATGTGCAAATAAGCACATAACCTGATAGGCACAGCTCAAACTATACCATAGTTATTATATCATAGAGAAGGCACCATTTTCAACTGTTATTTATTTCATTTTCGGGCAAACAAAAAGCCCGTGACCGTCACGGGCAGGATCGGGATCGTTTATTGAAGCAGACTCATTCTCAGCGCCAGCACCGCGTCGGCAATGCCTATGCTTCCGTCGCCGCTGACGTCGGCAAGATGTGCGTTGAAAACGGGCAGCAGGTTCATCGACATACGCATGATCAGTATAACGTCGGTCACGTTGACTCTTCCGTCGCCGTTTACGTCGCCGAGGATGCCGGTATCCGGGAACCCGTCGGTATTATAGACGGCGTAGACGTCCAGATCCTCGGTAATGCAGCTGAAATCCTCGCTCCATCCGATGAAAACGAAGCCCTGATGCACAGGCGGCTGCGGCGCGGTCGCGGCATGGCCGTATTCGACGCTCTGAGTACTCAGCAGCGTGCCGTTGTAATCGAAGAAGCGCACCAGGTACGTATCGATCGAGTACTCGGCCGTTAAGCTGCCGTCGCCCATGGCGATATAGAATTCCTCAGTAAAGCCCGTCAGAAGTATCCCTTCATCCAGGGCCCAGCCGGTGAAGCTATGGTGGGGCACGCCGGGAGCATTAGGCATCGGCGCAATGACGGCGCCGTATTCGACCTGGATAGTATGGAAAACCTCGCCGGAGTATCCGTTTATAAAGCTGACGGCACAGCTTTCGCCGAAATGCTCTGAGAGCAAGCTATACCAGCGGTCAATATAGGAAAGCAGGGCGCCGTAACTGTCGAACCCACCGACAATGTGATCGCGCACGATACCGTTTCGGTCAACGATCAGCGTCTGAGGAACGTAGCCGATGGAGGAGAAGACGGATGAAAGCACGCCGTCCGGCATAACGTTGGCCCAGCTGTAACCGTGCTCTTCCAAATAGCTGCGGGCGGTATCGGCGTTGCAGTCGCCGCTCTCGCAAACGACGCCGATGAGCTGAACGCTTGCATACGAGGAACCGTAGTGCTGCATCAGCACGCTTAAATAGTTCAGAAGCGAGGTGCAGTTGCCGCTCCAGGTTGCCCAGAAATTGATAATGGTCATGTCAGCGTTATTAAGGACCGAGCCGTCGACCTGGCTGCCGTAGAGATCGAACGCGCTGAATCCGCTGATATCGGTTCCGAAACCGTCGCGTACCGGAAGCGCTTCGACCCTTGCGCCGCAGGGGAGCGCTAAAAGCAGCAGCGCGGCCGTTAGCAAAACGGAAAGGAGTTTCTTCATGGACTGTATCCTCCCTGTTGTTGTAATTCAAGTATAGCATGAAAAAACCGTCTTCGCAACCGCGCATCCTGCCGCATCCGCTCGGATACGGAAAAAGAAAACACCGCAGGCGGTGAACCTGCGGTGCTTCGAAGCCAATTGAATTACAGAAGACCCATCGCGACCCTGAGAGCCATGATCGCGTCGGTGACCTCAACGCTGCCGTTGCCGTTCATGTCGGCAAAGGTAATGTCTTCAAACTCGAAGATCTGCATCGCGCCGCGGAGGATCATAAGCGCGTCGGAAACGGTGACGGCATTGTCGCCGGTAACGTCGCCCACGGGACGGTAGATGCTGTGGATGTTGGTGACCTGGGTGATGCAGCTGAAATCGGTATCCCAGCCGACGAAATAGAGGCCGACGTCCTCGTGGTTGGGGTCTGCAGGCGGATTCGCGGCATGACCGTGCTCTACCTGCTGGGTGCTGATGATGGAGTTGTTGTAGCTGTCGTAGAAGCGGACGAGGTACCTCTTGATGTTGTAGTGCGCCGTAACGGTGCAGTCGCCCATGGCAAGGTATTCGACGGGCTCATAGAAGGTCTCGAGGATGTTGGGATCGTTGAACTGCCAGGCCGAGAAGGTGTAGCCCTCGACTTCGGGAAGTTCGCTGCTGGCGGGAACGATGATCTTGCCGCCGTAGGGCAGTTCCTGAGTGAGCAGCACGTCGCCGGTAGCGTCGCAGACAAAGCTGACGGTGCAGGTCTCGCCATCATGCTCACGGAATACCTCGAGCCACATTTCAACATACTGGAGCAGCTGATTGTAGTTCGAGAAGGAACCGACGATATGGTCGCGGACGACGCCGTGACTGTCGACGATCAGGGTCTGAGGAATATAGCCGCTGGTGTTGAAGACTGCGCGAAGGACGTTGTCGGGAACGACGTTGGTCCAGGTATAGCCGTTGGAGTTGAGGAACTGGTTAGCGCTGGTTTCGGTGCAGGAACCGCTGATGCTTACGGCGCCGAGGACGTTGACGTCGTTCTCGGGGGTCTCAAGGTAGTGGTTATACATGCTGCGGATATGCGGCATCTCGTTGACGCAGGGACCGCACCAGGTCGCCCAGTAGTTGATGAAGGTCAGCTCGTAATCGCCGAGGACGTCGCCGGTCACGGTCTCTTCGGAAAGCAGCAGATGCGCATTGAAATTGGAGATGTCCATGCCGATACCGCTGCGGGTCTCGGGCTCGGTCTTTGCGAACGAAACGGACATTACGCTGAAGACCATCAGAGCGGCGAGGAGAAGGGAGAAGATCTTTTTCATGTTGTTCATACCTTTCTGTTTGCTTTATTTGCTGGCGGATGGTCCGCCTGGGATACAGTTTTACAGAAGACCCATGGATACACGGAGTACGGTGAGCGCATCGGAGACGTCCACGGTACCGTCGCCGTTATAGTCGGCGGCTTCGTCGGTGGGAAGCTGCAGGATGCCCATCGCGCGGCGCAGGATCATCAGCGCGTCGGTAACGGTCAGGCTGCCGTCGCAGTCGACGTCGCCGGGAGTGAAATCGGGTTCTTCGGCCTCGAGCGTTTCAAGCCAGTTCTGAATATAGTTCTGAAGCTGAGAAGCGCTTGAAAAGCTTCCGGTATGCATGTCGCGGACAATGCCGTGCCTGTCAACGATGATCGTATTCGGGATCGCGTTGGAATTGTTGAATACCGCGGCAAGGACGTTATCTTCAACAACATTGGGCCAGGGATAGCCGTTGTTGTCGACGAATTGAAGCGCACTCTGGGGAGTGCAGGAGCCGCTTACATAGACTGAACCGAGGATCTGGACGTCAGCTTCCGGAGTTGAGCTGTAGTACTCATGCATCGTCTGGAAATGCGGCATTTCGCTGACGCAGGGGCCGCACCAGGTAGCCCATTCGTTGACGACTGTCATGGTAACCTGTGGGATGATATCGCCTGTAACGGTACCGCCGTGAAGTTCGGTAGCGCTAAAGCCTATGATGCTCATGCCAATGGCATCCTTAGTGGAACTGCCTCTTGCAAAAGCGGGGGTGAGGGAGGAGAGCACGAGAAGCGTGCATACGAGGATCGCCAGTGCTTTTTTCATTCTAACTATCGCCTTCCTTTCAGATCTGTATGCTGAGTGCATACTGTTACAGCATCAGTATAACATATAATCGAACGGGATGCAATCACTAAAAGACGCAAATAAACGATTTCAGACACGCTTTTTAAAACAATCTTTGTGAGCGGCGTCCATGCAGCGCCTGCTGTCGCTTTCCTCCGGTATGCGCTCCAGGATAACGGAACAGGGGTAATCGGGGCATTCGCCGCAGTTTAATGGAAGGTCATGGCTCAGAGCGCAGCAGCGGATGACGCATTCTTCGCAAAACGGGTGAAGGTACCTTTTCTCGGCCCTGCAGCCCTTGCAGAAGATATCCGCCTTCATCAGCTTTCTGCCTGGCACAGAATACTTCTCGGCAAGCTTTTGCTTGAGCTCCTCATCATCAAGCAGGGTAGCCTGGTAGATGGGGCAGGCAGCGCAGTCGAACCCGCAGAACGCGGGATGTGAAGGCAGCTCGGGCTCTATTCTGTTCTTATCTTCGTTTTCCATCGTTTTACAGAAACGGAGGCACCCCGTTAAAGGGATGCCTCCGGGGATTGCCCTAAAGCAAATCGCTTATTTCCTGATGCTCTCCGCACCCTTGGTGATGGCTTCCCTGTTTAGGGGGATGAACTTCGCCTTCTTCTCACCGAGCTTGTAGAGCAGTGCGTCGAGGATGCTCTGCACCTCAACGGCCTTGGTTGCCTCGAGGTATGCGCCGAGCATGGCCATGTTGGCAACCTTGGGGTTCTGCAGCTCATCGGCGATCTCGTTGCAGGGAACGTAGTAAACGTCGATGTCGGTACGGGTCGCCTTCTTGTCGATGATGGAGCTGTTGATGAACAGCTTGCCGCCGGGGTTGACGCAGGACTCGAACTTGTCGAGCGAGGGGGTGTTCATCGCGATGACGCAGTCCGCCATGCTGAGGACCGGGGAAGCGATGGGTTCGTCGGAAACGACGACGGAGCAGTTTGCGGTACCGCCGCGCATTTCGGGACCATAGGAGGGAAGCCAGCTGACTTCGCGGCCTTCATTCATGCCTGCGAGCGCAAGGAGCTGACCGATGAGCAGAACGCCCTGACCGCCGAAACCGGCAAAAATATTAGTCCAAAGCATTTGATTATACCTCCTTAGTCTTGTCTTTCTTTACGCCGAGAGGATAATAGGGGATCATGTTCTGCTCAAGCCACTCCATGGACTCAACAGGGCTCATGCCCCAGTTGGTCGGGCAGTTGGAGAGGACCTCGACCAGAGCAAAGCCCTTGCCGTCGAGCTGGCACTGGAACGCAGCCTTGATGGCCTTCTTGGCGGCGATGATGTTGGCGGGGCTGTTTACCGCAACGCGGGCGATATAGGCGCTGCCCTCGATGGTGGCGAGCATCTCGGCGATGCGGATCGGCTTGCCGCAATGGTTCTCGTCACGCCCGTAGGGGCTGGTGGTGGTCTTCTGACCGACAAGGGTCGTGGGAGCCATCTGACCGCCGGTCATGCCGTAGATAGCGTTGTTGATGAAGATGGTGGTGATCTTCTCACCGCGGTGCGCGGCGTGAACGATCTCGGCGGCACCGATGGAAGCGAGGTCGCCGTCGCCCTGATAGGTGAACACGACCCTGTTGGGATCGGTGCGCTTGATGCCGGTCGCAGCGGCGGGAGCACGGCCGTGGGCGGCTTCGACGCAGTCAACATTGAAATATCTGTAACCGAAAACTGCGCATCCTACCGGAACGAGCGCAACGGTGCGGTTCTGGATACCGAGCTCCTCGATGCATTCGGCAACGAGCCTGTGAACGATGCCGTGGCCGCAGCCGGGGCAATAGTGAAGGATGGCGTCGGTCAGAATAGGGGTTTTCTTAAATACCGTCTTCATAATTAAGCCTCCATCGATTTGATAATGTATTCAGCGATTTCTTCAGCGGTGGGGGTGTAGCTGCCGGGCTTACCGAAGAACTCAACGGGCTTCTTGCCGTTGACGGTAAGGCGGACATCCTCAACCATCTGACCTGCGCTGATCTCAACGGTAACAGCCTTCTTTACGCTGGGCTGATCCATGACCTCGGCAAGCTGCTTCTCGGGGAACGGCCATACGGTGATGGGACGGACGAGACCGGCCTTGATGCCCTTCTTCTCAAGCAGCGTGATAGCGGACTTGCAGATACGGGCAACGGTGCCGTATGCGCAGATGATGACCTCAGCGCCCTCGGTGTGATAGAGCTCGGCGCGCGCTTCCTTTTCGCGGATGATCTTATAGCGGGCCTGCAGCCTATCGTTCAGCTCCTGGAGCTCATCGACCTCGATATAGAGGGAGTTGACGATCGCACGGGGACGGCCGCTGTTCGGATCCCAGCCGGTGGTCGCCCAATCCTTGGCGGGGAGCTCGCGCTTTTCATGCTCGTGGAATTCAACAGGCTCCATCATCTGGCCGATGATGCCGTCGGCAAGGATCATGGTGGGGGTGCGGTAGATATCCGCAAGATCGAATGCATCGTGCATCAGATCGACGGCTTCCTGAACGGAGGAGGGGGCGAGTACGATGGGATGATAATCGCCGTGTCCGCCGCCGCGGGTCGCCTGGAAATAGTCGCCCTGAGAAGGCTGGATGGAACCGAGGCCCGGGCCGCCGCGAACCATGTTGACGACGACGCAGGGAAGCTCGGCGCCTGCAAGATAGCTCATGCCTTCCTGCTTGAGGGAGACGCCGGGGCTGGAGGAGCTGGTCATGACGCGCGCGCCGGCCGCGGAAGCGCCGTAGACCATATTGATCGCGGCAACCTCGCTCTCAGCCTGAAGGAAGCATCCGCCTACCTTGGGCAGCTGAGCGGCCATGTATTCGGGAATGTCGTTCTGGGGAGTGATGGGGTAGCCGAAGAAGAAATGACAGCCGGCCTGGATAGCGGCCTCGGCAACTGCTTCGGAGCCCTTCATGAGTTTCTTTGCCATGTTTCTTTCCTCCTGATTAGTCCTTTTCGATGGTGATTACCGCATCGGGGCAGGTGCGTGCGCAGCTTGCGCATGCAACGCAGGCGGCCTGATCGATGATCTCTGCGGGGTGATAGCCCTTCTCGTTGAGCTTATGCTTTGCAAGCTCAAGGATCTTTTTCGGACATGCACGCACACAAAGACCGCAGCCCTTGCAGCGACTCTCGTCGATGGTAAGTTTGACCATAAGATGACCTCCTTGAATTTGCGGCTTGCACCGCATTTGTCCATGCTCTATTATAGCACTATCGCCGCAAATAACAAATACCAAATTTCAAGATATATCTTTTTTTGCTACACTTTTTTCAGCCCGTTTATCTGTGAACAGAGGAACATAGAAAGGATCCGCTTTTTTTGCAGATCCTTTGTAAGAATACTATGTTTGCGTTCAGTTTTCGGTTTCGGTCTTTAAGGGCACTTCTTCGGAAACGGCCTCGACGGCTTCTTCGACAGCGGCCTCCGCTTCCTTGACAGCTTCTTCTGCCGCTTCCTCGACGGCTTCGGCAGTCTCTTCAACTGCTTCGGCGGTTTCCTCGGCGGCATCTTCAACGCTTTCGGTTATTTCACCGTCCCCGTCGGGCTCGTAGTCGGCATATTCCTGGTCGGGATAGATATAGCCCTCTTCGCCTTCTGCCGGGAGCTTTTCTTCATAAAGCTCCGGGTGCAGCTTTTCGTGCCTGTGAAGCAGGATGAAGCCGATTATTCCGCCGACGACCATCGCGATGCTGATCCACTGGGAGGTGGAGAGGCCCAGGAAGATGCCGCGGATCTCATCGTAGCGGCCGTACTCAAGGAAGAACCTCTCGATGCCGTAGAGCAGCATATAGAGGAAGAGCACGCTCCTGCGCTTGATGTTCTTGCGGGTATAGAGCAGCAGAATGATGAAGATGATAATGTTGCAGCAGCTTTCAACGAGCTGGATCGGGAAGACCGGCACGCCGACGGGAGCGCCGCCGATGGGGTTCTTGTAGATGACGGAGATCGGAGTATCGATGCAGCGTCCGTAGCAGCAGCCCGCAAGGAAGCAGCCGACGCGGCCGATCGCGTGCGCAAGCGGCACGGAGGGCACGATGCAGGCGGCGTAATCGAGGAAGCGCTGCTTCTTTATCTTAAGATAGATGAATGCGGCGAGAAAACCGGCGATGATCGCGCCGTAGAAGACAAGGCCGCCGTTCTTGAAGGTTGAGAAACTGCCGTTCTTGATGCTCTCCCAGATCTCACTGAGGGGATAGGTCACGAAGATGTAGAGCAGGTAGGCGCCGGCAAGGCCGCAGATGATGGCGATTATCGCCATGTTGGAAAAGATGTCAAGATCCAGCTTGGCCTTCTTGGCGCGGAAATAGCTGATCAGCAGCGCGGTGATGAGCGCGATCGCCATCATCAGCCCGTAACTGGGGATCTTAAGCCCCAGAATCTCGATAAACGGATGCATATTAGCTCTCCTTTTTATTTATACTCAAGCGGCAAAGCCGTTTTCATTATCCTTTATAATAAACGATTTTCATTCCTGTGTCAATCCACATCGTCCGTATCCTCGGGGGAGACGGAAAGAAGATCGACGGGATTTTCGTCCGGCGATGAAGGCAGGGCCTCCACCTTTTCAAGCGCCTTGCGGATCTGCCTCGTACGCACGCCCACGAGCTTGTCGAGATCGTCATTCGCCTTGAGAAGCGCGCGGCGCGTATTGGTGAGCACGTCGTCAAAGGTGCCGAACTCCTTCTTGATCTGCGCAAGGATCTGCCAGACCTCGCCGGATCGCTTCTGGATGGCAAGGGTCCTGAAGCCCATCTGAAGGCTGTTTAGCAGCGCGGCCATGGTGGAGGGGCCGGAGATATTGATCCTGAACCGCGACTGCAGCGTTTCGATCAAGCCCAGCCTCACGGCCTCGGCATACAGACCTTCGGTCGGCAGGAACATGACGGCGAAATTCGTCGTGCGGGGAGGATTGATGTATTTATCATGGATGTCCTTTGCAAAGCGTATCAGCGAATCGCGGAGCGAACGTCGCGCGGCGTCGACGGCGTCGGGATCACCGGATTCATAGGCATCGTTGAGCCGGATGTACATATCGGCGGGGAACTTGCTGTCGATAGGCAGGAAGACGGGCGTGTCGCCGTTGTTCGGGAGCTTGACCGCGAATTCGACTCTTTCATTCGTGCCCTTGCCCGCGTCGAAATTGAGTACGTACTGCTCGGGAGCGAGCACTTCCTCGAGGATGGAGCGAAGCTGGATCTCACCCAAAGTACCGCGGGTTTTGACGTTGGAGAGCACTTTCTTAAGGTCGCCCACGCCGCTTGCGAGGGACTGCATCTCGCCAAGGCCCTTATAGACCTCCGTCAGTCTTTCGTCCACGCGCTTGAAGCTCTCGGATAGGCGTTCGTTGAGCGTCTGCTGGAGCTTTTCGTTCACGACGCCGCGGATCGAATCAAGCTGGCGTTCGTTGGTCTCACGAAGCTCCTTGAGCGAAGTTTCAATAGCTCGGAGCTGTTCGCCGACCTGCGATCTAAGCGCATCCTGCTTGGTGCCGAGCTGTTTTTCAAGAAAGCTCTGGCGGTCGGTGATGGTGGTCTTAAGCGCATCCTGACCGTGAGAGACGCCGGAGAAGAGACCGTCCATCCTTAGTGAAATGCTTTCGGAGAGCGAGCTCTTGAGCTGCTCGATATCCCGCGCGTGCTCGTCCTGCACGGCGCCGATGCGCACGTTGAAACGCGCCTCGAACTCGGCGACTGCCTTTGCCGCCGCATCCTGGCACGCCCGCGTTATATTGAGCGCATCGTTCTGACGCATGAGCGCCAGCCTGATGAGCATAAAAGCGATGAACGCCCCGAAGAGCACGACGACGGATATAAGGATTATGAATTGATAAGCGGGCATAGATTCAACGATCGGAAGGGAGGCATTCAGCGCTCATAGGGTATTTTATCGATAAGAGAAACAGCGATTATGCCGATGACAGCGCAGACGGCATACTGGATCATATTCCATGTAAGGTCGAAGAAAGCGACGTGCGCTTCAAAAGCGCCGAAGGCGGATAGCATCAGCTCATAGGCAAGGTAACCCAAAGGCACGATAAGGCCGGAGATGATGCAGGCAAGCGGCTTGAAGCGAAGCTTCCTGAGCAGCAGAAAGCAGACGAACGCCGTTAAAGCCTTGATGATGACGGTACCGGGAACGTAGATCCCGTAACCGAGGATAAGATCGGCAATGGCGCTGCCGACAGCCGCGACCGCGGCGCAGTGCCAGCCGCCGATCACAAATGCCGCCGCATGAATGAATGCGTCGCCGAGGTTGATATAGCCGTGCCCGCCGGCCAGCGGAATGCTTATCAGCGTACCGACCGTGATAAGCGCCGCGAAAAGCCCGCAGAGAACGAGGAGCTTGGTGGGATCCTTGGAAGATCCGTTGAGATTAGTCATGATTCTATGTATTAAAGCAGGCATAGCCCGCTAAGAAAACGGCCGGGCCGCATCCTTTGTTTCGGGTGCTCACCGCGGCCGCAGGATTCAGTTGTTCTTCTGTTTGTTCTTATTCTTGAAATAGAGCCAGATCTCGATACCGCCGAGCAGCGCTATAAGCGCGAGCGCGGCAAAGAAGATGATCTCGAGAATGTGCCACCAATGCAGCAGCTTTTCGCCGCGCTCATTGATGGTATTGTCGATATTGATATCGACGATCGTGGTGCCGGATTCTCCGCCGGGGTCGGGCGTCACGTTCGGTATGGCCGATTCAAGGTCTTGATACTCGGCGTTGACTACGGCCTCATAAGAATACTCGTTTCCGGAGGGGTCGCTTGCCGTCAGAATGAACACCAGCTCGCGCGGACCCTCGAGCGTCAGATCGACGCTGAACGATTCTTCTGCGGAGGGCGCCAGCTCCTCGATGCGGTGGAGCTCGTAGCCGAGCTGGGCTTCGGTCAGCTTAAGTTCGGTGTAGGGCACGCGGCCGGTGTTGCGGACGTTGAAGGTCATGATGATGCGGTTTTCACTGCTCAGCTGCTTCGTTATCTCCGCGGTGAATTTGAGGCCCAGCGTATTGGGGTCGATATACGGGCGGACGGTATAGCTCGTGGTATTATCGGTGAATACCTTGCCTGAAGCATAGGTGCCCGTGATGGTAAAGAACACGTTGCGCACGGTCGAGGGATTGGGCACGAAATGCTCGATGATCTTGCTTTCACCGATCGCAAGGCTGAAACCGGAGGAAAGCGTTTCACCGAGATCGTTTTTAACAGTAAGCCCGCTCAGGTTCTGGCTGCCGTTATTGGTCAGGAACAGCGTGAACAGCACGCCGTCCGCGGTGGCGTTGCCGACGTTGACGCTCTTGGAAAGCTGCGCGTTCACAAGCCCGATCGTCAGATTGGAGATCGTGACCGAAAGCGCCGTGGAGCTGCCGTCGGGCGTAAAGGTCGCAGTGGGCTTTGAGGTAACGCTCTCGCCCTGCATCGTGTAGGTAAATTCAACGACCTTGGTTTCGCCGGAGGAAAGGGAGAAGGGCGAGGTGAGCGCGCTCCTGCCGTTGATCTTCTCATCGGTAAGCGTAATGTTGTTGAGCCTGCGGGTACCGGTGTTGACCATGGTATAGGTAAGCACAACGGGCTCGCCGGGAGCTGCGCTGGTGACGTTCGCCGTCCTCGTCAGACGGAGGTACGCGGTGTCAGAACGCTGCACCGTGACGGAAAGGGTCTTATAATAGTTGACGCCGTCGGAATTGTCGTGCCAGTAGATCGTGAAGGTGAGCGGCGAACCGATCATCGATTCGGTGATCATCATGGAACCGCGGAACGTGCCGGTGCTTCCGGCAGGAACGTCGGGCGTGTTGAACTGGACCCCGTAGCTGTTCGCGATGGAGATGTTCGTATAGGCGCCGTCGCCGGTATAGGGCGGAGTGGTCTCATAGGGCACCTCGGTCGGCTTCTCGGTCTCGACCGGACCGGGATCGTCGCTGGGCGCGGGCGTGGGAATGGGATCGAGATTCAGCTCGGGCACGCCGATGGAGCCGGGCTGGGAAACGCTGTTCCCGTTATGCAGGTTGATGATAATGGTAACGTAACCCGCGCTCGAAAGACGGGGAGGATCGGCCTCGATGGAAGTGCTGCTTGCGGCAAGGGGGTCAAAGGTGCCCGATTCCGCACGGATAGCATCCGCACCGAATACGGCAAAGCAGACGCCCAAAAGCATGAGCGCCGCGACCGTTACCGATACGATTTTCTTTCTGTATTTTTTATTCAAAGCAAACTCCTTATCCGAAGCATCATATTGCTGTGGCTTCATTGACCGCGCTGCGGCCTTACGTATGGAAACATGCTTTACGCATATTATTAACACATTCTACCATACATCATATTATTATACATCAACATTGAGCTAAGAGCAAGTTCTTTTTTTGACGGACCCGACTATATTTCCCCGCGCTGTCTGCATAGAAAGGATATAGAAGCATGAACGTCCGCTATTTTTGGTTCATTTCTGTACGATCTATTAAAAGGCAAATTGGACTTTGATTATTCTGCTTTTAATGATATAATGTCTTCAACGAAATACTCGTGACCTAAGGCAGGGATACAGTAATGAAATGGAAAGAAATAACGGTCAACACATCCGAGGAGGGCGTTGAAATAGTACTCGCCAGGTTCGATATGCTCGGGATACAGCAGGTGAGCATCATCCAGGGCATGGACGAGATCGAGCAGCTCCTGCGTTCGGCTGAGAAGTACTGGGACTATGCCGATGAAGCGGCTATGAACAAACAACCCGCCGTTCAGGCTTACGTATCCGACGTTCCCGAAAACGAAGGGGTCGAAGAGGCTGTTCGCGCATCGATGGAAGAACTCAAAACCATCGGCGAAGGACTCAGGCTGGATCTCGGAAGCCTTGAGATCAGCGTCCGCACCGTTGATGAAGAGGATTGGGCAAATAACTGGAAGCAGTATTTCAAGCCCACCGAGGTCGGTGAAAAACTGCTCGTGTGTCCCACATGGGAGGAGGTGCCCGAAGGCAACACGCGCGCTGTTTTGAGGATCGATCCCGGCATGGCTTTCGGCACGGGCACGCATCATACCACCCGCATGTGCCTTGAACTCCTCGAAAAGCATATTAAGCCCGGCGATATAGTGGCCGATCTCGGCTGCGGCAGCGGTATCCTCTCGATAGCCGCAAGCCTTATGGGCGCCGAGGAGACCTATGCGATAGATATCGATCCCGTCGCCGCTCGCGTCGCGGAGGAAAACGCGCTGCTCAACGAAGTGGATCTTTCAAAATACAGGATCCGCATAGGCGATATCCTCTCCGACAAGGAATTCAGGAACGAGGTCTCAAAGCTCAAATACGATATAGTGCTTGCGAACATCGTCGCAAGCGTCATAATCGCGTTCGCCCCGGTCTTCCCGATGCTGCTTAAGAAGAACGGCCTTCTGATAACCTCCGGCATCATCGACGACAGGCTGGACGAGGTGCTATCTGCGCTTCGCTCCGTCGGCCTTACCGTGCTCGAAGTCAAGAACGGAGAGGGTTGGCGCGCGGTGCTTGCAAGAAACTGAATCATATGCGAAGATTCTTCATTGATGAAAAAACGGATATGTGTGGCATAGTGACCCTTGTCGGCGATGAAGCGCGGCATATGCTCAATGTGCTCCGCATGAAGAAGGGCGACAGGGTCATCCTTATCGACGGTTCGGGGACTGAGCTTACGGCCGTCATTTCCGAAACTTTTGCCGCAAGGGACGGACGTGAATGCGAGGTGCATCTCACCGTCGAAGGCGCCAGGGTATGCGATGCCGAGCCGAACGTCAAGGTAACGCTGTTTCAATGCCTCCCCAAAGCCGGCAAGATGGAGCTCATCATACAGAAATGCGTCGAGCTCGGCGTCAGCGCGATCCGGCCCGTGCATTCGAGACGCTGCGTCGTCAAGCCTGAAAGAAACGAGAATAAACTGCTTCGTTACGAAAAAGTATCCCAGGAAGCTTCAAAGCAATGCGGAAGAGCGACCTGCGCCAAAGTCTATCCGCCCGCCGAACTGGAGGAGTGCGGTTTTTCGGACTTTGATCTGCTGCTGATCGCCTACGAGGGCGAAGAAAAGCTGAGTCTGAAACAGGCGCTCATGGAAGCAAAAGCGGGAATACTTGCAAATAAAGATCAGCCGCGTATCGCGCTGCTTATCGGTCCCGAAGGCGGATTCGAGCAGGAGGAGATCGACCGGCTGATGGAAAACTGCCCTAACGCCCGCTCGGTCTCGCTCGGCAAACGGATACTCAGAACGGAGACCGCAGGTATGGCAATGCTTGCAATGCTGATGTACGAGCTGGAGGAATGATATGCGGTTTTCTATCATCACCCTCGGCTGCCGGGTAAATCAATATGAAAGCGACGCGATGGCTGAACTGCTTGAGAAAGCGGGTCATATTAAGACCGAAGATCTTTCCAAAGCGGAGCTCGTTATCGTCAATTCCTGCACCGTCACGAACATAGCCGACCGCAAATCTCGGCAGATGATCTCAAAGGCGCACCGTCTGAGCCCAAACGCGAAGCTCATAGCCGCGGGCTGCTGGTCTCAGCGCAGTCCCGAACAGGCCGCCGGGCTCGAAGGCGTCGACGCTGTCATCGGAAGCACCGATAAGGCAAATATCGTCGGTATAGCCGAATCGCTGTTTTCAGGCGAAAACGAAACAACGCGCATTATCGTAAAGGACGTGATGCATGACAGCTTCTTCGAGCCTTTATCCGCAGTGAACGAGGGCAGAACGAGGGCATATCTTAAGATACAGGACGGCTGCAATCTGTTCTGCACCTACTGCGCGATACCGTTCGCAAGGGGCGCGCTGAGGTCGAGGAGCATTGCTTCGGTCAGGGAGGAGCTTGAAAAGCTGAACGAAAGAGGTTATCCCGAAGTCGTATTGACCGGTATACACCTTATGAGCTACGGCGTCGATCTTAAGGACGGCACTACGATAGCCGACGCGGTGAAGTGTTTCAGCGGTCTCGACAACATCAAGCGCATCCGTTTCGGATCGCTCGAGCCGCATCTGATGAACGACGGGATAATAGAGGAGCTGGCCGGAGAACCGCGCGTATGCAGGCAGTTCCACCTTTCGCTCCAGAGCGGCTCGGATACCGTGCTCGACAGGATGAAGCGCGGCTATACTTCTGAGCAGTATTATCAGCTCGTTCAAAAACTCCGGCAGGCATTCGGCGATGAAACCTCGATAACGACGGATCTTATCGCAGGATTCCCGGGCGAGACCGAGGAAGAGCACCTTGAGACGATCGCGTTTATGAAAAAGATCGGGCTCGCAAAGACGCACGTATTTCCGTATTCCCGCCGGAGCGGCACCAAGGCCGACAGGATGCCAGGCCAGCTGTCAAACGCCGAAAAGACCAGAAGGGCAGGGGAGCTGATAAAAACCGCAAAAATGCTTGAGGAGGAATACCTTTCCCGCTTTGATGGCAGCACTCAGGAAGTGCTGATCGAGGAGAACATGGAAGGATGCTCGATCGGGCATACGGATACCTATGTCCGGGTAAGGATAAACGGTAATTTTGCGCCGAATTCCTTCGTGCGCGCGATAATAAACGGAAGAGAGGAGGATAAAGATGGAGAACTGTCTCTTTTGTCGGATAGCGTCGGGTGAGATCCCTTCGAACAAGGTCTATGAGGATGAAAAAGTGCTGGCGTTCCGCGATATCGACCCGCAGGCGCCCGTTCACGTGCTTCTGATCCCGAAGCAGCATTTTAACGACATCCTTGAAGCCGACGGCGAAACGATCGCCTATATGCACTCCGTCGTTAAGCTGATAGTCAAGGACCTGGGCATCGACGAAAGCGGGTTCCGGCTCGTCGTCAACACCGGTGCGGACGGTATGCAGAGCGTGAAGCATCTGCATATGCACATCCTGGGCGGCCGAAGCATGCAGTGGCCTCCCGGCTGATCGATATCCCAAAACACGTGAGCCGGCGGAGTGGACCGTCGGCTCGGTTTTATAATTCGAATCAGCAATCAGAGGTTCTTTGTATTAGGACTATTCAGAGAATATTCTACTCAATACAAAAAGAGGTTGACAAATCGCGATTTTAAGTTATAATAGTCAACGTCGAATTGAGGACGGGTTCCCGAGCGGCCAAAGGGAGCGGACTGTAAATCCGTTGTCACAGACTACGATGGTTCGAATCCATCCCCGTCCACCAAAACCAAAGGGGCAGCAAACGCTGCCCCCTTGGTTTTGGTGATAGAATAAAAGGATACGAAGCCGCGAAAAGAAACCGCACCGGTGACGCGGTTTGCGCGATTACGATCTTAATATCCGTTAAAGTAATCTTTAATCCTTTCCAACAGCGACTTTCTTCTGGGCTTGTTTACAGCTTTGATCTTAACTGCAGGTTTGGACTGATCCGGCATTATGCTCTGACCATGGACTGCCTTAGCAGAATCCTGTTTAGCCCGTTCCGCCGCTTCCCTGTCGAGCTTTTCCTTCTCAATTTCGCAGCTGAGAACGATGGAAAGGGGATCGACCGCGTTATGAAGCTTTTCAAGAAAAGACTCCATCCAAGCCAGATCGCGATCTTCCAGTATTTCAGCGTCAAAACCGACTTCATGAGAAAGCTGATTTCTTATCCATCTTGCACGCTTTAATTTTTTTAATCGGTAGCCCACGTCAGCACAACGTTCGAACCCAAAACGCTCTTTGATTCCATATTGCGGATATACTCCGAAACGCCTTCGCTTGTTGCGTAAGCGTCCCTAATGAAACGATCGACGCTCTTATAGAGCTCGAGATATTCAAGATTTTTGTTTCTGATTTCCATATTCAAATAATATACCTGCGTGATCAGTCTTCAAAAGCGTACTCAAACCATTCCTCATCCGTCTGCCTGAACCCGACCTCAAGGAACATCCTTCTGCTCTGAGTATTGAAAGAATAGATATTTGCCCTGACCTTTTCAAATCCCTTTTCTTTGGCAAGCCTGAGCATCTCCGTAGCGCATCTGCGGCCAATATGCCTGTTCTGATAGGGCTTGCTGACGACTATCGCGATCTCGGCGTTGTCCCTCAGCGTGCAGTCACCGACGAGCTTTCCATTGTAACTGATATAAAAGCAGTCCCCGTGAGTGCTCAGGAAGGAATACATCGCGTTGAGTCTTTCGGCGTCATAGACGCAGTCGATATTATCGCACTGTTTGCAGACGTCCATGTCAAGATACCATTCAAGCGTCTCCTGCTCGTTCGGATAGTAAGGTATAAGCTCGATCTCATCATCGACAATCCCTTTGTTCAAAGCTTTCACCTCGCAAGCCAAGCCTTTCTTCCAGAAGATTATAGCATAAGTGAAGGTTTTCGGGCAATCTTGAATTGAGGGATTTGTCCTTGAGAACGAATTGTGTTATAATCTTCAGGCAGCAGATGCAAATCAACGAAAGGAGCATTTAATAGGGCATGCTCACAAAAGAGATCAAGATATCAAGCTTCGACGTTTTCCCGAACAGCATCCTGAAGCCCTCCGCATTGATGCGCCATATGCAGCAGCTCGCCCGCGAGGACTGCGACGCTATGGGCTGCACCTACCGCTTTATGCGCAGCATAAACACGGTATTCGTGATGACCAAATGCGCGCTCGAGTTCTTCCGCCCGATCCGCGAAGGCGAAATCGTCTCCGTCCGGACCTTCAATAACAGGATCGAGGGCATCACATTCACGCGTGAATTCGAGATATCGGCGGGCGGGGAAGAAGCGGCGCACGCGACCACGAGCTGGGTGCTCGTTCGCTACGATACCCGCGCGCTCGTTCGCCCGAAAGCGTTTCCCGTTCAGTTCGAATCCTTAGGCATGCAGTGCCGCACGCTGTCCGTCCCCCGCGCGTTCGACCTTTCCGAAATGACGGAGCGCGGCAGCAGGATCGTTCGCGTCTCCGACCTTGATGAAAACAATCATCTGAACAACTGCATCTATACCGACATCGCGCTCGATGCGCTCCCGTTCTTCGACGGCTGCTCGAGTTTCGTTTCGGACCTAAAACTCATCTTTCGCCATGAGGCCAGAAGGGGAGACGTTCTTAAGCTTGCGTCCCGCGAGCATGAAAACGTTGCAATCGTTTCCGCATTCGATGAAACCTCGGCGGCCTCATGCTTCGATGCGGAGCTGACCTTTAAAGAGGTGTGACCATGTGCGTGCGCTTCCTGATAGAGCATGAGAATGAGGAGATGAAGCCCTTCGTAAACGAGGCGCTCGTCTCCCCGCTTGCGGACCGCTTTCGGCTCATTGGCCGCGAGCTCGTGACAGCGGGGGAGGTGCGTCCGACCGACGTCGCTCCTGTTATCGCGCGTTCAAAGCGCGGAGACGTGCATGCGTTCCCGATGAAATGGGGCTTTGATATAGGGACCCGCGCTCCGATCGTGAACGCCCGCATCGAGACTGCGAGTGAAAAGGCGGCCTTCCGCGATTCCTATATCGACCGCCGCTGCCTGATCCCCGCATCCTGCTATTTTGAATGGGAGCATATCCCGCTTGAAAACGGCAAAACGAAAGCCGGAGCCAAATATGCGGTACATAAGGACTCCGGCCTGATCTTTCTATGCGGTTTATACAGATTCGAGAAGGGGCTTCCGGTTTTCACGGTGCTGACTCGCGAACCTGGAGAGGAGCTCAAGCACCTTCATGACCGAATGCCGCTCATCCTTCCAAACGATTGCTCGAAGGAATGGCTCGAGCCCGGGCGCGACCCGTCCGCACTGATCGACGCCTCGATAACGATGCTTCAAATCACGAAATGCGGCTAAAGCCTGTATCTAAGCTCATCAAAAGTCGTCGAGCAGCGTGGTGGAACCGCCGAGCTGCATCGTCTCCATGATGCGGTACCGGTCCATCTGCAGGTGCTTCTTCATCTTGAGCGCTTCCTCGATCGGGATCTCGACGATGCCGCCTTCCTGTGTGGCGATTATGGAATTATAGCGCCCTTCGACCATCGCGTTGACGGCGGAATAGCCCATCCTTGTTGCGGTCTCGCGGTCCCTTGCGGTCGGCGTGCCGCCGCGCTGGATATGCCCGAGCACGGTGACGCGCGGTTCCATACCCACGGCGTCGTGGATCATCCTGCCGAAGTCGACCGCGCTGCCCGCGCCCTCCGCAACGACTATCATGAAATGCGAGTTGCCTGCGAGCTTGGAGTTCTGTATGCGCTCGATGATATCCTTCTGGAAATCGACCTTGTGCTCCGGTACGAGGACGGCCGTTGCGCCGACCGCGATACCGACATACAGCGCAAGGAAGCCTGCGTTCCTGCCCATGACCTCGACCACGGAGCAGCGCTCGTGCGACTGCATGGTGTCGCGCAGCTTGTCGATGCATTCGATCGCGGTATTGCAGGCGGTATCGAAGCCGATCGTGTAATTCGAGCAGCCCACGTCGTTGTCGATCGTCGCAGGTATGCCGACCACCGGAACGCCGAGGCGCGAAAGCTCGAGCGCGCCGCGGAAGGTGCCGTCGCCGCCGATGGCTATAATGCCGTCAAGCCCGAGCATCTTGCAGGTGATGACCGCCTTTGCGCGGCCGCTGTTCTGCAGGAACTCGTCGCTTCTGGCGGTGTAGAGCATGGTGCCGCCGAGCGGAAGGATATGCTTGACGCTGTCGCGGTTCAGCAGCACGAAATCGCTGTTGATAAGGCCCTGCCAGCCCCTGCGGATGCCGACGCACTCGACCCCCTTCGCGACCGAAGTCCTGACGACCGCGCGCACGGCCGCGTTCATGCCCGGCGCGTCTCCGCCGCTTGTCAAAACGCCTATGCGTTTTATTTTTTTAGGTTCAGATTCCATATGGACACCCCCTTTTCCGA
This sequence comes from Bacillota bacterium, assembly GCA_016282255.1. Taxonomy (GTDB): domain Bacteria; phylum Bacillota; class Clostridia; order Christensenellales; family CAG-138; genus PeH17. The sequence continues at coordinate 52,088 of JAEEKE010000133.1, forward strand.
AAAGAGTATATCACACTTCATCTCGTTTTTCAACGGCAAAACGCAGTTTTATATATTTTATTTCAATGCATTCCCGGCTTATTGTTTTTTTGCGCTTATGGTCTTACAATAGAAACAGCGGATGCCGATAAAAAGGCGTCGGAAAGAAAACAAATTCGGAGGCAAACACATGGCAAAGATCCTTGTCGCGTTCTTCTCGCGAAACGACGAAAACTACGTGGGCTACAACAAAAAGTTTATCGAAGTCGGGCATACCGAGGTCGCCGCGAACAAGATCCGCGAGCTCGTCGACGCGAACCTCTTCAAGATCACTATGAAGAAGCCGTATTCAGAGAAGTACGACGTCTGCATGGCCGAATCCCGCGCCGATCTCGACGCCGACGCAAGGCCGGAGCTCGTCTCGATGCCCGTCAGCATCGACAGGTACGATACGATAATCCTTGCCTATCCCAACTATTGGGGCACCATGCCGATGGCCGTCTTCACCTTCCTCGAGGCCTTTGATTTCTCCGGCAAGACCATCCTTCCTCTCTGCACTAACGAGGGGAGCGACATGGGCAAGAGCGAGGAGCATATCAAAAAGCTCTGCCCGGGCGCGAAGCTCGGCACGGGCCTGCCCCTCTGCGGCAGCGGGGTAGAGGCTTCCAAGCCGTTTATCGAGAACTGGCTGCGCGAGAACGGCGTTATCTGAGGCATGAAAGCCGCATTGATTACCGGCGCGGCGGGAGGCATGGGGCTTGCCGCCGCAAAAAGGCTGATCGGCGAAGGCTATCGCGTCTTCGGCCTCGATATCCGGGCCCCCGAACCTATCGAGGGGCTCCGGTTCGTTATGACCGATCTGACCGATCCCGGAAGCGTTAATAACGCCTTCGCCGCAGTTTCGGCAGAGACCGATTCGCTTGACTGCATCATTGATATGGCGGGGATCTATATGCTCGATTCGCTGGTCGAGATAAGCGAGGAAGAGTTCCTCAAGAGCTTCAACGTCAATCTCTTTGCTTCGTATCGCGTCAATAAGACCTTCCTTCCGCTTCTTAAACCGAACGGCCGCATCGTAATGATCTCCTCGGAGCTTGCGCCGCTCGATCCTCTGCCGTTCACGGGGCTATACGCCGTCACCAAGGCCTCGGTCGAGAAATACGCGTTTTCACTGAGGATGGAGCTTCAGCTCCTTGGGATAAAAGTGATACTGATACGCCCGGGAGCGGTGAAAACGGGTCTGCTTGACGATTCGACGAGGGCGCTCGAACGCTTCACCGAGTCGACAAAGCTGTATGCCGTGAACGCAAAGCGCTTCCGCAGCATAGTCGACGGCGTTGAACAGCGCTCCGTGCAGCCCGAGCGCATCGCAAAAGCCGTTTCGCGCGCAATAGCAGCAAAGCATCCCAGCGCTGTCGTGAACATCAACAGAAATCCTCTGCTTTTGCTGCTGAACCTGCTTCCTTTTTCGCTCCAGTGCGCGATCATCAAGCGGGTACTGAAATAAGCTTTCTGCGAATTCGATAAAATATATTAACGTGCCGCCCGCGTTTTTGTTGACTTTGGTTCCGTATATGATACAATTTCAGTATCCGAACACCCTTAGGGTGCAGAAGAAAAGCAAAATCATTATGGAGGAAAACAATATGAAGAAGTTTGTGTGTTCCGTTTGCGGCTATGTCTTTGAAGGCCCCGAGGCTCCCGAAAAGTGCCCCGTATGCCATGCGCCCGCTTCCAAATTCATAGAGCAGTCCGGCGAAATGAGCTGGGCGGCCGAGCACGTCGTCGGCGTCGCACAGGGCGCTCCCGAGGACATCATCAAGGATCTGCGCTCCAATTTCCAGGGCGAATGCAGCGAGGTCGGAATGTACCTTGCCATGGCCCGCGTAGCTCACCGCGAGGGCTATCCCGAGATCGGTCTCTACTGGGAGAAGGCAGCGTGGGAAGAGGCCGAGCATGCCGCGAAGTTTGCGGAGCTCCTCGGCGAAGTCTTGACCGACAGCACCAAGAAGAACCTCCAGATGCGCGTTGAGGCCGAGCACGGCGCCACCGCCGGCAAGACCGACCTTGCAAAGCGCGCAAAGGCCCTGAATCTCGACGCCATCCATGACACCGTCCATGAAATGGCTCGCGATGAGGCAAGGCACGGCAAGGCGCTGAAGGGCCTGCTCGACAGGTACTTCAAATAATGACCAAAAGGATCGCTGCATTGATCCTTACGGTATTGGCGCTTGCATCCCTTGCCTGGTGCGTCGTCAATGCCGTTTCCTTGATAAAGGAGTATCTGAGTCTTTCGGGGCAGAATGCGAGCGGGGTCGATTATCTCGCCGTTTACATCGGTTTTTGCATGCAGTGCGCCGCTGTGTTCATCGGCTGTGTGTTTTCCGCGGTCGCCTTTTTCCTCGCAGACCGCAAATGGATAAAATGGGCCGCGGGTTTGACCGCCCTTCTGCTCATCGCCTCGGTACTCGTCGTGATCTCTTTCAGATAAAGGCAGGGTTCCGATGGGCCTTGTCGAGATACATTCCAAATAATCAGGAGGCACATTATGATCTGGAAACTGTTAGTTGAACTCGCTATCGGCGCTCTCTGCGGCTTCGTCGCCAACAAGCTTATGAACGGCGGCAGCGGCGGTCTGCTCAAGAACATCATCCTCGGTCTCGTCGGCGGTCTCGTCGGCGGTCTCGTCGGCAACCTGCTCGGCGTGGGCGGCGGCTGGGTCACCGGCATCCTGCTCTCGATCGGCGGCGCATGCCTCGTGGTATGGCTCGTCAAGAAATTTCTAAAATAATTAAAGGAGGATATCAAAATGAAGTACGTATGCAATGTCTGCGGCTGGGTCTACGATGAAGAGGAGACCGGCGTAAAGTGGGAGGACCTTCCCGAGGATTTCGCCTGCGAAGTCTGCGCAGTAGGCAAGGAAGATTTTTCACCGATGGAGTGATCATCCATTAACAAAAAAAGAGAAACGCGGATCCTTTGCGGGTCCGCGTTTTGCCGTATCAAAGGAGATTATTCGGTGCGCAGCGCGGCGACAGGGTCCTTCCTTGCAGCGATGCCGGCGGGGATCAGGCCGGAGATCAGCGTAAGTCCCATGCTGATAAACACGAGTATGATCGCCGCTTTGAGCGGCAGGACCGCGTTTATCGTCTCTATGCCGGTCAGCTTATGCAGGATCAGGTTCAGCGGTATGCAGAGCAGGACCGTCAGTCCAATGCCGATAAGGCCGGCAAAGAATCCGACGATGAGCGTTTCGGCGTTGAAAACCGAGGAGATATTGCGCTTCGACGCGCCGATCGAGCGGAGGATGCCGATCTCCTTAGTGCGCTCGAGCACCGAGATATAGGTGATGATGCCGATCATTATCGACGAGACCACGAGCGAGATCGTGACGAACGCGATAAGGCCGTAGGAGACCGCGTCGATGATCGTCGTTACGCCGCTCATAAGGAGCGCCACGTAATCGGTGTATTCGATCGCATCCTCCTCGTTTTCCACGCCGTCGTTATACTCCTTGATAAGATCGGTTATCGCTTCCTTATCGTCGAAGGATTCGGCGTAGATGCTGATGGAGGCGGGGGAGGCGCGGTCGATATAGCCGAGCTCTTCAAGCCGCTCCGAAAGCGTTTTGCCGGACACGGCGGCGGGCATGAACATATCGTACCACGAGGCGAGCGTCTGAACATCGTTTTCGGCGGAAACTCTCTCATCGAACATTGCGGCGACGGCTCTGTACCCGCTGACAGAGAACAGATCGTTGGGGACCGAGTTCTCGATAACGAGCCGCATGACTTCGGCGCGCGCGGTCTCCTCCTTGCGCGTCTTGATAAGGTTCTCTATCTGCTCCCGCATCATGGCACGAAGCTCGTCATCGTCGTATGCGGCAAGGTATTCGCGGATCTCGTCGGGATCGAAGCCGAATGAGACCGCGGCAAGCTGTTCGAGCGAGGCCCTGTCGGGATATGCCGTAAGGAAGCCCTGAACGGTCATCTCAAGCTCTGTCGGATCGGGCACGGAGAGTATCTTGATATAGGTCTCGACCTTTTCGGCGTCGTTCAGGCCGAAAAGGTATTCCTTTATCGAGCTCGCTTTCTCCTCGGCCGACGGCAGCTCGTCCTCGTCGATAACGAACGGAAGCGCCGCTACGACGTCGTAATTCTCGTTTTCGGGCAAAAGCTGCTCCTTTACGACCTGCGAAGAAAGAGTCCGTTCGATAATGTAGTCGGTCAGAAGCGAGGTGTAGCCGAATGAACCCGTGATCGGCAGGGAGCTCCTCGAAAGCGGACGGATTATGCCTACGAGCGTCAGCTCCAGCCCGTTCTTGACTACCAGTTTGAGCGAGTCCTCATCGTTCTCTATGTTTTCATACCCCGAACCGTCTTCGCGCCTGCGGTAAAGATCCGAATCGGTTATCAGGCGGAAGCGCTTTCCGATCAGTTCATCGAACTTTGCGCTGCGCGTATTCTCTTCGATCTCCTCGGAACGGAAGACGGTGCGCAGCATCTCTTCGATCTCCGACTGGTCGATCATGCCCATGGCGTAGAAGGCGTTGTCGACTATCTCGTAGTTCTCGCTGACTATGAGCACGATCTCTCCGGCTTCATTCGGCCATTCGCCCGCTTCAAGCGCATACTGCTCGGTGATCATCGGATCGATCAGCTCACCGTTCCCGCCGGGAAGCAGCTCGGACCACAGATTCAGCACGCTCATTCGGGATGACACCATGTTGAACATGCTCATGCCTGCGTTGTCCTCGCCGCTGCCCGCGCTGCCGAATACCGCCTTTGAGATATCGGTATTATGCCATTCGCCCTCGGAATCCTCAAAATAAACGTTCAGATGCGCTCCGTAATCGTATTGAACGGCTTTGATAAGCTCGCCGACTGATTTGGAATTCTTCTGTTCTGCCTGTTGACTGTCATCGTTGAGCTTCGCTTCAAACCAGCTTTTGAAGCCGGCAAGGTCGTTCTCCTCGCCGCTTCCTGTAAAAGCCGCGTTGAACATGCGGTAGAGCCTCGGGTCGGTGTAGACCCTGCCTTCCTCGCGCGGCTCGGCGTCCTCCTGCATGCTGCGCCTCGATTCCGCTAAGGATTTGAGCATGTTGTTCGGCTGCTTTTCAAGCACTATAGGGTAGGACGCAAGCGTTTCGCGCTGGATATCGTTGACGTAGTTCCTGATTCCGGTCGAAAGCGCAAGGATCATCGCAATGCCGATTATGCCGATGGAACCCGCAAAAGCCGTCAGTACGGTGCGGCCCTTCTTGGTCCTGAGGTTGTTCAAGCTCAGCGACAGCGCTGTCAGAAAGCTCATCGAGGTGCGCTTACCGACGCTGCCCGATTCTTCCTCTGTGACTTCTTCGCCATGGAAAGGATTCGAATCGTCGATTATCCTGCCGTCGCGGAGGCGCACGATGCGGTTCGCATAGGTGTCGGCCAGTTCGCCGTTATGCGTGACCATTATGACGAGCCGATCCTTCGCCACTTCCTTTAACAGCTTCATGACCTGAACGCTCGTTTCAGAATCGAGCGCGCCGGTGGGCTCGTCGGCAAGGAGCACGTCCGGATCGTTGACGAGCGCACGCGCGATGGCGACCCTCTGCATCTGTCCGCCTGACATCTGGTTCGGCCGCTTATGCAACTGGTCGCCGAGGCCGACGCTCTCAAGCGCCTTCTTCGCTTTTTTGCGGCGCTCCGAACGCGAAACGCCGGAGATCGTCAGCGCGAGCTCAACGTTTGCAAGCACGCTCTGATGCGGTATCAGGTTATAGTTCTGAAACACGAAGCCGATCGTGTGGTTGCGGTAGGTATCCCAATCGCGGTCGGAGTACTGCTTCGTTGAAACTGAATTGATTATAAGGTCGCCGCTGTCGTAGCGATCGAGCCCGCCGATGATGTTGAGCAACGTCGTTTTGCCCGACCCGCTCGGGCCGAGCACCGCGACGAATTCGCTCTCGCGAAACGAAATGCTGACGTCGTCGAGCGCGCTTTGGATCAGCTCTCCGGTCTTATATCGTTTTGAAATGTTTTGAAGTTCAAGCATCGATTTCTCCGTGGATTATCCGTTACACATAATATTATCAGGAAAACACGAAATATTCAAGGTCATTGAGATAAAAAGGAACTGCATCGCATACGGTGCAGTTCTTTAAGACCGATCATTATTTGATTTGATCACTCGTCCAGCATCAGCCGGATGATCTCCTTATCGGTCTCCGCCATGCCGAGCTTGGCAAGCCGGCTGACGGAGGCGATCGTGTTTTCGACGCCCTTCTTGACGATGCCGTCGCCGCCGAAGAACTGGTTGCCGGCTTCGAACATCTCAAGGCCCAGGATGCCGGCCTCGACCGCGGAGGCGATCTTAGCGGCGCAGCTCGCCTTGGCGCCGTCGCAGATAACGCCCGAATTCATGGCGACCGCGTTTACTACGGTATGAGCGATCTCACTGAACCTGCCGCCCCTTATGAACGCAAGGCCCGCAGCCATGCCGCAGCCAGCGCTGACGGCGCCGCAATAGGCGGAGAGACGGCCGATGCCGGTCTTAAGATGCGTTGTGACGAGGTTCGCGACGGTAAGCGCGCGCAGGAGCTCCTCGTGCGAGTGACCGCGCTCCCTTGCATAGACGATTATCGGCACGCTCGTGGTGATGCCCTGATTACCGCTTCCGGAGTTGATGACGACGGGCATTTCGCAGCCGTTCATTCGAGCATCAGACGCGGCTGCCGCGTACGCGCGCAGCTTCATGCGGATATCGTCCCCCTGAGCGAGCAACGTCTTGCCGATGTTCGCGCCGTAGTTGTTTTTAAGGCCCTCCTCTGCAATGGCCATATTGTAGTTGATCTGCCGCTCAAGGAGCTCTTTAACGTCGTCAAGATCGACCGTCTTGCCGAACTCGACTATGCGCTCTATGGAGAGCACGCTCCTGTCTGTCAGCCCGTCCTGCTGCTCTTCAAGCTCCTTTTCAAAGAGCGTTTCGCCGTTCTTCTTTATGCAGACGATGTTCGTGTGATACTCGATTATTCGCACAAAGGCGCTTTCCGCACCGGCATACGCGGTTATCATAATGTCGAAGATATGCGGAGTATCGGCGAATTTTACCTCGATCGGAACGGTCTTCAAAAACTCTCGCATCGCGGCGATACCTTCCCCGGTCACGTTCGAAATGACCTCAAGCTCCTTTGATGCGTCGCCCGCTGCGGCTCCGGCTGCAGCCGCGGCGGGGATCCCGCGAAGCCCGCCCGTATGCGGCACGACAACGGACTTTACGTTCTTAATGATATTTCCGCTGACCTCGATAAGCAGCCTTTCGGGCTTTGCCCCCAGCACATCTCGCGCCTTCGCGGCGGCGTAAGCGATGGCGATCGGCTCTGTGCAGCCCATTGCTGGCTTAAGCTCTTCCTTCATTATCTGAATGAACTGATCGTAGACGGTATCATGCCTTTCCATATTTCATTCCTCCGGGGGATTACTTACGCATAATATTATCACCGCAAGGCCATGCAGTCAACAGCGTTTGTCAATTCGGTATAGTTTGCGGTATTAGCGGTCGGGATCGGCGGTGTTTTTTCCTTACGGTGGAAGATCGTACTTGCATAATGACAATAAAGTAAAGTTTTTCAGGTGAAAAAGAGGTTCTGAAAATTCTTATCAAAACCTCTTGATTTTTTCGCAAAAGTGATTATAATATAGTCAGTTAGACATGGCTAACTGAAATGAAGGCGCCGAGCGTTTTATTTTTTGAGATGCGAGTTAGTCACGGCTAACTCAAACGAGAACGCTTGAAAACGATAGGCAAAACAGGGAACAGGGGTTCAGCTTTATGGATAAAAAGAACTCGAAAAGGCTTTTGATCGCGGGCATTATCGGATGCCTTCTGTACGTGATAGGCGACTTCCTCTTTGCCGCGATAGGCAGGGGACAATCGACCGAGACCATCGGTTTCATGGTGCGCGTCGCGTATCTTGAGATGGGCACCTGGCGCATGATCGCCAGCATACTCTGCGGCTTCTTCGGGACCTTCCTCTATTACCTGGGCTTTCATAGAATGTACGGTCTTTTGAAGCTGCACGTCGGGGAAGGCGAAAACAGGATATGGGTGAAGCTCTTCCGCGTCGCCTATATAACCGGAACCGTCGCATGGGCTTACGTACACGCAATGTTCATGAACGTTGCGCTGATATTCAAATACGTTTATCAGAGCTATGGGGATATCGATAAGGCGGCGGAGATCGCGAACAAGGTCTTCTGCGCGAACGCCGCGCCGATGCTTATCGCGTTCATACTCTGCGACTTAGTTCTGACGGTCGTTATGATCGTACTGGTCTGGAAGAGGATCATCCCTCTCAAAAACACCGCTGCGAGAATACTCGCCACGCTTGGCAACCCCCTGATGATGGCGGGCGTCGTCGGCAATCTGTTCGGGCTTATGCCCTGGCCGATAAACCAGCTCGATCATGGGTCGGAATCCTTCGGGCACGCTCTCGTGCTCCTGCTCGGGCTGATACTCTTAAGGGAGATGGACAGGGCGGGAGAGCTCGGGAACGCGGAGTTGTTCAATAATTGATATTGATATAGAAGAGAATTATCAGTTGTGAAAAGCATTAAGCATTCCCTTGAGAAAGGCAGGAGAAAAATGAGGCCCGAATATAAGAATTGGATGCCGAAGGGCATGATACTTACTGTGCTTGCCGTCACGAGCGTATTTCTTCTGTTGTTCATCGTATTCGGACTGACGGGCGTCGTCTCCGGAACACTCAAAACCGTGCTGTTCATCGTGTTCCTTTTGGGTACGGTGATAGGTATTTGCGTTTCTGTCTGGATGATACTCATGTACCGGGCGTTCGATTACAACGGCAACAGAAAGCTGTCGAAGCAGATCATAGATGGCGTAGCGGAATACGTTAATCTCCCAGAAGGCGGCAGATGCCTTGACGTGGGCTGCGGGAGCGGCGCGCTTGCGATAGCAGTCGCCAAGCGGAACCCGAAAGCCGATGTGGTCGGGATAGACCGCTGGGGCAAGGAGTACGCCTCGTTCAACAAGCCCCTCTGCGAGTCGAACGCCAAGGCGGAAGGCGTCAATAACACGAGCTTCCAAAAGGGTGACGCAACGCATCTCGACTTCCCGGATGAGAGCTTCGACGCGGTGACAAGCAACTACGTCTACCACAATATCCCCGGCGACAAACAGGCATACCTGCTTGAGACCCTGCGTGTGCTGAAAAAGGGCGGGACGTTTGTCCTTCACGATATCTTCTCCAAATCGAGATACGGCGATATGCAGGCGTTCGTTAAGAAGCTTAAAGGTATGGGATATGAGAAGGCCGAGCTGATCGACACGACGGACAAATTCATGAAAAAGGGCGAGGCCGTTTGGATGGAGCTCTCTGGCTCGGGCCTGCTCGTGGGGAAGAAATGACATTGCATTCCGAAGCTTTATTGGGAATATTGATCCCGTTCGCCGGCACGGCGCTCGGCTCCGCCTGCGTGTTCTTTATGAAAAAGGAGCTGAGCAGAAACGTCCAGCGCGCGCTGACCGGTTTTGCGGGTGGCGTGATGGTCGCGGCTTCAATATGGAGCCTGCTCATCCCGGCTATGGATCAATGCGCGGACAGGGGCGGCTGGGCGTTCCTTCCGGCTTTCATCGGATTCTGGCTCGGTATCCTGTTCCTGCTTCTGCTCGATAAGATCATTCCGCATCTGCATATGAACGCCGAAAAGGCGGAGGGCATAAAGAGCAGAGCTAAGAAAACCACCATGATGGTGCTCGCCGTGACGCTCCACAACATCCCGGAAGGAATGGCGGTCGGTGTTGTGTTCGCGGGATTGATCTCGGGTTCCGCCCAGATCACGGCGGGCGGCGCGCTGGCGCTCTCCATCGGTATCGCGATACAGAATTTCCCGGAAGGCGCGATCATATCGATGCCTCTGCACGCGGAGGGCAGATCGAAAGGAAGGGCGTTTTTGGACGGTACGCTTTCGGGAGCGGTCGAGCCGATCGTCGCAGTGCTCACGGTCCTGTTCGCGGGGCTGCTTGTCCCTGCTATGCCGTATCTTCTGTCCTTCGCGGCGGGAGCAATGATCTACGTCGTGGTCGAGGAGCTTATACCCGAGATGTCCGCAGGAGAGCATTCCGATATAGGCGTGATCTCATTCGCTTTCGGCTTTACGCTTATGATGGCGCTTGACGTGGCGCTGGGATAAAAAATGGATCCGATCGGGGGCGTAAGCCCTTTATTTCAGGGAATAGAGTTAGCCATAGCTAACAGGAGGAGAACTATGAATATAATAACTGTAAAGATCGACGGTATGATGTGCTCAATGTGCGAAGCGCATATATGTGAAACGATACGCCGCGCGTTCCCGGACGCGAAGAAGGTCAAAGCGTCGCGAGTCCGCGGCGAGGCGACTTTTGTGACCGAGGAGCCCGCGGACGCCGTAAAGCTTGAAAAAGCGATAACCAAAACGGGCTATAGGTTTATCTCGGCCGAAACCGCAGCGTATAAAAAGCGCGGCCTGTTCGGCTGATGGGGAATCGAATATCAAAACGGAGGTTAAATATGAAAAAACCTCTTTTGATTTGGTAGACAAAAGAGTTTCTTTGATGAGGGAGCGGGCTTCGAATCCCACAATGTCTAAAGCAAAGGAATAGGAAGCACCTAAAGACACTTCCTATTCCTTTGGCGGAGCGGGTGGGATTCGAACCCACGGTAGGTTGCCCTACACCTGATTTCGAGTCGTCTGAGAAATCAAGGCGTTAGCGGTATTTGAAAGCACATAACGGAAAATAGCGGAAGATAAAATCCGTTGATTTTATTAAGAAAATTGGACTTCTCTCCAAAGTGATCCAATTTTTCCAGCAAACATATAGAATTCGAATAATGCGAAAAGATGTGCTGAAAAAAGAAGGATTTTTGGATTTTGGAGAGAACTAGGAGAGAACTGGGGAGAAAACTGAAAAACAAAGATACCGTGCTTATCAACCTGAATTCAATTAAGGCGGTATTACAATGGACAAGTTTGAAAATATGCTCCGGGATATCGAAAAAGAATACCCGAACGACATGAACAAGGAGCAATTCTACAAAGTAGCACACATCAGCAAGGCAACGGCGCTTTATTTGCTTAAAAGCGGACTTGTGCCTTGCCGCGACACAGGCAAGAAAACGCGCAGGTACTCGATCAAGACAAAAGACGTTATAATCTATCTTCGCGACAGAGCTGCCAAGCCCTGTAGGTTTGCGGCTCCTGCCGGTTGGTATTATGAAAAATCCGGCGTTCGTCGTCAGGGGGACATTGTCAAAGAAACAATGCTTGCTCTTGATGATGAGAAAATAACCAAGCTCAGACAATTCTTTGAAAAAGAACTATCCGAATACGATGATCTTATTACAGCAGAGCAGGTCGCGGCTTTTCTCGGTTATCACAAGAGCACAGCGGTCTATTGGTGCGAAAAACGTCGGATCAAAAGCTTCAAGGTCTCCGCGAAATATCTCATCCCGAAAATCTGCCTTGTCGATTTTCTGGTGTCACCCGAATCATTCTGCATACATCAGAAGTCTTTGATTCATAGGCAACTGCTTTGGGAGTTTATTTCCGGCATGGAAGAAGGAATAAATCATTTCCAAGACAGCTAAATGCTTATGTACTTACCAAAGCTTACACGGATAACCTATTGTGCATTGCTCTACCGCGTTTCTTGTTCAATCAGTACCGTTTGAATATTGTTTGCTTTTCAAACAATATTGTTGACATATTCAGCGCATGATGGTATAATATTTATAAACAATCCGTGCAGTA